>JAYZFP010000098.1:0-27197 GCA_036336715.1 Planctomycetota bacterium
GGCAAACAGGTCAACCCAGTCGAGCAGCGTCAACGGATCCTCCTGCTTGGTTTCGTACTTGGACTGCAGTGACCTGTAGAGAGCGGCTGCCCGGCGTTCGACCTTGAGCCCCCCCGGCAGGATCCCCGTCTGCCGGCAGCCCCGTTCGACGCATTGTTTCATGACCGTCCACAGATCGAGTATCCTTTTGCGGATCTCCTCCTCGGGCCGCATGCTTTTTTCGTTCTCCCAGACAATTCGACTGATTGCCATCCTGTGTTTGCGCGCCAGCTCAAGCAACTGTTCCGCCGAATCGTAGGCAAACGGAAGATCGACCGGATCGCCCTCTTCTTTGCCGATCGAGTCTCCGTCCACCACGAAGCCCCCCCCAACGGAATAATAGGTTTTTTCAAGTACCGTCTTTTCGCTGTTTGCGAGGGCCCGAATCACCATCCCGTTCGGATGAAAGTCAAGGGATTCCCTGCGGAGAAAACGAATGTCCCTGCTGGGATCAAATTCAATGGACCGGGATTCACCCCAACTGATTTCCCGCCCTTGTTGCACCTGTTGAACAATATTGGCCACACGGTCGGGGTCAACCGTTTCCGGCGCGTAGCCACAGATCGCCAGAATAATCGCACGATCCGTACCGTGCCCGATTCCGGTCAGGGCCAGCGATCCGTACAGGTCAACCTCGATCCGACTGACCTCATCGTCAACTCCATCCTGTGACAACCGATCGAGGAATTTCCGGATGGCCCGCATGGGACCTACCGAGTGGGAACTGGAAGGGCCCATCCCTATGGAAAAAAGATCAAACAGGCTGATCGGGTGGTTCGTGGACATCGCATTTCAGGATAAAGGTGTACGGTTTACCGGCTTTCAAGTCGCAAACAGGCGGTCCGGATTTTTGAAGGACTTGAACTCGAGCCCATTTCCACTGGGATCGGTGATGAACAGGGTTGCCTGCTCCCCAGGCTCTCCTTGAAAACGGAGGTAGGGTCCGATCAAAAACTCCAGCTTGCCAGCCACCAGCCGGTCCCGCAGCCGATGCCACGATTCCCAATCGAGCACCGCACCGAAATGACTCGAGGGTACCTGCTTGCCATCCACCGGGTTCGTGCTGACCTGCGGCATGCAATCCACCAGGTGTGCCGTCACCTGGTGGCCAAAAAAATCGAAGTCAATCCAGCGGTCACTTGTCCTGCCGATCCGGCATCCAATGACCTGCTCATAAAACGAGCGAGTTGCCTGAAGATCGACCACCGGGAAAGCCAGGTGAAAGGGAGGGAGGACATCATTGCTGCTGCTAGGGTTTGCCATCTGCCTGAAATCAATCGGTTCGGTGAATGGGTACGGGACTGCCGGGTGAAAGGTCTGTCGGTTAACGGAACAACGGCTAACGGACAACGGGAAATTTTGCGGGGCGGACTCAAAGTTTTTGGGCACGAGGCATTCATCGCAAAATCCCCCGGGGCAGCTGTCAAAAGAACCGGGAAACACCGGCACCGGGCTATCGCTGATTGCGAATTGCCAACAACCTTGCGAAGGTTCGCAAAAAGGTTGTTTTCGGACACCGAATGATGGTTCATAATGCGTCTGCACGCGAGATGATGATTCGCCCGGTAGTCGTTTTGCCCGTTACGTCGTTTCCTGCCCGAGGTGACCTTCCAACAGTTGTTGTCCAATCCATTGTAGTGCTTCCGATCATGCAAGGCGATTCTACCGACAAAACGCCGGCCTCCCTACCCAAAGAACGCGTCTTTGCGACGACGCAATGGAGCCTCGTGGTTGCGGCGTCCCACCCTGATTCAGCAGAGGATTCCCGACTGGCGCTCGAAACGTTGTGCGAACGGTACTGGTACCCGCTCTATGCCTACGTTCGCCGTCGGGGTTTCCAACCAGAGGAAAGCAGTGACCTGACCCAGGCATTTTTTGCCAGCATGCTGGAAAAAAACACGATCGAAAAAGCCGATCCCAACCGGGGCCGGTTCAGGACATTTCTGCTGACCTCCCTGAAAAATTTCATTTCCAACCATTGGAGGAGCCACCAGGCCATCAAGCGTGGCGGCCAACTGAAAAAGATCTCGCTGGACCTTGCACGCGGCGAAGAGCAATACGCCCTGGAGCCGGTCGATCTGGCCACCGCGGAAAACCTGTACTCCCGGCGCTGGGCGATGACGCTCCTGGCCACCACCCTGGAAAAGCTGCGAAACGAATATTCCCGGAACAACCGGTTGGAACAATTCAACAGGACCCAACCCTATCTCGTAGGTGACCAGGAAAAGGTCCCCTACCGGGAAGTGGCCGAAACGCTTGGAATCACTGAAAATGCAGTCAAGGTATCGGTACACCGCATGCGAAAACGCTTCGGTGTCCTGTTGCGGGAAGAAATCTCTCAAACTGTCAGTTCGGAAGAAGCGGTCGAAGAAGAATTGCGGGAAATGTTCCAGGCACTGGGAAACGGTTGATCTTTCATGGTTCCGTATTGCCGGAAAAATCGTGTCCGATGGGTAAAGGTGATCGAGCCGGTACCATTAGAAAGAATCGGCTTCACCCGGATTATCTTCATTCCGAGGGTGAATTCAGGGGCCGTTTTGTTGATTGTTCCCTGATTTCCTTATAATTGGCCTACACTTGCTTGGTTTCTTTCCTCTCTCGTTCTGCATCGGCAAAATGACAATTTCTGGAGACAGATGGTGACCAGCGTGTTGGTGGTCGACGATTCTGCTGTCGACCGAAAATTGATCAGTACCCTGCTTTCCAAGAATACCGATTGGAAAGTCGATGTCTGCGACGACGGTGACGCTGCGCTGTTGCATATTGGAGAGCACCTTCCGGACCTGGTCATCTCTGACCTCAAGATGCCTGAAATGGACGGCTTCCAGCTCGTCCACCAGGTCAAAACCAGGTACCCGGTGATCCCCGTCATCATCATCACATCCCAGGGATCCGAGGACCTGGCCCTCGAAGCGCTCAAGGGGGGTGCCGCGAGTTACTGCCCCAAAAGCAGGATGGCCCGTGACTTGATCGCCATTTCCAAGAGTATCCTCGCGGTTTCCCTCAAACAGAGAAAAACAGAACAAGTGCTCAGTCGAATCACCAAATCCAGCCTTTCCTTTTCGCTCGAGAACGATAGCACCCTGATCCCGCCAACTATTGAACATTTGCAAAGCCACATGATCGGTTGGGATGAGACCGAACGCCTGCGGGTGGGCGTCGCGCTCGATGAATCACTGCTCAACGCCATGCATCATGGCAACCTGGAAGTTGACTCCGCCCTCAGGGATGAAGGGGACGGCAGTGGTTACCGGGACGAAATCGAGAAACGAACATCACTCGATCCCTATCGGGACCGAAAGGTCAAGATCGACGCGGAAATCTCGGAAGAAGAGATTGTCGTGCGGGTCGAGGACGAAGGTCCCGGCTTTGAACCCAACCGTGTACCCGACCCGACTTCGGCTGAAAACCTCGAAAAGCCGTCAGGTCGCGGTCTGCTCCTGATTCGAACCTTCATGACCCAGGTCAGCCACAACGAAAGCGGCAACCAGATCACAATGGTCAAGAAACGAAATACCGATTGAACCCGGTAAGGCATCCGGTTCCCTGGGGAAATGGTTGCCGACAGAATGGTTGCCGACCGACTTTCATGGATGACCGTTGGAATGAATTATTTTGCCCATGCTTTCCCGTTTCTCGGTAAAGAGGCAAGCCCCTGGTTTCTCGCCGGCGTGGCTGTGCCTGACTGGCTGAACGTGGTTGGTCGAAAAATCAAAGCCAGGTCACGCTCCGCCAGAGAGTTCCTGGAGGGAGATAGAACCCGTGAGGAATGCGAGCTGGCACAGGGAGTGATCCGGCACCATGCTGATGACGACTGGTTTCACCAGACTCCGGTGTTCCAATCTCTCTGCCTCGAGTTGACGGTCGAAGCACGGGACCTGCTGGCCCCCGACCCCGGATTCCGGCCAGGGTTCCTGGGGCATATCCTGGTGGAACTTCTGCTGGATGAAAACCTGATTCGCAATCATCCGGGAAAACTGGATGAATATTACGAATTGCTCGCTCGCCTGGATGAGCAGCGAGTCGAGGCGATCGTCTCCCTTTTTTCCACCCTGCCCGCTGAGAACCTGGGCTGGTTCGTAAATCGATTCCGCGAAGTCCGGTTCCTGGAAGATTACGCGGACAACGAAAAATTGCTGGGGAGGCTGAATCAGGTGATGCAACGTGTTAAACTACTTCCCTTGCCGGGTCACCTGTTTGATTTTTTTGATTCGGCAAGAGAAAAAATCGCATCCCGGATCAACGAACTCTATTTCGATCCGGTGCAGATCCACTGAACCAGCAGACCGTCACTTTTGAGGGATCTGCTGGTCCACGTAACCTGAAACGGCCCGGGAACAGAACCCCCTGCGGCGCTCCCTCACGGCGCGGCCCATGACAATCGGAGAACAAAATGAAATTCGGCATGAACCTGTTGCTTTGGAATGGTGAACTCAACGATGACCTGATGCCCGTTCTGGAGTCACTCAAGGCCATGGGTTATGACGGTGTGGAAATCCCGCTGTTCAACTATGACCTTGATTACGCCGCCTGGGGAAAGCGACTGGATGACCTTGGCCTGGAACGAACGGCCGTCACCGTTCGAACCGAAGAGGACAACCCGATCAGTCCCGATGCTTCGGTCAGGAGCCAGGGGGTGAAGTTGACAAAAAAAGCCCTCGATTGCTGTGCGGCAGTCGGTGCAACCCACCTGGTGGGACCTTACCATTCTGCACTGGGCCTGTTCTCGGGTGCCGGTCCAACCGAAGAGGAATGGAAGCATGGCGTGGAAAGCATGCGGGCGGTTGCCGAGCATGCCGGTTCGGTCTCGGTGACCCTGGGTGTGGAGGCACTGAACCGATTTGAATGCTACCTGCTCAACACCCATGGGGATGCCGCCCGGTTTGCCAAGGAGGTGGATCATCCGAATTGCCGCATCATGTACGACACCTTTCACTCGAACATTGAAGAAAAAGATGTGGCTGGTGCGATCCGGGGAGCTGCCGACATGATCTGTCACATCCATATTTCCGAAAACGACCGCAGCACTCCAGGCAGTGGAAATGTCCGCTGGAGTGAAAACTTCGACACCATCAAGGAAATCGGCTACGACGGTTGGCTGATGATCGAAGCTTTTGGCCTGGCCCTGCCCGAACTGGTTGCCGCCACCAAGATCTGGCGACGGATGTATGAATCCGAAGAGCAGCTATCCCGGGATGGCCTGGCATTCATGAAAGCCGAATACGAAAAACGATGGGGATGAATCCCCGTGGCCGGTCAGGGCAACCGCCATCGTTCCCCAGCCCAACCGGCCCCATGTTGCCCGGCAGTGCGATTTCGAAACCGAAAACGGTACCCGGGGAGGATTCGGAAAGATTGCCAGGAAGCAGGAGTTCCATCCGAATCGGGGGAGTCGGACAGGTCAGCCCCTGATACAATAGAGTGGTCTTCCTGATTGGCCCGCTTTCCCCACCTCCTGACCGTGATTCCGGTTTGGTCCCCATGATTCTACGATTGCCCTGGAACATGCTCGTTTTCCTCCCGGTCCTGCTTACCGGCAGCGGGTTGCTCCGGGGTGACGACCAAGAGAAGCGGTCAACACCCGACCCCGCGGAGGGCATCTGGCGCACACACGTCGAGCCGCTGCTGAAAAGCAACTGCCGGAAATGCCACAACGGGACAAAAAAATCGGGTCAACTCGATCTCTCCACCCTGGCCTCGACGTTGGAGGGCGGGAAAAAAGGACCTGCCATCGTAGCCGGGGAACCTGACCGGAGCCTGTTGTTTCAACTGGTGCAGAAGGAGGGGCGCCCCCACATGCCACCTGCCGGGAAACAGCTCTCGGAGGAACAACTGGCGATCCTGGCGAACTGGATTCGAAAAATGAAACCGTCCCATTCCGGGGAACGGTCCAGTCCACCGCCCACACCTGAACCGTCACCCACCTGGCTGCCCCCTGAAAATGGAGACCCCACCACCGTTATCGATCTGATGATCCAGGCCCGCTGGAAAAAAGCGGAACTTCCGGTTGCCAGCCGGGCATCGGATGACCAATTCGTCCGCAGGATCTACCTCGATCTCGTAGGGCGAATTCCGACACTCGCCGAGCGGCAGCAGTTCATTGAGCAACGTCTTTCGGACAAGCGTGTGAAACTGGTCGATCTTCTGCTGAACAGCGAAGAACACGCCAACTACCTTGCTTCCGTGTTTGACACCCTTTTCATGGGCCGGGGAGATGAGGGCCAATACGCCAACCGGCAGAAAACGGGTTGGAACGGCTTCCTGCAAAAAGCCTTCCTGGAGGATCGTCCGTGGGACCAGGTCGTGCGGGACATTCTGCTGGCCAGGCCACGCGAAAACGGACAATCGGGATCCACCTGGTTTCTCTATGAACGGAACAACAAGCACCAGGAAATTGCCGAAGCCATCGGGCCGGCCGTTTTTGGTCTCCGGATTGAATGTGCCCAGTGCCATGACCATCCCCTGGCCTCTGAAATCGAGCAGAGACATTACTGGGGACTGGTCGCATTTTTTCGCCGCGGGAAAAACGTCAACACCCAGAATGGTCCCCGGATTTCTGAATCGGCGATCGGGGGCTTTGAAGAGTTTTCAGACCTCTCCGGAACATCCCACCCGAACTTCCTGGTCTTTTTCGGTCGGGAAAAAGTCAACGAATCGAGGCCTGCGGGAAAACAGAAAGATGACCCCAAGAATTACCTGGCTGCAGGAAAAGAGCATGAACCAAAAATCCCCAGGTTCTCCCGCCGTCAGAAGTTTGTCGACGAGGTCCTTGCCCGCCATCCGCTGGTTGCCCGGGCCATGGTCAATCGACTGTGGGCGTTGCTGATGGGAAGGGGACTGGTGCATCCGTTTGACAAGATCGATTCGGCGCATCCACCCAGTCATCCCATCCTGTTTGAGTGGCTGAGCCGGGATTTTGAAGCTCACGGTTACCGGCCCAGGCGGTTGATCCGGGCCCTGGTTCTCAGCCAGGCTTATCAACTGGACTCCCGAAAGCCGGCCCCGGATTCCGACCCGGCACTGTTTTCATGGTCGCTGGAAAAACCGCTGGTCGCCGAAGCGTGGACCCGGTCGATCGCCCAGTTGCTTCGCAACCAGCCCGCAGCCAACCAGGGGTCCCTGCTCAGCTCGTTTCGCAGCAACTTCCCGGATGTGCTGCCGGAGGAGAAAATTTCCCGTTTGAGCCAGGCCATGTTCCTCAGCAATGGCGAATCGCTCCAGCGGTTCATCAGCGAATCCGGCGCCCCCCAACACCTGCGAAAACAGCTCCTGGCACTGCCTGATCATTCGGCCCGAATCAACCAATTGTACCGTGCCGCTTTCTCCAGGCAGCCCGACCCGGAGGAACTGACGCAGGGAGTTGGTTTCCTGGAGCAACGATCCAATCAACCCGAACGGGCGATTGACCTGCTGTTGTGGGCCATCGTGACCAGCTCGGAATTCAGAATCAATCATTGAACCCATGACAGCTTCTTCCTCAAAAACAGATTGTGGCGGACCGGACCATGGCCTGCATCGGCGACTGTTCCTGCAGGGATCCATGGCCATGGGTGCCGCATCCACCGGAAGTTTCTCCGGGCTGTTCTCCGTTCCTGCGTTGGCCGAAGAGGTTCAACGCCAAAACAAAAAGTGCATTCTGCTCTGGCTTTGTGGAGGACCGAGTCAGTTCGAAACCTGGGATCCCAAGCCAGGCACTTCGACAGGCGGCCCCTATGGAGCCATTCGAACCGACATCCCGGGAATCCGGGTCAGTTCCCTGATGCCCAGGTGTTCTCAAATGTTGAAGGACCTGGCGATCATCCGCTCGATGAAAACCGGGCCCACGGAACATTTCCAGGCCATCGATGCCCTGACCCGGGGTGACACCCCGAGACGTCCATTCACCCGTCCCATCCTGGGCAGCGTCATCGCCCAGCAGCTGGGTCAGCTGGACAGTCCTGTCCCCCAGTTCGTTTTGCTGGATCCCTGTCCCGAGGGAAACGAATTCAAGGGGTTCAAGGCGGGCAACTGGGCCGGCTGGCTGGGTGCCGAATACGGTCCCGTTCGGGCTGGTGGCAAATACCGGCTTCCCAACGTGGATCGGGCGGAGGGTCTGTCCGAGGCGGATCACGAACAAAGGGAGGCGCTGAGGAACTTTTTCAGTCGCAAATTCGAAAATGAGCAACGGGGAGAAGCAGCCGCCGGATTCAACGCCGCCTTTCACCGGGTCAAGGGACTGATGAGTTGCGCGCCACTTTTTGACCTCGAAAAACTGCCGGCCGCGGACCGGGAGCGCTACGGGCCGGGAGCCTACGGGCAACACGCCCTGCTGGCAAGGCACCTGGTGGAAAATGGGTCGACCTTTGTGATGGTGGCCAATGGTATGCCCTGGGACTGCCATGTTCTGAACCATGAAACCTACCAGATGCTGGTTCCCGAGCTAGACAACGTCCTGTTCCAGTTGATCGGGGACCTCAAGGAACGGGGCATGCTGGACGACACGCTGGTGATCGCCATGGGAGAATTCGGTCGTACCCCCTGGCTCAACGAAGCACGTGGCCGGGACCATTACCCCAATGCCTGGAGCCTGGCACTCGCGGGTGGGGGGATCCGCCCCGGAACGGTCTACGGTGCCACGGATGAACTGGGAATCGATGTCAGTGAAAACGTTGTCGATAACCGGAGGCTGTTCGCCACGCTGTTTTCAGCCCTTGGAATCAATCCCCACCAGGAATTTGACCTGCCCGGGCTACCCACCTTCCACCGGGTGGAAGAAGACGCCCAACCAATCCGGGAGGTTCTGGCATGAATGTTCCCCTTGAAAACCCCATCCGGCCGGGCAAAAAGTACCGACTGCCGACAGCGGTCCTGGGAGGAGACCTGTCGCTCGATGGCGGGCAACTTTTTGCCGGGTGCATGGATGGGATCTACTCGGTGGATTTCCGGAACGGCGAGAAACAAAAACTGGACACGCATGAAAGCTATGTCTCCTCGGTCTGCAGGGCTGGTGAAAACCAGTTGATCAGTGCCGGCTACGATGGCGGACTGCAGTGGTTTGACCTGCAACAGAAAAAGCGGATTCGCCGCGTGCAGGCGCATCAGTTCTGGTCGTGGCAGATGGCGATCTCGCCTGACAGGAAGATCATCGCTTCGGTAACCGGGCAATACCTGGCAGGAGATTACGACTACCGACCTGCCGCGCAAACGGAACCGTGTGTCAAGGTTTTTGATGCCCAAAATGGCAAGCCGCTGCACCAGTTCCCGCATGTACCCTCCGTGCAGGCAGTGGCCATCTCAGCCGACTCGAAACATGTGGCAGCCGCCAACCTGATGGGCGAGGTCCGTGTCTATGAACTGGCCGCCGGCAAACAGGTGGCAAAATGGGTGACGCCTGATTTCACCAGTTGGGGCATCATCAAGAGCCATTGCAACATCGGTGGCATCTACGACATGCAGTTCGCACCGGACGGAAACCACCTGCATGTTTGCGGGATGGGGATCATGCGTGATCCGATGGCCGGCAACGGAAAGCAGCTTTGGCAAAAATTCGCCTGGCGGGAAACAGAGCCCAAAAAGGTCGACCAGACCCATGCAGGTGAATCGGGTGAAGGACTGATGGAGACCCTGGCCGTGCATCCCGGCGGAAAGCACTTCCTGATGGCCGGCCGACTGCGGGGAGGTTCCTGGAACGCGGCCCTGTTTGAAATGGAAAGTGGCAAACTGGTTCAGTCACTGAAAACCGGCTGCCGCGTGACGCATGCCGTTTTCAGCGAAACGGGTAACCAACTGGTGCTGCTGGGAGGCCAGGGTCAGCCCCGCAGCAAAAATGGCAAAACCAGGAGTTTTGGCAGGGTCGACTGCTTTGAGGTTCACCTGGGCTAGGCATCCGGTTTATCGGAGGCGTGCCCCTTGAAACGCTATTTCTTTTTCTTTAAGTGCCGGTCAAAGAACCGGATGATCTGCGGACGGACCTTTTGGGTATCAAACCCTCCATGCCCCTTGCCCTCGATTACCACCAATTCGGATGGGCGACCCGCTTTTTGCAGTGCCGCATGCAACTGCTGACTCTGCTGGATCGGTACCAGGAAATCGCGGTCTCCATGCATGATCAGAAAGGGAGGATCATCGGCCGAAAGGTACTCAATCGGATTCAACTTGCGTGCCTGCTCCCGGTTTTCCTGGATGGCCCCACCGACGAGCTGCGACTCGGGTGAATCCGCCGCGTCATGATCGAGGACTCCTTTTTCGCCGGCCTGGACATTCATCTTCAACACATCCGTCGGTCCAAACCAGTCGCAAACCGCCTGCACCCGGCTGGCATCCGCTTCGGCGCCGGTCGGCTCAAGGTGAGGGACATTGGCAGAGGTACCCACCAGGGCAGACAGGTGCCCACCAGCGGAGGACCCCCAGACACCGAATCGATCCGGGTCGAGATTGTATTTTTCCGCATTCTGTCTCAACCACGCGATCGCCGATTTGCAATCCTGGATCTGGGCCGGGAAAATGGCGTGCTGGGAAAGGCGATAGTTGATACTTGCCACCGCGTAACCCTGTTCCAGCAGAAACAGCGCCGGGCAGCGATCCTTGCTGCCAGCTCGCCAGCCCCCGCCGTGAATCCAGATCACCAGCGGTCTGCGGCTCTTGCCCTCCGGGTGGAAATGCAGATCCAGCTTCTGCCGCTGATGGCCTCCGCTTACGTAGGGCAGATCCTTCAAGGAACGGATCCCCCCGGGAATTGCGGTGCGGTTTTTGCGGTTACCAAGACGGAATCGGGCATCCTCCTCCCTGGAAATGAAACCGTCCCGGTTGGTGTCGACCCGCTCAAAATTCCTCCGCAGGTTCCGCGGCAACTCGTCAGGCACCAGTTTTCCATCCCCGTTCCGATCCCAGGTATCGAAGATTTTCTGGAACCGTTTTGCATCCTGGCCCTGCAGATTCTCCCGGTCACCCGGAAACCAGGCCCCCAACAGCAGGATCAACGTTGCCCCAATCAGGTTCTGGCAGTGCATCTTTCTGGCCCCAACAGGAAAACTGGCATCCAACCCGGTTGCCGGCAGCGGATGCCGACTACTCGGGAACAAAATTGTGGACCACCGACGTTTGCCTCAGGATCTGGGTCGTCGGCTCCACCAGTCGAAAGGTAACCTGGATTCCGCGAAGCGGGTAGGGATAGGGAGGCCGGGTCTCCAGTTCATTCACATCGTCCGGTCCGTCAGCTCCATTGTCGTCCACCCCGTTGATGCCCTCATCGACCAGTCCGTCACCATCCTGGTCCAAACCATCCGACTCGTAGATCGACGACCAGGTACAGAAGACGGCGTTGGTCCATACAATCGCGTTGTTATCGGGAGTGGGAAAACCGGGAGGAGCCGTGAAAACCCCACCGCTGCTGACGCCGAGGTTGTTGTCGACATTCAGGTCGACAAAGCTCCCGTACTGGACGTCGCTGAAGTCTCCCATCGCGTAACCGATATCGCCTGGGGACAGCCCCACCTGCCCATCGGCGGATCGGCGATTGCGAACCACCGGGTCAAAAGCCTTGACATCGAATGCCGAAAGCCCCGAAAGAATCAGGTCCTCACCCTTGTTGAGGTTGCGGCTCCCACCAGCGGTTGGATCGGACAGGACGTAGGAGAGCGAACCCTGCAGCAGGGCATAGTTTGGCTCGTGGGGAAAATTGGTTCCCGCCCGGGCAAAGCGGTTCGCCCGATCAGACAGGTCACTCAGGGTGTTTGCCACGATCCCGCCCGAGGGGTTCTGCCTCACCGAGACATCGTTGAACTGCATGAATTCCCCCAGGTTCGTGGAGGTGGTCACCAGGTCGGGACGAATCAGCAGCACCCGGCGGTAAAGCTTCAGGTCCTCGCCGACATTGAATTGCCCATTTCC
Organism: Planctomycetota bacterium; assembly: GCA_036336715.1. Lineage (GTDB taxonomy): Bacteria > Planctomycetota > Planctomycetia > Pirellulales > Pirellulaceae > JABAAE01. The sequence continues at coordinate 11,908 of JAYZFP010000098.1, forward strand.
GTTTTCATCCTCGAAAACGGTCCACCAGATGATTTCAGCATACTTGGATTCGATGATCTGGCCGTTCCAGCGGCCACGGTAGGGCAGATCGAGGCTGGAAGAAGTGAACATCAGGATGTCATCCACATCGCCATAGACCATCGAGGTGTCGTTGTTGCCAAGCTTGTCGGTATGGATCGTACGGTTGGAAGCCAAACCCTCGATATATTCGAAATACCCGCTGGCGTTCCCTGCCTGGTTTCGGGGAAGCAGGCTGACGGTCACCCCCTTGAGATCGGTACGCAGCATTTCCGATGTGGAACGAAGCTGTCCCGCCAGTTCCAGCACGGCCCTCCCCTTGGCGATCTGGGCACTGGAGATTGCGAAGGCCCGGATCATCAGCCCCAACAGTATCAGCGTCAAAACGACCGCGATCAGGACCTCGGTCAGGGTAAAACCGGTTTGTTTTCTTTTTGGCTTATTCAAATTGCTCAACCTCACGCTGCCGCTCCTTACTCGATGTAGCGACGCAACTTGATAGTCTTGTCGACGTTATGATTTTTTCCAGGCTCGAATCCGACAGGTATGGATCGGTCAATCATATAGAACGCGCGATGTCTTTCCACTTTGCCTGTTTGAGATCCAATTTCTCTACCTAGTTGCCCCGTTACCTCATCGTATTCAAAGTAGCCGACGGTGATCCAAACAGCGTAACAGTTCGATTGGGTCGTCGTCAGGTTGCCAAGTCGAACCCGATTTCGATAACGAAGATATGGATGTCGGCCCGATGTATGGGTCTGTTCTCCATCGAACGCCGATCCGCCATCAAACCCTGAGTTGGTGGCGTTACCGCCTCCATTCGGAGCATCACCCCGCAATAACGTGGCGTCGACACCATTTCGTGCTGCGGATCCCTGGTACATCACCCCGCCAGAACTTCCAGCTCGAAACGGATTGCCAAAGTACGACAATTCAGGCGTACTGCCGAATATGTTTGAACCGTCCTCGCCTCTTCTCGAAGCTATAAACTCGGGCCAACTAATGTCATTTTGATAGCCTCCCTGATTGTTGTTCCCACCTTTCAGGGCATTAAATACGGACTGGCTGTAGATCGTATTCAAGTTGATCTTCCCCGGTTCTCTAAACGAAGGAATCACATTGTATGGCGGCCGAAAACCATAGTTGTTGGCCACATCGCTGAAGACTTGCGGATCGAGATAGGTTTCCGAATTCGTAAACTTGCTCGGAACGTGAATGTAGTCGAATAGACGGTAAAGGTTCGGAGCTCTATCCGTCTGCGGTCCTGGATTCTCAGCAGACGATTGGAAAAAGTTAATCAGGTGTTCATATCTGGCGTCTACCTGATTTTCACCAAAGTCGACATTCGCGCTTGGCGTAAACCGGCGAAGCAGTTGCGACGATGAAGTGAACGGAACCAGCATCAACTCGTATTGGCTGACGTAGGGTCGATTGTTCCAGCGAAGACTAGGAAACTCAACAGGCTGCCCGTAAACCGGATTATTATAGTAGTCGTATGAGTAGTTTATTATCGTGGAGAAATTGTCGTTGTACAATTCTTCACCCAAAGTCTCTTCATGGGCTGGCGTGTTGGGGCTTTCGATGTGAAAACTAAAGAAGTGATTGTCGGCGCCTGCGGTTTGGGCCATTTGACTATTCAAGTCATTGTTGGGCTCTTTACGCCACAACAAACGTTGGGGGCTTCCGCTTCGCGTATCAACTTCTCCTCGTTCTCTGGTTCCAAAGTGATCACCTGCCGTGCCCCCAATCGGGGGACCCGATCCACCAGTTTCTTCACCATTGAAAACCTGAAGGTCAACGGTCAATGTATCCACCGTTCGATAGGGATTCGAATTCGGATCCCAACCGACCAATGGATTAGCCAGTCGTTGCAGGTGTGCATACCGATAGGAATGGTCGGTGCCATCATTGCCAAACCGACCTTCATCAAAAGGATCATCCTCAACGTCGCCACTACCATCGATGTAGTAGAACTCGGTCAAGTTTCCAAAGGTTGCATCGACATAATTTGCTGCCGCTGGTAAAAAGCCTGCGCCCGTCGTCTGTGCTGCGTATCCATCATCGGCTTCAGAAATGTTTAGGTTGACGCATGGAATCACTTCTGTAGATCGAACAGAATCCTGAACGCCGTTGGTCGCATCAAACTCGCGAATGGTCAGCTGTCGATTTCCGGCGTCCAATAGGAATCCTCGCGTTGCAGCAAGGTTCAAGTCAGTGGCCGGATCGGCATCCGAACGTCGACCCAATGGGGTGATGTAATGGGTCGAATTGCCAGGATCTTCATAATGTCCAGTTCCAAGCACTGCCGTTCTCAAGTAGCTGATCGGATGAAGAGAATTCTTGACATCGGTTGTCAACGTAAATGTGTTGTTTGGTGTCGGAGTGAACGGCAAATCATATTGCAACTGTGTGATATCGTTTCCAAAATCATCAAGCGTGACGAAATAGACCGCACGCTCATATTCGTTTCCGGCATTGAATCCGGGTGGCGGGTTATCCAAATCGACATCCGATCTGGTGAAGACGATTCGCCAGACGGGTGAAGGCTGCTCGTCGATATTGTCGGCTGTCGCATCGTCGTAACCTGGATAGAAAGACAATTTTGTCAGGTCGACTCCGAACGTTCCGTTGACGTTGCGGTAGATGTCGGTCGAACCATTGGTTCGATCACTATATGGGTTCCACAATTCCAGCATCAATCCGCCAAACGGTTTCAACCGTTGGTCATAGTCGTCGTCAGGGTTATTTATATCAGTAGTTGTTTCTCCTTCATTATCATCACTATCCAGGTCCTCGACTCGGCGATTGTGATAGGCAAACGATTCGGTCAACAACAAGTCCGGCCTTTCGCATCCGAAGACCAGCCCTCGTTCTGCGCCGCCATCAATGGTCATAGGATTGCCGTCGACGTCCCAGCCATTAAATGGGTTGGTGTCATATTCGAACGGTGTCATGATCGAATCCTGATCTCGGAAATCAACGACATTGATTGCCCATTGTGCCAACCACTGATGTAAATCATTGTTATCGAAGTTGCCGTCGTTATTGACGTCTGGCACTGTGGTGGCGTCAGCGACCGCTTGACTTTGTTGAAAAATAATTCTAGCCATTACGTAAATCTGAGACGCAAAACGACTTCTTATCAAATAAGCATCTCGATCGGCCGTATCTGGGTCACCGTTGGCATCCGGACTGGGATCGTTGTCATGATCGAAACGGATCCCGTTCAACAACTCTTCTTGGTAACTTTCCGAGACTGCCACCAAATCAGCTGGATTGTCACGAAAATATGGTGTGACTGGCCCCCATGTTTCGTCAACCAAACCGAAACCGGGAGTGCCAGCTGCGGAGTCGTCTTGACCGTTGCCAAACGGGAAGTTGATATTCATCTTGCTGCCAAGATTGATTCCCAAAGGAAGCCTTCGTCCTGCATGGAACGCAGCAAAGTCCGAGGGATCCTGCATCGCGGGCGCGTTATTAAACAAAATTTGTGAGTAGTACTCACGTAAATCGGTGGGCGGCACAGGAATTGAATAACTGTGTGTCGTTACCTTCAATCGGTTTCGCATCGTTTCCGACAGGTTGTTGGCATTGTTAATTAGGCCGAACGTATTTGGAGCCAATCTTGTAATTCGATCGGGAAGAGATGTGGCATCGTTGTCATTTCCTCGAACGATCCGCTCCAACTCCGAATACGTAAAGGGAAGGTCGGTCGACATGATGGAATGGCTGCCCATCGATACCATGGAGTCGATTCGTCTTTCATACTCGGTATTCAATCGCTCAGTGGCCGCGACGGGACGGCTGTATCTTGGTTGACCATTGATATCGTGGCCAACAACAAATCGCCCGTGAATGTCCCAATTCGAGCCAAACGAATGCTGAAAGTAGGCTGTCTGTGGAACATTGTAGAACTTGTTGTTCACGACACTGTCAACGCCGACGGCTGACCCCGGCAATGGTGGAACGACGTTTGCGTCAAAGCCATTTCGACCATAAATGTCATTGGATCCGTCTCCGTCCAAGTCCAAACCAAACATTAAAGCATCCAAATCGTTGGTGTTCAAAAACACCGTTCGCATATTGATTTCGGGCGGCCCCCAGCCTTGGCCCATTGGATGATGGGAAAAACCTGCAACCGTCGAATGAAGCGTCGAGCTTGCAAATGGAGATGCTACATCCAAGTCCGAGATCACATCTGCCGTCTGGTTCTGTGAATAGGCGTCGTCGAGATGAGAGAAATTGGAATGAGCATTTAGATTCAGCTTTCCATCCAAATCCCTTACGAGTACCGCAAACATTCTTTTGAATGTTCGGCCGTTCGAATCGGTCAGAACAGGTAAATTAAAGTCGACCCAGACACTGTCATTGATTCGATCTTTGTCGTTGTCCACGTCCCAAGGACCATTGATCGCGTCAATTACTGGAAAATCGGGGTGATCAGCGGCTAGTGGTCGAAAGGTCGATCGGGAATTGGCAGCATTGGTCGCAACCAATCGTGGTCGATGCAATGACGGCAGAACCTGGGCATCAAAATTTCCAGATGTGTTCGCCACGGTCGCCGACAAAAAAGGGTTTTGGTAATCGGCCGCATCATACGTTTCGTTGAGCTCACCTGCACCTACATAGTTTGTCAGGAAATTCGCTTCGGTTTCACCGACACGATTAGGCAAAAGAGCCTGATCGCCGGTCGCGTTCTGGCCGTTATTATCCGCCGCCGTATCAAAGTCAGCACCTTTTCCCTGAAATGGCTTACCATTCACAATGAAAGTTGCCCCCTCGAGGTTGGTGACAAAGTTGGGACCCAATACATCATCGATTAATCCGTAATTGGTTTGACGATCAAAAAAGACCGCAAATGTTGTCCGGTTGATGTCCTCAAATTGTGACGTCAGAATCCGACCCGACATGCCTTTGGCAGGTCCCGAGGTAATCGTAAAGAGCCTTCCCACATGAACGTTGTCAAGTTGTCCAACGATTTGATTGTGGTCTAGCGGTGCCGCCGCAGGATGAGGAACAAACTGTTTTGCGTTTACGATTTCAAACTGAACGATGTGTTGTCCGGTATTGCCCCTGTATGAAACCGTTCCGATACCGATTTCTCCTTTGAAGCCTGCGTTGTAACCGTACATGTCGGCCAATAGCGACACACCGCGCAATGGACTCTGCGTGTCACGAGTATCCCGCAACATGATATAGAGAGCTTGATCCAAGTCGTTTTGCGGCTCGCGTTCAAAGATCTCCGATTTTGAGTAGGATTTGGCACCCCGGAAATACTGGGAAGAAACCACCAGGAACGTGGTAGCCAAAAGCATGAAAAGCACAATCATGCTGATCACGAACAGGAGTGTGATGCCCTTTCGATCGGTCTTTGCCGTCAGAATTTGAAATCGCATCATATTGAATCCCCGGAAAAGGAAGGGTGTGGAGTGATGAGGAGTTATTCGTTCCAGATCGAGTCATACTCGATCCGGATCGTCTTTTCGTAAACGGCAACCACGTTGGAGAGGACAATCGCCCTTACGTCCTGGGTCGGATTGGGATTGTTGTTGCTGAGGTCGGTGTCCCTCCCCGTCCAATCCGGACCTACCAGCGTGGTTCGGATCGAGGATCCGGCCAACACCAGGTCAGCCTGTTCCGTGGGGCTGGGAGGATCCACCCTCTGAACCTGGTACCAGCGCCAGTTGGAACCATGGGCATTGATTTCTGAATTGGACGGATCGACGGCCTGGTTGTAATCGGTCAGCAGCACCCAGTCCCCGGCGTTGAGGTAATCATCCTGGATCAGGCTGTTATTGGTTCGTGGGTCGTTGGGAACCGGCAGGCTGGCGTTGCTGACGAGGGTCAGGTCGACGATGCCGCCACCTTCTCCCTGGCCGAGTATCTCGCCGGTATAAACGGCCTCGCCGGATGCTCCTGAGCTTCGGTAATTCAGCTGCCGGCCGCGGAACACAATTACGTACAGACGGTACATGTGGGGACTGGCATTGGTGGGATCAGACGTCTCGGGGACCACCATCGCCATCCAGCTGACGTTGCCAGCCGATTTCTGCTTGACCCAGTTGGCGGGCACCCGCGGAACATCGGCAACCGTCGGGTCGAGCAGTTTGTATTGCAACTCGGGAAGCTGCAGCTTGTCGGCCGGCTCCTTGAACAACAGTTCATTTACCGACTGAAAGATGGTCTCCGCCTGGGCCCGGTTGAAGGGGCGGTCCCCGGCCGAGAGGTTCAAACGATCGATCCCATAAAAACACTGGTTGACCGACAAGGCCCTCGGATCGGGAGGGCTGATCCGCTGGGCGGGCAATTCGTCATTGTTGTACAGCGGAAAAGGGAAGACCGTGATCGCCGGGTTGGCAATGGGATCATTCCGGGTCAGGAAGAGCGGATCAATCACAAACGCCTTTCCCCCCCAGAAGTTGTCCGACGGATCCAGGTTGGGCGTTCCATCGATGTTCGGCAGACGCCAGTTGTCGATATTTCCCATCCCGCGGACATCAAACTCGTGGAAAGCATTCTTTCCCACCGCCACGGACACGTCGAGGTCGAGACCCGCTTCGGTCTGCCGGGCCGCAAAGGGAATCACTGCCAGAACGGCAAACAGTCCGACCGCCGCCACCGCGATGGAAGCGAGTGCTTCGGTAATCGTAATTCCCTGTCGGATTCGATTCGTGGTATTCATTTGACTGCTTTGTTACTGTTTTGCTTGAAATCACTTGCCGGGAAAACAGTCCGCCTGTTTCCCGAACATTTATCAGTTGGCCGTCAGGTTTTGCCCCTCGCGTGCTTTTCGCCTCGACGCCGCGCGGGCTTCCCCGGGCGTTGCCCCATCCGGAGTCCTCACATCGGCCGTGGACACCGTTCCGTTGGTCCGAGAAATCACGATCCACTGGTTGTCGAGGTCCGTGAGCGAACTGTGATTGGGGTCCAGGCTTTCCGGTTCACTGGCCACCAGCAGGTAGATGTTGGTACGGGGAAACTGGCTGGTGGGAACAAACTCCTGGGGAGAAGCTGCCTGCGTCGGATAAACCTGGTAGTCCACCCGGTCCACGGAGCCATCTTTTCGAAACATGATCACGACGGGAAAGATCTTTTCCACCGCCGCAGGTGCTGGCGTGGAGCCATTGCCGGAATCAAAATTGGAAAACTCATTCCCGCCGAGGCTCTCACCGTCAAACAGGGCCGACTGGTTGGCGTTGGGGTCAACAGCAAAGCCCGAATGTTGCAGATCGATAAAAGTCCCCTTGGGCAATTCCAGTTCGTCCCGGGTGGAAATCTTGGGAGCCCGTTCCACCTGGAAGGAAACCTCCCCCTCCAGGGGCACCAGGTAATTGTTGAAACTGACACCGGAATAGTTGTTGGAACTGTCGTAGGTCAGCGTGTTCAGCGAAACCGGTACACGGTAGGCAGGACTGTTGGAAACGGGGTGGGCCACCGCCGTTGGCAGGTCAAGGATCTGGTACCAGGGACCACTGCCTCCCAACTGGATCCGGTCATTGACCTGGATGGGAATCTTGCCACTGGCAGTGGGGCCGAACAGGGAATTTTCATTCTGCAGGAAATAGGCATTAAAGCGGGTCGTCGAAAACTCGGTGGTGTTACCGTCATTGTCGTCGTCAGATGTGTCAGGAACCGGCTGCACGTAACAGGTGGCGTCTGCAAAATCGCCACTGTACTTGGGGGGTCGCCGGATTTTGAAGATCCGGGTCACCTTGTTGCCACCCTGGTCGCGCTCCAACCAGATCCCGGCAAATCCTTCAACCATGGCTTCTTTCTGGGCCGACTCGATGAACACGTTGACACCACGGGCCGCTTCGCGAACCTTGTCCCCCTTGGTCAGGAGCCGAATGGTGGGAATGGCCACACCTACCAGGATCAGCATGATGGCAATCACGACCAGCAGTTCCACCAATGTGAAACCGGTCTTCCGGATGGATCTCGATTCGAATTTCAATCTATTGGATCGCATCTAATCCTCCAGCCCGAAGTGATTGTCGATGTTGTCGTAATATTCTTCTACCGAGTTGTTGTCGACATCCATTCGGTAGCCGACCGAGGGCACGGTATCCGACTCCAGGCCCCAACCCCAATACGGGTCGTTGACCAGTCCTAATTCAGGACTGGGGAAGGAATAGTTGACCAGTCGGTCCCCACCGTCAAAGGCGGAGCGATCAAATTCATCCCGCGTCCAGATGTCGAACTTTCGATCCGGTCCAGCCGAATAGATCAGGGGAACCAGGCGAAAGGAATCGTTGTCCACTTTTTCTGCCGGAAGGCCCAGGTAATCGACATCAAAGAACCGGACATCACTCAGGAGCGGATCAAAAGGATCGGGATCCTCCTGGGAAACTCCACTTTGAATGGGAGATATTTTCTGTGATGTGGACTGGATCCCGAATTCGCTCAATCCGGGTGCCCATCGCTGGAAAGCGATCGGAGTCCCCCAGGGATCGTGAATTTCCATCAGACCGTCGTTATCAAAATCACCAATTTCGGTATCTGCGAATGCATCCAGGGCATTCCCGTATTCGTCCTGGATCGATTTCATGATCAGGTACAGGCATTCCGCGCTCTGGTTTGACAATAATTCTCCCCAGGTCATATTGCGCCCGTTGACGGAGGCAAAAACCTGGACCGAGCGAAAGACTTCCTGGTAATAAAAATCATTCAGCGAGTTTCTGAAGGCCCGGGCCGGCAACCGGAAAGGTGCACCGGTGTTCATCGGCACCTCGATCGCATTGGCCGGGATAAAGTAAAAATCTGTCAGCGACAGCAGATCAGCGGGAGTGACGTCCGCCGTCGGGTCAACCGCCGAGTCGACAAAAATGATGTCTGACATCCTCTCCGGCAATTCCATCCGCATGATTGCCCGCAACATGCAGAGACGGACCCGGGCCGCATCTCTCGCATTGTTGAGGGCGGAGTTGCTGGAGGTGTCCAACCGAAAAGGTATCGGGCGGGACTCGAATTCTTCCCACCGCGTCATGATCTGGTCATTGATTTTGCGGATCTGAACCTTGGTGCGGGATATCTTGGCCGAGTTGGCGGCATCCGCCAGGACGACCAGCGACATGCCTGCCATGACACCAATAATGGCAATCACCAGGAGCGCTTCCACCAAAGTGAAGCCCCGCCTGGGGCTGGTTTCCCGTACCGGGATGGAACAGTGTCGGATTGGTTGCATCATGATTCCTCACTTTTCTTCCTTCGGGGGAAGGCCTCGGATCAGCTGCCGAAGTTGTTGTCCATGCGACCTTCGCTGAAGCTGGTGATATTGTCCCGGTGTGTTGAAATCAGGGCGTTGTCGTCATTTTTGGAATAACGCAGACCCGGAAAGTCACCGCTTCCCTTGCCATAACTGCCGTCCATACCGGCGCTGATCAACTGGTACTTTTCCGGATCCTCAAAAACGTAGGCCGATTGGCGGTTCGACTCCACGAAATCGAGGTAGGGATAGCACCAGCCGCCGTCAGCTTCACCATGGTCTGTTGCGTCCACCTTGATGAAATTGAGCAATCGCTGTGTCAACTCGGTCTGGTCGACACCATTACCGTCCGTATCGACCAGGGAAGTCCTCTGCAACTGGTTGTAGGTGCGACTGTCGAAATAACAGACCGGAATTTTTGGTCCAGCGGTCGGACAGAATTCCGGCCAACCATCGAGATCGAGATCGGTCAGCATGCTTTCATCGAATTCGAAAAACTTGCGATCCTGCTTGTTGGGATCAATGGCAAAACGGTTGTTGGCGGAGTCGTAGACGTAGCCCAGCGGAAATTCCTTGTTGAGCGAGAGGTCATTCAGCCAGAAAACCAGTGACTCGGCGGCGGTCATGGTTGAAGGACTGCGGAGTGCCGGACTGCCGGGGATCGCTCCAAAGTAGGGATTGACGAGAACCGCCTCGGGAGACAGCACCGAACCGGGATCACCCGCATTGCCATAAGAATGATCTCCCAGGCGATCCACAAACTGGGTAACCAGGGTCCGGTAAATGCCGTAATCGTTTCCAGCCAGAACCGGATCCACCGAGAAGTCCGGAGGATAAACACCGTACTCGGCCTTGAAATGCTCCAGCGCCCCGCCCAGGTCCATGACCTGTTTCTGAATCACAAATTCCTTGGAACGCCTCATCGCCGAACCGATGGCCGGGATCAGCAGGCCTGCCAGGATCCCGATAATGATGATCACAATCAGAATCTCGACCAGCGTGAAACCGTTCCGTTTGCCGTTAACAGGTTGGCCATTCCACGGTTTTTTTGTGACGGTGTGAAATTCAAAAATTTTCATAGCAGCTCCCGCTGACGTTCTGGACCCACTTGGCGACCGTTTGTCCCGGCTGAAATGGGCTGGTTGAATTGGCTGGTTTGAAATTGATTCTGGTTTGAAATTGATCTGAAACTGAAGTTGTAAGTGACACCGATTGGAGCCAAGGCTGGTCGTTGCACCGGACAGGTGTTGAAATCCCTGTTCGGGGGAACGGTTTTCAGTTAATGCTTTCTTCAAAGCCGGTTTTCCAGCCTGAAAAACGGGCCGGAATCGTCCCGGGTCCCAATCGATCCGGAGCCGAAATAACCGGAACCCGAGTCGGCTTCGACGAGATGCAGAGTGACGGTTGCCACCCGCACATGCCGATCCGGATTCTTCTCAAAGGCGTTCCGTTCGAACATCTTTGAGCCAATTGACTGTTTTGAAATATTTGGTTTGTCTGGTTGGATGAATGGATCGCCAGTCACCCGTTTTTTCTTCCGTTTAGGAACCACCCGCGAGACCACTGATCATTTTGACCAGAGGCAGGAACAGGGCGGCCACGATAAACAGGATGGTGACACCGAGAAAGATAATCAAAAGCGGTTCGATCATCTTGATCATCCCCTCGGTCAGGGTGTTCACTTCTTCTTCGTAGTAGTCGGCAACCTTGTAGAGCATCGTATCCAGTTCGCCGGTCTCCTCACCCACGTCAACCATGTTGATCACCAGCTCCTCAACACAGGGGCTGTTCATCTTGAGCAGGTAAAAAAGGCCCAGGATCACACCACCCGCGGCAGCGCCCAGCGAGGCAATTTGCACGAAATCGGGCTTGACCAGGAGAATGGCAAAAGGCGGCAGTGCACCGGTCATGATCCAAAAGAACATGGCCACCGGGTGAAAGGCCGTTTTCGAATAAATCCGCAGCGGCCGGGCGATGGTTTCACCTTCCCGAATCGAGTCGGTAACCTTGAGGAAGACTTTTTCATAAACGGCGTTGCCGGAGGTCTCGCGGGTGATCGCCAGCGATTCCAGGATCGGAACACCACTGGCTACCAGGGCACCGAGGGTTCGCTGGGTCCGGGCGAGATTGCTTTTTTCAGCCAGCTTTCCGAGAACCGGCACCTTCAGCATTGCCAGGTCGAATCCGTACCGGCCCGCTTTGAATTTTCTCACCAGCACAATAAACAACATCAGGGAGATCGGGATCAGCGGTATGAAGAACCAGTACTTCATGATCTTGTTCGAAAGCTCGATCAGCAGCTCGGTAATCGCCGGCAGGGTCATCTCGAATTCATCAAACATCTTTTTGAACTCGGGAATAATCCAGACCATGATGAAGGAAAGGATGGCGACGGTGAACAAAACGACCATGATCGGGTAGATCATGGCACCGATGACCTTGTTTTTGAGTGACTGGGTACGTTCCTTGAATTCAGCAAGACGCCGCAGAATCACCTCGAGGGAACCACCCGCTTCACCAGCCTTGATCATGTTCACGTAAAGCCGGTCAAAAGCCTTGGGGCTCTTGGCCATGGCCTCGGAGAGTGTCGCACCCCCCTCGATCTCGTCACAGACATCGATCAACGAGTTTTTCAAGGCGCCCGGTTTCTGCTGGCCCTCGAGGATTTTCAGACTCCGCAGAATGGGAAGCCCCGCGTCCTGCAAAATCGACAACTGCCGGGTAAAGCGGACCATTGTCTTGCCACCCACGCCCGCGACCGCAAATGTCTTGCGTCGCTGGTTGGCGGTGGCCGCCGAGCCACCCTTTTCCGACTTCTGGACAGCAATCCGGGTTACAAAATAGCCCATCGACCGGATCGTGGCCTGGGCTTCGTCCTGGGTTTGTGCCTCGATGACGTCTTCGATTTCCTGCCCCTGGGCATCCATCGCTTTGAATTGAAACGTAGGCATTTTCTGATCCGCTAAAAGGGTTGAAGTCTTTTATCTGGTAACTGAAAAGTTGTCTTCTTGAAACTGTTTCCTGAATTTACTTTTTCACCCGGCCTCCCAACGCAAAGCGTGACAGCCGTGCATTTCGTCAGGCGTCGAGGACGGTCTCCCGGACCACCTCTTCCAAAGTCGTCGTCCCGTCATAGACGAACTCCATCCCGGCGTCCCTCAGGGTGACCATTCCCTTGGCACTGGCCGAGGTTCTCAGTTCATCCGCCGAAGCGTTGGACATGATCAGCGCCCGGAGATCATCATCCATGATCATCAGCTCGAACAGGCCAACCCGTCCCTTGTACCCGGTGTTGTTGCAGAGATCACAGCCGGCTCCCTTGTAGAATTTTCGCTCGCTCAATTCTTCGGCCGTCATTCGCAACTCGTAGAGCATCTGTTCGCTGGGTTCGGTCTCCTCGCGACATTCGGGGCAGATTCGCCGAACCAGTCGCTGGGCCAGAATCGCTTCCACCGTTGCGGTAATCAGGAAGGTGGGCACTCCCATATCCTTCATGCGGGTCACCGTGCTGGGTGCATCGTTGGTGTGCAGGGTACTGAAAACGAGGTGCCCCGTCAGGGACGCCTGGACCGCGATTTCCGCAGTCTCGATATCCCGGATTTCACCAACCAGGATCTTGTCGGGATCCTGCCGGAGAATCGCTCTCAAACAGGAGGCAAAGGTGATCCCGACCTCGTGATCGATGGGAATCTGCACGATTCCGTCAATGTCATACTCGACGGGGTCTTCGGTGGTAATGATCTTGTCTTCAATCTTGTTCAGCTCGGAGAGTGCCGAATAAAGTGTCGTCGTCTTTCCGGAACCGGTTGGACCGGTCACCAGGACGATCCCGTTTGGCTTTTCAATGACTTCACGGAACTCCGTCATCAAGGCCTCATCCATCCCGACATTGTTGAGGTCGAGCGAGACCACACTCCGGTCCAGGACCCGGAGGACAACGGTTTCACCAAACATGGAGGGACAAACCGCGACCCGCAGGTCAACGGGGTGACCACCGATCGTCAGTTCAATTCGACCGTCCTGCGGCAGGCGTCTCTCGGCGATATCGAGGTTGGCCATCACCTTGATCCGGGTGGTAATTGCGAACGCCAAGTGACGCGGAGGGGGAACCATTTCGTACAGGACTCCGTCCGCCTTGATGCGAATCCGGAATTCATCTTCGAATGGCTCGAAATGCACGTCGCTGGCATGATCCTTGATCGCCAGCAAGAGCACCATGTTCAGCAGTTTTCTCACCGGGGCACTGTCCACCAGTTCGGACATCGCATCCAGTTTGATCGCGCCGTCGCCTTCCATCTCCTTGGCTGCCTGCATCAAGGCTTCATCGTTTTCCAGCTCCGTGATGATGCTTTCGATGCTGTCTGTCTCTTCGGAGTAGTACTTGTTGATCGCTTTGTCGATCTGGGATTCCGTGGCGACCAGCAGGCGAATTTCGAAACCCAGGAATCGCCGCAATTCGTCCTGCATCGACAGGTTCTGGGGATCACAGGTGGCGATGGTCAGGATGTCATCCGACAACCGAAGAGGCACTACCTTGTAAAGCTGGGCCATGGCATCCGAGATTTCCGCCAGGACATTCTGGGGAATCTCCACCCCCTCGAGATCGACGAACTGAATATTCATCTGCTCGGCCAGTGCCTGCGCCAACTGATCGTCGGTGATCAGACCCATGTCCTCGGCAATCTTGCCCAGCAACTGACCGGGGTTCTGGCTCTGCTCTTCCAGCAACATCTCCAACTGATCGTCGGTGATGAAACCCATGTCAACAAAAATCTGTCCTATGCGGCGAATAGCCATCTTTTTTCTCCGTCTGACCCACTCACTGAATCAACAGGGGGCTTCGACTTTTGATTTGATTGCGTTTTTTGTTTTGATTTCGCTGTGTTGTAATCCGTGTTTGACACCCAGTGTTTTGACCAGTGAATCCGCGAATCGGCTCTACTGCCCCGGTTCAAATTCTTCCTCTTCTTCTTCCTGGTCTTCGAGGATGGCCCGCCGGGCATTGGCAATTCGCTTGGCCAGGCTGTCGGGATCCTGGGATTTACCCAATACGTCTTCCATGGAAACCCGCTCTTCAACCCAGTGATTGAAAAGAGAATCATCCATCAGGTTCATGCCGAATTTCGCCCCGGTCTGAATCGCCGAGTTGATCCGGAAGGTTTTGTTTTCACGAATCAGGTTGGCCACACCAGGGGTGACCACCAGTGTCTCATAGGCCGCACACCGGCCCCCCGAGATCTTGGGAAGCAGGGTTTGGGCCAAAACACCAATCAGGGTGGTCGACAACTGGGTCCGAATCTGATCCTGGAGGTTTCCCGGGAACGCATCAATGATCCGGTTGACCGTCCCCTGGGCGCTGTTGGTATGCAGGGTGCCGAAGACAACGTGCCCGGTTTCGGCAGCGGAGATGGCCGCTTCGATGGTTTCCAGGTCACGAAGCTCACCCACGAGAATCACGTCGGGGTCCTGACGCAGAGCTCGGCGGATAGCTTCAGAAAAGCTCGGAACGTCCACCCCGACTTCCCTTTGGTTGACGGTGGACATCTTGTGGTAGTGATAAAACTCGATCGGGTCTTCAATGGTAATGATGTGATGATCACAGGTTTCATTGAGAAAATTGATCAGGCTGGCCAGCGTGGTGCTCTTTCCCGATCCGGTCGGCCCGGTGACCAGGAACAGTCCCCGCGGTCGCATGACCAGCTTGCAGAGCACGTCGGGCAAACCGAGCTGCTCCGGGGTCAGCATGTCATTGGGAATCTGCCGCAGCACCATCGCAATGTTGCCGCGTTGCTTGAAGATCGAAACCCGAAATCGGGCCAGCTCGCCAAAAGCGAAACCAAAGTCCGAACTGCCCGATTCCTGCAGCTCCCGCTGGCAACGCTCAGGTGCGATACTTTTCATCAGGGCGACCGTATCATCTGCCTCCAGCACCTTGGTTTCCAGCTTTCGCATTCGGCCGTGAAGACGAAACACCGGTGGCTGGCCAACGGTGATGTGGATATCGCTGGCGCCCTGCTTGACACAAGCCTGCAAAAGCTTGTCGATCAGTACCGTTTGAGCCATTTCT
>JAYZFP010000099.1:0-7849 GCA_036336715.1 Planctomycetota bacterium
CCCTCGTTGACGTCCTGGAGCATCACGTCCAGGGCGCTGGCAATCTTGGAATCGATGTTGTCGATGTAATGCAGGGCGATGGCTTCGAGGGTCATCGGAACCTTGACCGCCCCGTATTCCGGTTCGCCGTGGTGACTGAGAATCATGTGTTTCAGAAGGAGAGCTTTTTCCTCAGTGAAGTCTGCCCCGGATTTTCGGACTTCCCCGATTTTTTCCATCAGGATTTCAGTGCCAATCTGGATATGGCCGATCAATTGGCCCTCATCCGTATAGGCCAGTTCACGGTCGAAGGACAGTTCCCGGACCTTGCCGATATCGTGCAGAAAGGTCCCCATCAGCAGCAGGTCCGGGCAGATGGCATCGTAGTGGCTTGAGAGGAATCTCGCCAGTTTCAGCATGCTGACGACATGGGAGAGAAGTCCTCCGTTGAAGGCGTGGTGGTTCTTGATGCCTGCAGGCGCGCTGCAGAAATCCGCCATCAGTTTCTCGTCTGATTGGAACGCCTGCACGAGATTCCGAATCTGCTCGTCCTGAATTCCGTCCAGCAGTTCGAAAAGTTCAGTCTTCAGTTGTTCCACCGCTTCGGATGTCAGTTGGACGAAATCCTCCTCGCGGACGAAGTTGGCATCGACGTTCTCGATGCTGGTGATGATCAGCTGCATAGCGCCGTTGTAGAACTGCGTCGTGCCCTCAATGGTCAGGTAGTCACCCGCCTCGAATTTCCCCGAGATCTTCTCGTTGGCATTCCACAGCATGCCGGTTAGGGATCCTGTCCGGTCAATCAGGCGAAGTTGAAGGTAAAGATTTCCCGACCGGTTGGCCCGAACCTGTTTGTCCGCCACCAGAAAAATCTGATTGACGTTTTCCCCTTCGGACAGTTGGTTGATAAAACGGCGCGCCATCTGAAAAAATACTCCACAAACGTTCAAGTCGGCGATTCTAGGTGCAAAAACGGGTTTCTTCAAGTTGGGGCAGTCGCACATTGGTCTGTTCCCGGCCAGGGCCGCTTGGGTGGCGGGGCTGGCTGCGTTCCATGGTGAGGGCCTGCGATCTGTAACAGCCCGTGATCTGTTGCGCTTTTTGCTCCAGCCGCCGCCAGGGAGAGCCTGTTTTTCGGCTTACTGGATGGCGATGGCCTGCTGCAGCGGAACCAGGATGTTTTCAATCACATACTGGTCCATCAGTTCTTCGCAGTGGGATGTCAAATCACGGTAGGTGTCGACATAGGATTTATCCGAATACAGGCTGCCGTAATGGCGTGCGGTCAGGAATACCGAAAACTGTTCCTCGGAATACTCGCCCGTGCGAACTTGGTAGGCACCCGTTCGTGTTTCCACGCTCAGGCGGACCTGGGTTTTGCACTCTTCGTCAAGAGTGAATTGAATGTTGGGTTCAAAGCCGATCAGCCTGGCATGGGGGTGTTGGGTAATCCCTTCAAATGCCGAGGGGAGTCCGAGGGCCTCGGCGACCAGCTTGTTGTGATTGCCCCGGTAGGTGAAGTCAAAGCCCAGCATGACGTTGAAGCTTTCACAGTCCAGCGGACTGATGGAGAGGAAGTAGGGCAGGAGTTCAGCAATGACCTGTTGTTGCGCGGTGGCATCCTCGAAGGTGGGCGGGTTCACATATCCGGCGCAAACCCGTTTGGCTTCTACGGTGGCCCAGCGGTAGGCCCCGTTTTCCTTTTTTTCTTCCAGGACGTATTCCCCCTTTTCACGACTGTAGAAGTTCTCCATCTGGGGGAACTGCTTCTTCAGTTGCTCAAAAAAACCGAGAACGGTCTCCCGCTGGGAGGGGAGCTCCATTTCGGTGTTGAGGTTGACGTTGACATAAAAATCGTCGGCGAAATCACCGTATCGGCCTGCCATGAATTTCTCGTGGTTGGATGTTTGGCGTCCAGGAATCTGTGCTGATCGACCGTGATGGGGCCCGTTCTTGTAGCCGGTTTTCCTGGCCGTCCCAAAGGGGGCCCTTTCAGGGGGGCGAGCCATTCAGGTCCAGGGCAGGATGCTTTGGATCGGTTTTCGAACAGGATCGGCGGCCAATGATGAGACTTGGGCAGTGAGGCTCACGGTTTCGATCAGGTTCCCTATTCTAGTGCTTAATCGTGGATTGGGTAGACGCAGCCGCTTTTTGCCGTCAGTGGCCGGTCTGAGGTCGGACTTGTACCGGCAGTATCGGGATTCTCCGCCCGGGATAGGGGGGAAGGAAGGGGGATGTTGCAGGGAAATTACTTTGAAAGTCTCCTTCGGTTGGGAATCGGGTGCTGGAGACAGGGCCAGTCTCTCGTTAAAGCGTCGGTGCCGGGAAGGTGGCCCAGGAAAGTGCCCCAAGATAGTGGTAGAGAAGGCGGCAAGAAAAAGAAAAAGCCCTTTGGGCAGAAAGGGCTCTTCAGGGTTTTTCTAGCGGGTTTTTAAAGGTTTTTTCGATCGCGATTGATTCTGGGGTGGGAGCAACCTTGAATCCGGCGATTTTTTATCCACAGCGGAAGGAGAACCAACCTGTCAGGCCAAAGCTCAGGCTTCGTTTGGCTGGTCCTTGGCTGCTCTTTTTCGCCGGCGATAGACGGCAAAGCCCAAGATGCCCGCGGAAACCAGGCCAATAGAGGCAGGCTCCGGGACTGCGTGAATCTTGAAACCGGTAAAGCTGGCGGAAGCCCCGAAGCTCGCATCCCCATCATCGTCAAAAATGGAAAGTTTCAGATCGTCTCCATCGTCAATGCGAACAGGGATGTTCGCTGAGTTTGAAGGGTCAAGCAACGAAAACGTAACGTCATTGCTTCCGCTGTAATTCGAAAAGATGAACCGGTTGTTCGCCGCATCGAAAGCAATCGCATTGTTTGTGTCATTTCCAAAGATTTGCGAATAGGCATCGGCTCGATCAGCAAAAGCAGTGGATTCTAGAAAAAACTTCTCCGTTCCATCATTCATCATGTCTGCAAACGAGAATTCTTCGAGAAGGATCGTCCCGTCGAACTTCGCGCGATTGCCGTCAAGTCCGTAGACATCAAAGTCAAAGACCATTTCTTCGCCATCCCAGCCCTGGTTGTCCTGAAATCTGGCGTCGCTGCTGCTGTTGCTTTGTGCAACCCCCAGTCCTGCAGCATTGACATTCAGTGGCGTATTGGATGTGCCCGCTCCTGTGAATGGAGACCGCCCAACGGTTGACCGAAGATTGAAGTCAACACCCAGACCGAATTGTGGGTCCGTTCCGAGGTCCACAGTGCTTCCCACAGTAAGTCCATCGAACGGCCCGTTTTCAGCAAAATCAACTGTAATTTGGGCAGAAGCTTGAGAAGACAGCAAAACCACGAGAGCGGTGGCCAGAAAAAGACGGGAATGATTCATCGCGGTAACATCTATTTAAGCAGTCAGTTCGGGCAATCTTCCTGAATTGCCGGAATTAACAACACTATAATTTGGAATTACCGGTTGTACAGAGTTTAAGGATTTTTTTTTGGTTTTTTCCAGGTTTCAGAAAAACCTCCCCGAAAAGGCCCTGCCGAGTTTTTGGGCAGTCCGGTTTTCGGGCACTTCTGCCCGGAATGCGGGCATCGGTGCGTTGTTTCGTAAATGCATGCTGTGAAAGGACTTGAGTGCAATCGCTGTTGCTGTTTTTGAAAAAGCAGGGAGATGATAGAAAAGCGAAATCGAAAGTTGACCAATTCGACCCACGAAAGGAATCAAAAATGAACGAGGCCAGTTTTTCAGGAAATGCAAACCGGAAGCAGGAAGCCCTGCAGATTGCCAAACAGCTTTTTTTGCAGACCCCGGATTGGGTCACTTTTTTCCGGGAAATCCTCGGTATTGGCGGTGTCGCTCGTCGTCTGTTCCCCAACCAGGAAGACTTTCTCGCCTTTGAGCAGACGGAGGAATTCGCTGAAATCCAGAATATGGTGACAGCCCTGCGAATGAAAAAGGGGAATGGTGCGGAAGGTCATGAACCAACCCGTGTGATCACCGTCCGGCTTCCCAAAAGCCTGCATGAGGCCTTGAGAGCCGAGGCCCACGATCACAAAACAAGCATGAACAAGCTCTGTATCGCCAAGCTCCTCCAGGTCCTTGAGGAAGAAGGCGAGCTTCCAGCCTCTGGTGAGGCCCTTTTGGGCAGCTTTTCCGTGGACGCTTCCACGATTCGGCCTCAGGAAAATCCCCTGCCGGAGTCGCCCACCAGTTCGAGCGTCACCCAGTTTTAGGTGCGTTTCCGGGAATTTGGCCGGCGCTCGACAAGGGAGTGGGTGGGCTGCCGGTTGATTCGCCCGGATGATTGGACGAGCTGAACGGAAAATACGGGATAAAGCATCAAAAAACGAGGCGTCGCATGCGACGCCTCGCCAGGATGCTTTCGAGCCGAACCGTAAGCCGGGTTTTGTGGAGCAGCTGAAGCCAGCTGCCGGCAATCATTTATCTAGGCCAACAATTGCTCGTTGGCTCGAGCAGCCTACCCGAGAGTGTAACGGCACGAACAGCTCCGATTCCTCTCTGTTTGGCCTTGCTCCGGATGGGGTTTACCGAGCCAGCCAGGTCACCCTGGCTGCTGGTGGGCTCTTACCCCACCTTTTCACCCTTACCAACCGGGGTTGGCGGTTTCTTTTCTGTGGCACTTTCCCTGGCCTTACGGCCGGTCGACGTTATCGACCATCCTGTTCTGTGGAGCCCGGACTTTCCTCTCGACGTTGGCGCCCAGCGATTGCCCGTTCGACTCAAAAGCACTCCGTATTTATAGCCTATCCTGGCGTTGTGGGCCCCGGTTGTCAGGATTCGTGGCTGTTGATTCTTGGAAAAATTGGAATTGCCAGGAGGCAGCTGCGGGATCGGGGCGGGTGACTTTCCCTGTGCGCAGTGGTCAGGAGAACGCTCGCCGTTCGGATTCCCGCGAATGCCTCGCTTTCTCACTGTCTGCTCCGGTTTTTGAAAAAGGGGCGTTTTTTGGCGGGATTGGCGGAAAATTCGCCCCGGCTTCTTTAATTTGCACCCTTTACGGTAAATCGGGAAAAATCGTCAAACTCAGGCCAGAAACGGCCCTGAAAATGGCGCTGCTGATTTTACAACTGCGAATTTGTCTTGAATAATTCCAGAACTCTCCTTTCCACGCACAGTTCTCCCCCGTCCATTCTGCTCCCATGTCTGAAGTCGGAAAATACATCATCCTGTTCCAGGGACGCTCTGGTTCCACTTTCCTGACTGAGCACATGAGGAGCCATCCCGAAATCAGGGCGATGTACGAGGAATTCTCGTCTCTTCCCAAGGACTGGTCGGCCCAGCTGGACTGGATGAGCAACTTCTATTACTCCAAACCGCAGAGCCAAAAGGTAACTACGGTCGGTTTCAAGACAAAATTGACCGATATTGCCGACCTGGAGCTGTTCGCAAATTTCCTTGAGGACAACAACATCCGGGTCATTCACCTGTTCAGGCGCAACCTGGTCAAGCTGATTGTCTCGGTGATTCGCGCCGATATGCTGCGGGCAAAATGTGGCAACTCCAACCTGTACGCTTCCCGGGAGAGTCTGGGCAAGATCGCGATTGATCCCGGGGAATTCCGCAAGCACAAAAAGAGGGTTCGGCTGTACCGTGAATTGCGGGAATATGTTGAATCACTCAATGTCGAGGTTTGTCACGTGCGATACGAGCATCTTTTGCATAACCTGCAGGGATCGCTTGGCAGGATTTGGAGGTTCCTCGGGGTATCCCCCCATCGGACCGAAGCCCAGGTGCTCAAAAACACGCCCGATCGGCTGGAAGATGCGGTCGAAAACCTGGACGAACTGAGGGCAACTTTTCCGGAATACGATCGTTTTTTCGAAGAGGAGCCCGAGGTTCATTCGACGGTCGATGCCGAGGGCGATTTTCGGAACGATCTGGGAGCGTTCGAGTCCTCCAACGGGTGACCACTGCCACCTGCGGCAACTCGCTTCCTTCAAATGGAAGTGTCAAAAAAGGAATCCTGCACGGACGATCACGGAATCGCTGAGCGGGATGCTGTCTGCCGGCGTGACCCGGTAAAGCAGTTCCCGGTCAAACGCGTAGCCCGCTTCGAAAAATCCACGGAAACCACCCAACCCCACGAATTCGAAGCCGCCCAGGACTCGCAAATCGATCAGGTCAATCTGGTCACTGAACCCGGCCTGACGTCCGATGGTCCAGCTGTCTCCGCCATAGTCGGCGGTCAGGTAGATGCTCATTTCGGTATTACCCACCTGCGGGAGCGCGTACTTGATCCTCGGATTGGGAAAGCAGAGTTCGAGGTCGAGGTTGCGGGCAGGTTTCCAGTACAAACCGCCCACGGGCAATATCTTGACATCCAGGCGGTTGAGATAGCTGACACCAAACTTGAGGCTCATGTCCGGGGTGAGCCGAACCCATCCCTGTCCGGTTCCCTTGACCCGCAGGCTCCGATTGGTAAACGTTTGAAAATCGGTATAGACTCCGACGCTGGTCAGGATTTCGCCTCCAAAGTTGCGGTTGGTCGGCGTCGTCCAGGCGGCGGCCAGAAAGGCGCTGTAGGCACGGGAGGGGAGGTCTGCTGCTGACGGAGGCTGGGGACCGTCCCAGAAATGAAATATAAAGGTCGGCGAAAGGAGCAATGGCTCACCGCTTCCGAGGAAATTGGGCCAATTCAGGGTAAAGCCGATTTCGGCATCATTGATATCGACTTCATTGGCTGTCGCCCCTTCCAGCCAGGTGTGTCGATAGTGAAATTCCTGGATGACGCGCATGTAGCGTCCCTGTTCAAACTGATTGAGCCAGTCCTGGTTTTGGGAATAGGGTCCGCTACCGAAGATTCCCTGGCCGGGTGTGTTCTGGTAGGGAGCATTCTGGTAAGGAGCATTTTGGTACGGAGCATTCCTCGGCGGGTAAGTGCCGGGGGCTGCAGGCGGATAGGCATAGGGGCTTCGAGCGGGTGGTGGGTTGCCCCATCCCGGGTAGTAGGGGGAAGGGGGGGCGTAACCTGGCTGAATTCCTCCAGGCGGATAGGCTGGGTTGCCCGGAACTCCGGCAGGTGCAGCAAAAGGGTCGTAGGTGGGGGCGAGTGTCGGGTTTCCAAGCATCGCCCCGGATGGAGCGTTGAAGCCCTGGTTGGTTGGCGCTGCCGGGACGCCGATTCCTCCTGCGGCCGGAGCGGGACTGATTCCGCTATCTGAGGGTGGCGGGGGTTGTGAAAAACGTATCCGTTGAGCAGGGCTTTCAGAGGAAAACGCAATGACCGAAGCGATAGCTAGGACTGCAGAAAAACGCACGAGTTTCCAGGTAATTGGCTAAAGTGGAACTGGGAAATTGCCGAAAACCGCCCCCGCAGCCTAACTATCAACTCCGAGTGAACGGGTCAATAGGATTCGGGGATCTTCTTCCGGCTCAGCTGTCCCTTCAAGTGGAGCGGTGCTGAAATCTCGGGCAAGCCGCGGGTGCGTTTTTTACCAGGAGCCATGGGGAAGGGGAACCGTTGCAAGGAAATCGCTTCAAAGAATCACCGGGCGCTGGCTAAGAATCGGGGGTGAAGGAGGGGGTGAAGGAGATTTGCCTTGTGCCATTGGCGGGTTCCGTGACACACCGGTTGCGAGCACCTTCGGAAGAACGCCTCACAACCGCCGGCGAGGGCAGGTTGGATCTCGTTGACGCCAGATCCAATTGACACCAGATCCCGGTAGAGCCAGATCTGATTGACACCAGGAATCATGCCGGGTTGGAATGCCTTCATCCGGTTGATGACAAAGGTTTCTTCGCACAGGTTTCTTTGCGGTGGATCCCTCCGCCCGGTCTTCCTTCACGGGCTGATTGCCGAGTTGCCCACTTTCCGGTTTCCTCGGCTATTCAAAACGGGCAGCCGTCGATTCGGCAGCGATCAATTCGAC
>JAYZFP010000100.1:0-29968 GCA_036336715.1 Planctomycetota bacterium
AGCACTCAAGCTGCAGGAAATGGTCAGCACTTTCGCGACGGTGATTATGGCGGCCGAGTTTCGGGCAGATTCCGTGGTGGAGCTGGACATGATGATCACCCTGCAGGATGGCCAGCAGATGCGGGACCGTTCGGTCGGAACCTGGGCCATTGTTGCCCGGGACCGGGAGAACCTGAAAGTGGAGACCTCCGAGTACAAGAGTGAGAACGGGGATCCTGCCAAAAAGGTTTACGTGTACAAGGTTCTCGACCAGGATCACTTTCATTTTGTTCCCGACTCGGTGAGTCCTGACCTGCATCCCTTTTCACCAAGGATCGTCTTTCAGCGAGTCGAGCAGCCACTGGAAGATTCGGCAGCGGTGGCCGAAGAGCCAACCGAAGCCGTGGTTCGCTGAGTCGATTCCGAACGGCGATCTCCTTCGGCAGGGTGATCGAGATCCGGCCAAAACCGGGAGATTTCTGGACCCGGAACGGGCTTTGGCAGCCCCTCTTTTGCATTTGCCTCACACTTTGAGAGCTTGTCCCTGCCGAGACCTGGCCGCCAAAGCGGGGGTCGGCCTGTCCCGCGTTTCGGCGAACGCCGGTGGTCGAGTTTGTCCTGTGGCTTTTCGCCCAATCGCAGACTCCACGCCCGTTTTTGCATTTTTGAGCCCGGGGGTTCTTTCACCGCCTGCCTGACGGTGGCATTCGGCTTATGATGTAGCGAGCCGAACCCTTGCGAAAAAAAATGAACGACCTTCGAAACTGGCTCTTCTTTCTGATTGTAAACAGCTGCCTGGCCGCCTCCGCTTTTACCGGCCGCGCCGCCGCCCAGGAGCGCAAACTGGACGATGTGGCCGGGCTGACGAAATATGCCACGGTCCAGTTGAAGGCGGATCTCTCTTCGCTGGATGAAAACCACCAGAAGATGATTCCTCACCTGATCACCGCAGCCAAACAGATGGACTCTGCCTTCTGGTACCAGGCCTTTGGTGATCCCGCTTCGATTGCCATCTCCGGTGACCTCCCCGGCAAGGTCGCCCGCCAACTCAATCGGCATGTCAGGATCAATTACGGGCCCTGGGAGCGATTGCAGGAAGATCGCCCCTTTCTCTCCGGGTTCCAGGCCAAGCCAAAGGGTGCGAATTTTTATCCTGTGGACATGACCCGGGAGGAATTTGAATCCCAGGTCAAGGACAACCCGGCCCTGAAAAGCCTGTACACGTTTGTTCGCTGGGACGAATCTGGCGGTAAGAGAAAACTGAAGGCCGTTCCCTATTCCCGCCAGTTCCGCAAGGAGTTTTCTGTCGCCGCCAGGCAGCTGAAGCAGGCGGCCCGACTGACCGATGACGCCGGGCTGCGGGCTTACCTCAACGCGAGGGCTGCGGCGCTGTTGTCAGACCGCTACCAAGAGAGCGATTTTCTCTGGATGGACATGAAGAGCAATCGCATCGACTGCGTGATTGGCCCCATCGAAACCTACGAGGACAAGCTGTACGGTTACAAGGCTGCCTGTGAATGCTATGTCCTGGTCAAGGACATGAGCTGGAGCGACAGGTTGTCCAAGTACGCTGCGTTGCTGCCGAAACTGCAGCAGGGCCTGCCGGTGGATCCAAAATACAAAACGGAAAAACCGGGTACCAAGTCCGACCTGAACGCCTATGACGTTATCTACTATGCCGGCGATTGTAACGCGGGCTCTAAGACCATTGCCATCAACCTTCCCAACGACGAACAGGTCCAACTGGAAAAGGGCTCCCGCCGACTCCAGCTCAAGAACGCCATGCGGGCCAAGTTCGACAAAATACTTTTGCCGATTTCCGAGGTCTTGATCGTCCCGGAGCAGCGGCAGCATGTGACCTTTCCCGCCTTTTTCGGGAATACCATGTTCCATGAGGTGGCCCACGGGCTGGGTATCAAGCAGACGATCACCGGCAAGGGTACGGTTCGTGAAGCGTTGAGAGACAACTCAAGCGCCCTCGAGGAGGGGAAAGCGGATGTGCTGGGAGTTTACATGGTGACCCGGCTGCTGGAATCAGGAGATCTGACGGAAGGAGTGCTGGAAGATTATTACATCACTTTCATGGCGGGGATTTTCCGCAGTGTCCGTTTCGGGGCCAGCAGCGCTCATGGCAAGGCCAATATGATCCGTTTCAATTTTTTCAAGGAACAGGGCGCGTTCAGCCGTAACGAAAAGGGACAATACCGGGTCAACATGGACCGCATGAAAGTGGCCATCGAGGAACTGAGCAAAAAGCTGTTGATGCTTCAGGGCGAGGGCGACTACGAGGCGGCCGCCCGGTTTGCCGAACAGATGGGCTTTGTCGGCGATGTGTTGAAAGCGGATCTCGATCGGGTCAACCAGCAGGGGATTCCCACTGACATTGTATTTGAGCAGGGAGTCGAGGTTCTGGGCCTGAAAGCAAGCGGGACCGGCAAGCGGAAAAAACAGTCCCCGTCCAACGATTGAAAAACGCTCGACCGTTTCCGGGATTGGGAGGACGACGGATGGACTGGCTGGTCTTTACCTCTCCAGCGACAGGAGGGTCTATTTTCTGGTTGAGTTTCTTTTCCGGTCGGCCATCCCTTTTCTCCTCGCTTTGACCGCCAGGCGGAATGCTTCCTCTTCGCCGTAGTGGTTGGCTGAAAACGACCGGGTGCGGCGCTTTCCCAGTTCGTCCGTCCATTGGGCGACCCAGAAGGCATAGGTGTAACCCCACTCCCCACGGATATCTGTCTGTTCGTGGCGGCGAACCCCGACTACCCCGGACTGGTTTCGGCGGGAGGGGGTTTTGGAAAGCTCGTGAACGGTATACTTGGGGAGCTTGGCTTCCGTCTCATTGCGATACAGGCGGGCTGCCAGAAGGGCTTTCTTGCGTCCCCCGAAACGGTTGTCCGCGAAAAATTTCTCGATTTTTTTGCCGCGTCGGTGAAAGCGGACTTCCCAGCCACCGCTGGCAAGCTCCCCCTTTCTGTTTTTGAAATCGATTCGGCTGATGTTCCGATTGGAATTCGGTTTCTTGGATTTCACGCTGCTCATTCTTGGGAGGATGTTCCGGGTTACAGGGATGCCATGACGGGCAACCCCGGCAGGAAATGGAAAGGCATTGACCGTGGGGGCCCCGGGCACAATGACCTGATCGCATTGACCCGGGAATGGTTGGCATCTCCCGCAGAATAGCACACGCTGCGGCGGTTGCCCAATTTGCCCGATGGCTGTGCGGCATGCTGCAGATTTTCAGGTGTCGTTTGACGGATTGCAACCAGCGGGTTGGCAGCTATTGGTTTCAAGCCATGGATTGCCAACTACGGATTGCCACCTACGGATTGCAACCTACGGATTGCCACCTATTGGGCGGCGGTTCGAAAGCCGTTCGGACTCCCGGAAATTGGCTGACCTTTGGGGAGGGGCCAGCCCGCACAGAGAAATCCTTTTTCATAGAGGATGCGTTTCAGTTCGTTGAATTGCCCAAAGGAATCGGGATAGATCCAGACACTGATGGTGACATCATTGGGATCGAGTGAGCGGAGACGATTGCTGAATTGGCTCCCGGCCCGCAGGGCGTTCGCGAAGGTCTCCCCGAGTTGATCCCTCGTGGACAGCAGGATGAACCGTTCCAGTGTGGGCACATTGGAACGAACAACCCCATGCTCGGTCTTCTGGACCCGCTCTCTCAGGCCCAGTTTGTATTGCAGACGAAAGTCTTCTACCGGGCCAACCGTCTCGATCGTGGTGTTGGTCTGAAGCAGCTTCTTGGCCTTGACTTTCCATTCGCTTTTCATCTGCAGCACCAATTCATTGAGCGGCACGTGGACCAGTCGGCCCTCTTGCAGGCGAAAGTGAACCTCTTCACCAAAAACGGTTTTGGCAATCGGGGTTGGCAGGTGGTCGATCACACCGATCGGTGCGACGTCAGCTTCCAGGCTGACCGTCTGCCCCCGGATCGTTTCGAGCTCTTTTTTGAGTCGTTCCGCTTCGGTGATCAGTGTCTGTTTTTTCGCCTCGTCAGCCGACAGTTTTTCCTTCCTTCGATCGAGGGCGGTTTTTATCGACTCGATGGCCAGCTGAATCCTGTCACGTTCCTTTTTCAGGCTTTCAGCCGCCTGCTTTTGACGCTGAATGGCGCTCTCCATGTCAGCGTTTTCGGTTTTCAGTCGGGCGATGCTGGTTTTGGCGGTCTGGATATCGGTTTGCAGTTGGGCCAGGTTGGAGTCTGCGGCTTCCCGGGCAGAGCGGATCTGTTCCCAGACGGAACGGGCCTGCGTTCCAATCAGCATCACGAGAATGATCAGGATTCCGATCAGGTTGGCAACGACGTCGAGGAAAGAATCCTGGCCGGGTTCCAGCGATCGGTCAGATCCACGGTGTTTCCGGTTGCGGGCATGGTTCATGGCTCTACCCTCTTCAGTTCCAGTCCACTCCCTGCAAGGAGGACCTTCAATTCGCGGAAGCGGTCCGAAGCCCCGGGTGCCACCTGCAGGTTCAGTACCGGCTTCCAGTAGGAATTCACCCCGGCAATGCCCCAGGCGTCGATGTGTTTCCAGACCTGTTCAATCAACTCGGGAACCGCGGTGGAGGTGGTGCCCTTGAAGGGAATGGACCGGATCCCTTTCCCGAATTCGACAATCCGGATGGCGTCCGGACCAATTTGCACCTTGATCGGTTTCTTGACCTGGATGGAATGATTGGACTTGGACGGGAGGGCCCAGTCTTTCCCCCTTTTGCGGGCCAGGCTCTGTAGTGTTGGCGCGGGGGTGCCGCTGCCGGACGTTTGTTGAGCGGATCCAGCGGGCCCTCGGCCAGCATTCTGCTCCACCCGGGCCGATGACGACCCGCTGTCCTGTCCAAACGAAGAGGTTCGGTTGGCAGAAGAAGATTGTGTGCTCGAGGCGGATTGTGTGCTTGAGGGGGATTGTGTGGTGGGGGAGTTCTGTCCACCGGGCCGGAAAGGAGAATGACGGGCAACGGATGTCGTTGCCGAACCCCGGCCGCTGGCAGCTGTCAACCGGTTGGGCGGAACCGATGGGTCTGAGCCCACACTTCCTGCCGTCGTCGAATTGCCCAACGGCGGAAAGGACGATCGTGTTTGGCTGGCGAACCGGGTGGTTCCCCCGTTCGAACTTCCCCTTCCGGGCTCGCGAACAAAGCCACCCGAAACCGAGGATGCCCGGTACCCTCCCGATGAGGAGCCGGATTGCCCGCTTTTGAGCCGACGGATTTGGCTCAGCGCCTGTTGACGCTTTCGGGAGGCAATCAGCTGCTGCTGTTTGGCCCGGGCGTCCTGCACTGCGATCGAAAGCCGTTTTTTGAAGCTCTCGTCATACTCGGGATAACGGACCTCGACGTCGGCGTTGACCAGCTCATAGCCGAATTCGTCGACCCAGGATTTCATCGCCTTGCGGGCGGCCGCAAAGGAGCGGGGGCCACTCGGTCTGACAACAAACAGCGGGTAAGGCTGTCCCTGTTCCTGGTTGGGATCGAGCTGGTTCCAGTAGTCCCGGATCATCAACAACGCCACGTCCAGGGGATTACCGCTGTCCATCGAGCGGGGGAAATCCTGGCTGGTGAGGGTGATGCCATACGGCTGAAGGGTCACCCCTTTTTCATCACATTCCACGAACAGGGGCCTTCGGAAAGTCCCCTGGCCACCCCTGGCACGAGGGATGATTGCGAACGAGGGGCGAACGTTCCGCTGGGCTTCCTGCTTTTTGCGGAGTTCTTCCTGGGCGGCCTCAATGCTGGTTTTCAGGTTGTCGATGTCAGCGACGATTGTTTCTGTTTCCGCTTTTGCCAACCCATCGGCAGCCAGGGAGTCCAAAGACGATTTCAGCTCCTGGTACTCGGCCTGGAGACGGGACCGGTGATCGGCCAGGTGACCGGTAACCGTTTTCTCGGCGTCCAGCCTCACCTTCAGCCCGGGTCTCAGTCCGGAGAGAATTTTGACCTGGCTTTCCTGGAAAGTGAGTTGATCCGACAGCGCGGTTCGCTTTTTTTCCAATTCCTCCTTGCTCGCTTTTGTGGCCTCGTCGGCCTGCACGTCCGCCCGTTTCACCACCAGGACCAGCAAAACAATGATCGCACCCATCGTGCAGATCAGGACTGCAAGAAATGGAAACAATGAAGGCGCTGTCTGGTGCTTCTGCTTGGAACGGCGGCTCATGCGACTCGTTTGGGAACCTCAGGCTGACTGAATTGAAGAGCTTCTTCGGCGGCCTTGCCGGTTTGACTGGCCAGGGACTGGTTCAGAAGGTTGACCGAGAAAGTCAATTCGCGGACCGTTTCCTCAAGCTGGACAGCCTTGGCCGCGGACTCGGAGTGTTTTTCCAGGATCCGGTTCGCCGTTTCCAGGAAAGCGGAGCGGTTGTTGACCTCAAGGGTCTGGCAGAAATCAAGCAGCTGGTTCTGGTTGTCGATCGTCTGTTTTTGCTGCGCCAGGAATTGTTTCTGGTGCTGGGAGGGTCTCTCGTATGCCGATTGGACCGATTCCAGCTTTTTCACCACTGCGGCCATCTGGGGACCGAAATCGAAGGTCTGATTTGCCTCCTGCAGGGAGGCCTCGATCAGCCTGGATAACTGGGCCGCCACGAAATCCGGGTCGATCGAACGTTTCAACTGTTCGCCCAGGGAGGAAAGCGTCCGATTTTGATTCGCGAGTTGATCCGCAATGCCATCAAACGTTTCCTCGAGGCAGCGTTGCATCGATTCGGTTGCGGACCGGTCCCGGGTGGCATCGAGCAGCGTCGTCACCAGGTGGTCCGTCTTGGCATGATAATCCTTGAGGCGTTTTGCATTTTCATCGACCACAATCTGCGTCTGTTCAATCATCACCCGCAGCTGGTTTTCATTGGACTCCGCCATGGTCAATTGCTGTCGATCGACTGATTTGATCTGCTCCTGGACCAGCCTTGCCAACCCATGAAGTTCGTTGGCCAGCGTGTCCGATTTTTCCAGCGAGGACAGCGTCTCCGCCAGTGTCGCCTGGACCTTGCCGAGGGCATCGGATTTTTCCACGATCTCCTGCAATGTCTGAAGTTTCTCGGTAAAGTTGGAGATGGCCATGGACTGCTGGGATTGGGCCTTCAGCATCGACTCCTGGGTCCGGGCAATCGTTTCCTGCCGCTTGTCAACGATTTCTTCACTCTGAACCACCGCTTCGTCAATGCGGCGGGCGTGCTCTTCCATTGCCTGGGACGAGGCGTGAACCACCTGTTTGAGGTTTTCGCAGTGTTGGTCCATGACCTGCCGTGAGGATTCAATCCCGCCGCTGATCTGCTGCGACTGGTCTTCCACCAGCTGGACGGTCTGCTCCATGACCTGGTGAACCCGTGCCAAGTGGCTGTTAAGCACTCCATCCGAATCGGCCATGGTTTGCCGAATCCCCTCGGATTGTGAGGAGATGACTTCCCTGATCTGTTGCGAAAATCCGGAAAGCGCCGCGGCGAGTTCCTGGTTCCGTTCACCAACGGCAGCCACGGAGTTGTGTACGGCCTCGGACAGTTGCCCGGAATGCTGTTCCATGTAGCGGTTGGAATCACTGATCGCGGAGCGAATGGAAATCCCGAATTCATCCATGATCGGATCCAGCTGTTTTGAAAGCCGGTCAGCCAGCAGTTCTGCAAAAGAACCGAGAGCCGCTTCGGTGGTTTGCTGAATTGACTGCATCCCCCTGTCCCAAACCGCTGATTGCCGCGAACCGATTTCCGACATGCTGGCAAGCACACGCTGGGACATATTTTCCACCGAGGCCAGGTAGGGGTCGCGGTTGGAGCCGTAGGTTACAAAACGGCCGACGAGCTCCTCCGAGGCAGTCTCATCGACGGCGGTCAGCAACTGCTGTTCGATCCGGTTGACGATGAACTGGGCAAACATCAGCACGATCGACAATGTCAGGGCCAGCGCCGTGGTGTCAAAAGCCACATAGAGTTTTTCCTTAAGTCCGCTCAACATCGTGTTGAAATCGGCTTCGACGCTCAGGCCTCCCAGGGCTCCGGAAATACCGATCACGGTCCCCAGGAATCCAAGCATGGGAATCGCCCAGATCAGGATACGTGTCAGTGCGAAACTTTCCTGCTGTTTTTCGGCATCAACGTCAGCCAGGTATTTCAGTTCGTCTTCCAGGCCATTGGCGGTTTCCGTCTTGTCGACGAATTCCAGTGCATTGCGAAGTCTTTTTCCCAGGTAGGATTCCTGGCGGGCGATGGAAAGTTCGTCCAGTTCGGCCAGCAGATGACGACTGGATTCCGGACCCTGGGCCAGGGCCGGTTGAGGCGAGAGGCGGATGTTTTTCTGGTCCCGGATCTGAAGGCAAACGGTGGCCAGTTTCATCAGCAGGCTGGCGACACCTACAAAAAACATGGCGGTCGCAACGTAGGATACCGGGTGCGCATAAAGGTAACGCACCAACAGTTCATGGGTGATGTAGCCCTTGTCTACAAAAAACAGGAAGGTCCAAAAACCGACCAGTCCAACCACCAGAGGCCAACCCAATGAGCTCATGATGGGCCCCAGGACCGTTCTTTTACGCGACTCGGTTTCCGGTCCGTTTTCAATATGATTTGGCAATTGTGCTTGCATCAATCTGCTTCCTTGCAATGACTGCATTTTCAGTTCAGAGGCCGGCAGGTCCGGTGACAGCATGCAACCGCCCTGGTTTCCTCTGCGCAGGAAAGATCACCCCATCCGGAGATTTTTCCCAATCATAAGAATCGTCATTTGATTTTCAGCGCGACAGGGAATCTCAAAAAACGGAGTCAAATATTTCGTGACCCGAAAAAATCCCCCAAATGGCAAACCGGAAATAATCCGCAAACTTTGTGAAAGTTGCCGGCAGGGAACGCCGATATACAAGGCATCCGGGAGACGGAACGCAGAGCAAACGGAAAATTGCAACCTGCGGGGACCTGGCACAGGCAGGTCGGAGGCCGGATACAGAGAAAAAAAGCGCACATCCCAGGGGGGGATTCTGGTCCAGACCGCGTTACGACGTGGCCTGGACTTTTTTTTGGCTCGCGGGAATTCCTTGACGGTTCAGCCCGTCCAGGGTCGCCACCTCGCCTCCCTCCCGATATCAACTAAAATGGGACCTGTCTGAATTTGCCCCCCGGGATTCGAGGGACCCGCGGAGGTAATTTCAGTTCTCCAGGTTTCTCCCACCAGGTTCCGGGCCGATCTCCAGTTGCCCGGGTTGAGACATTTCGTGACTGCTTCCGAATCAGACCCAACCAATACGGCAAATGACCCGGACTCCGGGACATCCACGCCGGAAGTGAATCCTGGCAAAACGGATCTGCAATCCGAAGGGAGTGCGCCTGCCGTCGGGCCAGGCCACAGCAGTCCCTCGGGTACGGAAAGCCAGTCTTTCGCAATTGCCCTGCTCCGGCTGATGAGGATACCCAATGTGTTCACGGCCATCGCCGACATTTTGATGGGCTTCATCTTCATTCACCAGTCCTTCGAACCCCTGGGCGGTTTGCTCTTTTTGCTGCTGGCAACGGTTTGCCTCTATTCGGCCGGCATGGTCCTGAACGACGTATTCGATGTGGATGTCGACACCCTCGAACGTCCCGAACGCCCTATTCCCTCCAACGCCATCTCCCTGCGAACGGCTTCGCTGTGGGGATGCGGGCTTTTGACGTCCGGGTTCCTGTTCGCCAGCGGAAGTTTTGTCCTGTTCGGTCCGAAAGAAAGTCCACTCTGGATCGGTTTTGAACCCGGGCTGGTCAGCCTTTTGTTGATCGGTGCCATCCTGCTGTATGACAAGGTGCTCAAGAAGACTGCCCTGGCACCTGTGATGATGGGTTCCTGCAGGACGCTCAATATTCTGCTGGGGATGAGCCTGGCATCGGCTGACGACCGGGTCCTGCTTCCAGCGGGTGCCCTGTTGGCGCTGGGTATGGGGATCTTCATCGCGGGCGTGACCTGGTTCGCACGCAGTGAGGCCAGGGGGGAAAGCGACCAGAAACTGTTGACGTTTGGATTCGTCGTGATGTTCCTCGGCCTGGGAACGATTGCTCTGGTTCCGTTCAGCGGGCTGGTTCTGCCACCAACGGTCAATCCGCAAAATCCCTACCTGTTACTGTTCATGGTGGGAGTCATTGGATTGAGCATTGGCCGGCTTTCGCTGACCGCGATTCTGGATCCTGTTCCGAGGCACGTCCAGGCAACCATCAAACAATGCATCCTGTCCCTGATTCTGATTCATGCAGCCATCTGTTTATGGGTCGATCGATCCAACGTTCAGTTCCCGCTGGTGGTTGCCATCCTGATTTTTCCAGCGTTGCTCCTGGGGCGATGGTTCAAGTCCACCTAGGCCCGGATCGGACAGGTTCCTGCCACTGGCTGTCCGACTTTGGTCGGCGGACGAATGTTCAACCAGAATGTGGTTCGGATTCTTCCAAATCAGGGCGATGGTCGGGGACCCGGCTTCACGGGCATTGCCAGACCTTCAATTTGGAGCAAAATAGAACTCAGTGTGCCGGCGATCAACGGGTCAATCGCATTGTTTGAAAACAAACTGCGATGACACAGACCCCGACCCAACCGCCGGCCGATCCGGAATCGTCTTTTCGAAACGCCACCCATGATTCTTGGCTACAACACGAATGGATTCAGCCATCACAGCTGTTTCGACGCGGTCAAGGTCATTGCGGAGATCGGCTACCGGAGCGTGGCCATTACGGTGGATCATCACTGCCTCAATCCGTTTGATCCACAGTATTCGGTGCAGCTGCGGGAACTCCGCAAGCTCCTTGGCGATCAGCAGTTGTCCTGCGTGATTGAGACCGGCGGCCGGTTCCTGCTGGATACGATGATCAAACATGAGCCGACGCTCATGTCAGCGGACGCCTCACGTCGTATTGATTTTTACCGGCACTGTATCGACTGTGCCGTGGAACTGGGGTCTCCCTGCGTTTCCCTCTGGTCCGGGATTTTGCGGGACGACCTGGCCGACGAGGCAGCGTTGGAGCGATTGTCGGATGGCCTGGCCGAGGTTCTCCGTTTTGCCGAAGCGGCAGGGGTCCTGATCGGGTTCGAACCGGAACCGGGCATGTACATTGATACGACTTCCCGGTTTGAACGACTGCGGCAATGGGTCGACTCGCCCAATCTGAAAATGACCATGGATGTGGGTCACCTGTATTGTCTGCACGAAGTACCCATCGCCGACTACCTGCACCGGTTTGCCAAACAGATCGTGAATGTTCATATTGAAGACATGAAAGCCGGTGTCCACGAACACCTGATGTTTGGCGAGGGTGACATGAACTTTCCCCCGATCATCGATGCCCTGAGATCGGCCGGATATGCCAATGGAATCCACGTTGAGTTGAGCCGCCACAGTCACGATGCCCCGGCGTACGCGCAGCGGGCATTCGATTTCCTGTCGCCGCTGCTGAATCCTTGAAACCCGCTTGCCCGGTTTGCATTCTGAAAACCGGGTTGAGATGTGGACGGCCTGGTACGAGAAGATTGAGTCCCCGCAGATCCGGGACCTCTTGTACCAGAAAGACAGTTCACTCACTTCCGCCGCCTGGTTTCCGATGCTCAGCAAGGGTTGTAATGCCGATGATGCCTGCATTCCGGCCCGCATTCACAAGCCGGCTGGCTCGGAAGATCTGTGGTGCGACAGCAAGCCGCAGGAATTTTACGGAGAGTTGCTGGAATCTTTTGGGCATTTTCCCCTGCAACATTTTTGGGGCCCGATCGCCAACATCAAGTCAACCCGCTGGATCGCTGATTCGGCTGCCGCAGCAGAGGGCAGGTTCCGGCCGGACTTCTTCTATGCCTACCTGCCCCATCCCGATTATGCGGCCCGAATGGAATGGCCGGAAGGAAACTTCTGGTCAGACCGTTCTGCCACCGTCGACCACCAGCAACTGGCCGGTGGTCATCGGGGTTCCAGCTGCCAGGTAAAAAATGGTGTCAGCGATTTCCTCCGGTTGAATGAGTCGGGCCAGCGGCAGGGAGGCGGCTCTTTGCTCGATCTCTTTTTCGCTCATCGACGATCTCAACCAGCGGCTGTTGATTGGGCCCGGGCAAACCGCGTTGACCCTGATTCGCGGCGCTAGGCAGCTGGCCATCGATTTGGTAAGCGTGTTCAGCCCGCCTTTGCTTGCGCAGTAGGCGATCGAAGAGCCGAATCCGGAAATCCCGGCCGCCGAGGAAACGTTGACGATGGCTGCCGATTCGAGCTTTTCCATCAGGGGCAGGCAGGACCGGATGACGAAAAAAGGACCCTTGGTGTTGACTGCCAGGATGCGGTCCCATTTGTCTTCGGTCATACCGGCGAGGTCGGAGTGATCCACGAAGGAAGTCACACCAGCATTGTTGACCAGCACATCCAGTCGACCAAACGTTTTGTCGATGGCTGCCGCCATCGAATCGATTTCATCGGGCCGACTGACATCACAACGGACCAGCAGCGAACGGGCTCCCGCTGACTCAACCGCATCGACCGTTTGCAGGGCTTCCGATTCATCTTCGCCCGGGTAGTTGACTACCACGTCAAAATTTTCACGGGCAAAGCGGATGGCGGTCGCCCGGCCCACGCCGGTTGCCGAACCGGTTACCAGCACCGCCTTTCTGCCGGATGGATTCATGATGGTTGCCTGCCCTGGAGTCCAAGAATTTCACGTGCTTCGTCCGGACTGGCCACTTCACGACCCAGTTCCCCTGCCAGGCGGGCAATCCGCTGCACCAGCTGTTCGTTGGTTGCCAATTCACCTTTGCGGTAATAGAGATTGTCCTCGAGCCCTACCCGAACGTGCCCACCCATCACGATGGCCAGGGTGGCCATCGGCAGCTGGTGGCGACCGAGGGCTGCGACCGTCCAGGTCGATTCGGGGGGAATCGACTCACTGAGAAAAAGAAGCGTTCGGGCGTTGGCCGGTTGGCCTCCCCGCATCCCCAGCACGAAATCGAAATGCATCGGTTGGCTGACGAGTCCTTTTTCGGCCAGCCGTAACGCGTTGGCCACCATGCCCGCCTCGAAAATTTCCATTTCCGGCTTGGTGCCTGCCTGCGCCAGGACCCCCGCCAGGTATTCCACATCCTGTTCCGAGTTGACATACACCTGGTCCGGGAAATTGACCGATCCGGTTGTCAGTGAAGCCATTTCCGGTCGGATGCGGCTGACCGGTTCTCCACGCGCCTCGATATTCATGTCCGCACGTCCGCCGGTGGACAGCTGCACGATGATGTCCGATCTGGCAACGATTGCATGGTGGATTTTCTCAAATGTATCCGGACAGAGTGAGGCCTTGCCCTCCGAGTTTCGCGCGTGGGTGTGTACCATGGCGGCACCCGCTTCCCGACAGCGGGCCGCATCTTCACCGATCTCGCCCGGGGTCAGTGGCACGTTCGGGTTCATTTCCCTCGAGGTCAGGCTGCCGTTGACCGCCACCGTAATTACCAGTTTTTTCATCGTCTAGAGTTCCATCGCTTGTTCGATATCCTTGGGCATTTCCCGGGGTTGCGCAAACAGGGAGACGCCGATAAACAGGGTCGAGGAGACCAGCAGAGCGATCGTCCCCCCAGCGATGCCGTAGGGAATGGATCCCCCGTACCATTTGTTGACCAGGTCCAGCAGGTTAATCAGGATGCCGGCCCAGATTGAGAGAATGGCGGCCAAGGGGGAAGCCTGTTTCCAGTTCAGTCCGAAACCTACCACCGGTGCCAGGGCGGAGGCAAAGACCCCCCAGCCGAAAATGCCCAGCATGCCCAGCAGATCGGACGGGAACAGCAGCGCAAAAATGGCCGCCAGGATCGCCAGGACCAGAATGCCGATTCGTGCCCAAAGCAGTTCGTGGCGAATCGGCTTATCGGTGAAGCAGCGGGGAAGGTCATGTACCAGGGCGGCCGATCCGATGTTCAGAAATCCATCCGCGGTGGACATGATGGCTGCAAACAGGCCGGCAAATACAATTCCTGCCAACCAGGGCGAAACGTATGTCAAAAGGAATTCGGTTGCGGTCGAGTTGGAACTCTGGAAAGACGCAATGTCGTGCTGGTCCTGCAGGACAAGGGCTCGCATGGCGAGGCCGATCCCGATCCAGAGCAGGGCAGCCAGCGTGTAACCCGCGATCGTCAGCGGAAGCGCTCCCCGGGCGTCCTCCACTTTGCGGGTCATCATCATCTTGGTCACGATGTGCGGTTGGCCGACCACCCCGAAGGCAAACAGGAAATGCCAGGAGAGACAGGCGATCATTCCCAGGGTTCCCCAGGGCCGGATGGATTCGGGGTCGTCCTCAAACAGGGTCCTGGCCATTGCGGGAAACCCGCCATCCACCGCATGAGCGGCGGCGAAAAAAATCAGGACAGCTGCGGTCACCATGATGATTCCCTGGAAAAAGTCGGTATAGACCGAAGCGATGATTCCACCCGTAACGCAGTAGAACACCAAAACTGCCGAAGAGAGCAGCAGGAAAAGCAGGATCGAATCTGAGGTCATCGCCCAATCCTGGCTTTCGCAGAGTCGATTCCAGATATCCCGCAGAACGGTGGCCATGGCAGAGATCTGGACCGCGAGGTAGGCGATCACGCCAAACAGGACCGA
The DNA here is from genome assembly GCA_036336715.1 of Planctomycetota bacterium. GTDB lineage: Bacteria > Planctomycetota > Planctomycetia > Pirellulales > Pirellulaceae > JABAAE01. The sequence continues at coordinate 14,534 of JAYZFP010000100.1, forward strand.
GACCGCCACGTGCAGCCTGACCGCCTTGCTCTGAAAGCGGGCCTCGATGACGTCCGGCAACGAAATCGAATCTCTCTGTTCGGCGATCACACGCAGCCGCCTGGCAACCAGGAAAAAGGCGACACAGAAGCCGATCGGGGTGGAGATCAGGATCCAGAATGAACTGAGACCCATGCGGAATACCAGGCCCGGCCCCCCCACGAAACCGAATCCGCTCATGATGCTGGAGAAGATCGCAATCCCGGTGATCAACACTCCCAGGTTGCGTCCGGCGACAAAAAAATCACCGGTGCTTTTCGTTTGTCGCATCGCCCACAGACCGACCACGATACACATCGCCATGTAGGCGATGACAAAACCGATGATAACCAGGTTGCTGTCCATGTGTGCAATCATGGGTCAGGGGGTGTCGGACGAATGAATCAGTCGCCGGAAGCCGAAGCTGTAAAACAGAATGTAGACCAGCGGAAACGGCCAGAAAACAAACAGGGCGAACGAGGAGGAAGTTGGGAAGCCGGCCGCCTGGGGGGTGCTGTTGATTTCAGCCAGGTAAAGTGCGAATACCCCCAGGAGCAACGCAACATAAATTGAGCAGGTAGCCCCAAAAAACCAAAGGCAGGTGTTCCAGGTTGCCTTCGAATCCCGGGCACTCTTTTTCAGTCCGAGGGTCAACAGCATTACGAAGGCCAGGATTTGCAGGGTTCCGAACGTGGCGGCAAACCAGGGCAGGTTTCCGACCCTTTCGCCCGCCGGGCCACCGACGGAGATGAATTTTTTTGTCGGGTGGTCGTACCCGTGACGATTTCCCCCTTCGCCCCACAGGATCAGGCCTCCCACGATGGCGGTCATGGAAAAAAACAGCACAAACAGGATCCACCAGAATTTCATGAAAACCCAATCAACCGCTACAGGGAATTCCTCAGGATGCAAAGCAGGTCCTGATTGTCCACCTTTTTGGGACAAAGTTCCATCAGGCGCGTGATCGATCCCGCGGTTTCGGCCAGTTGCGGCAGGTCGTCCTGTTTGGCACCGACTTCAGTCAGGGACTCGGGGAGACCGATGTTCCTGCGAATGGCCATTACCCGCTCCACGACCGATTCCTGTTCAAGATGCATCCAGCCGGCAATTGTCCTGATTTCCTGTTTCCGCTCTTCGGAAAGAAACCGCAGGAATTCAGGCAGCAGAATCCCGTTGCCCGCCCCATGGGGGCAGCCATACCGGCAGCCAATCGGGTACTCCAGAGCGTGCACCAGGGTCACGCCTGCATTGGAAAACGCGAGTCCCGCGAGGGTGGCTCCCAACGCCATGGCGGTGCGGGATTCAGCCGCAGGCTCGTTGACGGCCGCTTCGAGGTGGTTGGCAATCAGCTCGATGGCCCGGCCGGCATGAAGATCCGACAGGCTGTTTTTTCCGCAATAGGGACGGAGCCCGGAGCCGGATTGCTCCAGCCGGGAAGCATCGGTCACCAGGAACGCCTCCAACGCATGGGTCAGCGCATCGATACCGCTTTCGGCGGTCAGCCTGGCGGGGCAACTGAAGGTCAGTTCGGGGTCCACGATTGCAGCATCCGGCCGCAGGCGCTGACTGAGGATGCTTTTTTTGGTTCCATCCCTTTCGTCCACGATAATCGCGGCATGGGAGACCTCACTGCCGGTTCCGGCTGTTGTCGGCAGGCAGATCAGCGGCAAATTACCGGGAACCTGGTCAAAGCCAAAAAAAGAAGTTGGTTGCTGGCCGGACCCGAGGGTGGCCGAGCAGAGCTTTGCGAGATCCATCACGCTTCCACCCCCCACGGCGATCACTCCATCCACCCGAAAGCTCTCCAACGGTTCCACGGCCTGCCGGGCTACCAGCGTCGAAGGCTCGATTCCGGTCTGATCAAACAGGCATACCCGGACTCCTTCCCTCGAAAGGGACTGGGTGACCGGCTGACAGATCTCGGACAGGGATTGGTCACTGACCAGGAGAGCGTTGCGAATTCCCAGCTTTTTTGCCATGGCGCCGCAACTTCCGGCGAGTCCATTTCCGAACCGCAGGATCCGCGGACCCAAAAAATCAAACGGCTCAAATTTCAAATGTTTGACTCCGGAAAAAAGGGGATTGGGAAACGCAGTTCTTGATGGCTCAGCAGGAACCGCCCGGGATCAATATCGGGTGCGCGAGACTGGATCATGCTTTGGGTTCATCGTTCTTCACCGTGTCTGTGTGGTTTTTGTCATACAGGGTTGTCGCGATGCCTGGTTTTCCGACTGCATGGTATTCGAAACCAGTCCGTCCCGGGGAACACAATGGCACCTTCCCTCCATGTCCAGCGCAGACGAATTTTTGTATCGTAACATTCATCGTTCCCGCATCCGATCCCCGGAAAACAAGATGGACTTTTATTTCAATGGCCAATGGTCAAACGGAAGCCAGCAGCTGGAGGTCCGGAATCCTTTCGACGGCTCGGTGATCGACACCGTTCCGGTGGCTACCGAATCGGAGGTCACTGAGGCAATTACCGGAGCTGCTGGAGGATTCGAGGATCTGAAAAAGGTGTCGGCCCACCAGCGGTCACTGTTTTTGCGACGGGCGGCCGACCTGCTGGGTCAACGATCGGAGGATTTCGCCAGGATCATCAGCCAGGAGGAAGGAAAAACTCTGAAGGAAGCCCGCGGTGAAACCGCGCGGGCCGTTCAGACCATGGAGCTTTCAGCCGAGGAGGCCAAGCGGCTCGAGGGTGAGGTCCTTCCATTGGACGGAGCCGGTGGAGCGGCTGGCAAACTGGGCATTACGCTCCGGGTTCCCTGTGGTATCGTGGCCGCCATCACGCCGTTCAACTTTCCACTCAACCTGGTCTGCCACAAGGTGGGGCCAGCCCTGGCAGCCGGGAACGCGGTGCTGATCAAACCGGCATCGGATACTCCCCTGACTTCGCTGATGCTGGTCGAGATCCTGCTCGAAGCCGGTTGCCCTCCGCGGGCCATCAGTTGCCTGACTGGCGGAGGTTCCAGCGTCGGGAGGGTCCTTTGCGAGGATCCCCGCATCCGCAAGATCAGCTTCACCGGCAGCAAGGAGGTTGGTGAATCCATCTGCAGAAGAGCCGGACTCAAGAGGGTCACGATGGAGCTGGGATCGAATTGCCCCCTGGTGGTTCTGCCGGACGCTGATCTGCAAAAGGTTGTCGATGCGATCGCCCTTTCCGGTTATGCCAACGCGGGCCAGGTTTGCATTTCCGCTCAGCGAGTGATCGTACACCGGGAGGTCCAGGAGGAACTGCTGCAAAGGCTGGTGCCCCGCATTGCTGACCTGCAGGCGGGCAATCCGCTGGACGAGGACTCCAGTATCGGACCGATGGTCAGGGAGGCGGATGCCGTTCGAGTGGAATCGTGGATTGAAGAGGCGGTCCAGGGAGGAGCCGAGCTGCTTTGTGGTGGGCAGCGGCAGGATGCCCTGGTCTCTCCGGCGCTGCTCACCGGCGTCCAACGGGAAATGAAGCTGGCCCGCGAAGAGCTGTTTGGCCCGGCCGTTGGAATGATGTTGGCGGATGACATCGATAGTGCCATCCGGCAGGCCAATGACTCTCCTTACGGGTTGAGTGCGGCGGTGTTTACGCAAAATGTCGACCACGCCCTGCGGTTCGCCAACCAGGTAGAGAGTGGAAACATTCATATCAACTGGGGCCCTCTCTGGAGAACCGACATGATGCCCTACGGGGGACTGAAAGAGAGCGGGTTTGGCAAGGAGGGGCCCCGCTACGCCATCCAGGAGATGACAGAAACCAAGGCTGTGATTTTTCATTCGGATTTTTGAGACTGACCATGCAAACCATCCGTTTTTTCGCAATCTCCCTCTTTTTTTCATTCGTTAACGACGGGTGGCCCGCGGCTGCAGATGATCTGCCGGTTGTGGATACGGGATCCGGAAAAGTATCCGGGCTCTTTCTGGACCGGGAGAATCAACTGGCGGTCTTCCGTGGAATTCCCTATGCCCAGCCCCCACTGGGAGAGCTGCGATGGAAGCCGCCCCGCAAGGTGCAAGCCTGGAGCGGAACCCGTGCCTGCCGGGAGTTTTCACCGGCTGCACCGCAAATTCCGCTTTCGGTCAAACAGGATGAGGATTGTCTCTACCTGAACGTCTGGACTCGGCAGGCGGGCAACCCGCAGGCCCGGCTGCCGGTGATGGTCTGGATTCATGGTGGAGGCCTCAACCGGGGTTCGGGACATCGACCGGTTTACGAGGGATCCGGGTTTGCCAAGCGGGACGTGGTGCTGGTGACCGTCAATTACCGGCTGGGCGCGCTCGGTTTTCTCGCACACCCGGAACTGTCTGCCGAGTCGTCCGAAGGCATCTCGGGAAATTATGGATTTCTCGATCAGATCGAAGCGTTGAAATGGGTGCGGCAGAACATCTCACAGTTCGGTGGGGATCCGGGCAACGTCACCCTGTTCGGCGAGTCGGCCGGGGGGACGAGTGTCAGCCTGCTTTGCGTTTGTGAAAAAGCAAAGGGCCTGTTTCATCGTGCCATCATCCAAAGCCCCTGGATGTTCGGCTTCATCACCCAATTGGCTGAACCCAACGTGGTGCCGCTGAAAGGGCCATTGGCAGCGACCCCGTCAGCGGAGCAACTGGGGGAGGAATGGGCAAGAAATCTGACGCAGCGAAAAGGAAAAGCGGCAATCGGCGAGCTTCGAAGTTTGCCACCGGAAAAAATTCTCCAGGCAGTGGATTACTACCCTACCCGGGCGACGATCGACGGAGTGGTTCTGACGGGTCATCCCTGCCAACTGTTCCGGGAAGGCCGGCAGGCAGATATCCCGATGATGATTGGAACCACCCGCGACGAAGGGGCCTACTTTCGGCAGTGGATCAACCTGCCGACGCGGGAATCGTTTGTGAAAAAGCTCTCCCGGTTTTACGGACCGGAAGCAGAAGGCGTGGCAGACCTCTATCCGGGGAATTCGGCCAGGGAGTTGAGCCAGGCAGGGGTCGACTTTGTCACCGATTCCTGGTTTGTGCAGCCGGCGCGGCAGATGCTCAACGGCATGTCCACCGTTTCCAGCAAGACTTTTCAGTACGAATTTTCACACGTCAATCGCGAGAATCCGGCGCTGGGAGCCCACCATTCCATCGAGCTTCCCTACGTGTTCAATACGCTGAAAAATCGTCAGCAGCGGCCGGACGACCAGGCGCTCGCGGATTTGTTGACCGACTATTGGGTCCAGTTCGCCCGCGCGGGTAACCCGAATCGAAAGGGCCTTCCCCAGTGGCCTGAATACCGAGCGGAGACAGGGCACTGTCTGCAACTGGACAGGACGACGCGTGTTCTGCAGGATGTCCGTCGCAGGAACTGCGACCGGATTGACCAGGCTTGGAATGCCGTCTACCGGAAATAGAGGCCCGGGTGCATCGACGCCGGTGTCACCCCGCCGTTTACCGGGCTTTGAATTTCGGGTTCAAGGTGGTGGGGATCGGGGCAGAGATTTCTTTTTGCCACGATTCAAGCTTGCGATACAGCTCATCCCGTTTGTCGGGCTGGGACTGGGCCAGGTTCTTCTTTTCCGAAGGGTCTTCCGCAAGATTGTAAAGTTCCAGGCCGTTGTCCTCGAAAAACTGAATCAATTTCCAGTCACCTGAGCGGATGGCACTGGCGGGGCGCGTGCGGAAGAAACGATCTTCGTTACGGGCTCCCGGAAATCGCCCCTGCAGGTAAGCCGGAAAATGCCAGAAGATCGAATCCCGTCGCAGTTTCTTTTCTCCCCTCATGAGGGGCAGGATATTTTCACCATCCAGTTTCTGGCTGGCGGGCAGTGATGCCGAGGCGATGTTGGCCAGGGTGGGATAAAGGTCCGTGCCGATCACAGGTGTCTTGCAGGTCGAACCGGCCGGGATGGTCCCCGGCCATCGCATGGCCAGCGGGACCCGGATGCCACCCTCGTACATCATGCCCTTGCTTCCGCGAAGCGGTGAGTTGTCGGTTGCCCCGCCGTATCCGCCGTTGTCCGAGTAGAGAATGACCAGCGTCTGGTCAAGAAGCTTTTCGGATTCCAGCAAGTCCATGATTTTGCCGATCCCCTCGTCCACACTTTCAATCATCGCTGCGTAACGGGCGTTGTCCTGACCGTCAACAACTTTCTTGCTGCTGTAACGCTTGGTGATTTCCGCTTTTGCCTGGATGGGCGTGTGGACCGCGTAGTGCGACAGGCAGACAAAAAAGGGTTTCCTGTCCCCCTTTTGATTTCCCCGGATAAAGCCGATGGTTTCCTCGGTCAAGCGGTCGGTCAGGTATTCGCCGCGAGGCCCATCCTTGAGTTGCGGGTTGCGGTAGGGACTGAAGTAACCCTTGGGGTGTCCCCACGTCAGTCCGCCAAAATTCTGATCAAAACCCTGCCCCAGGGGACCCGTCTGCTGATCACCGAGATGCCATTTTCCCAGAAAGCAGGTAGCGTACCCCGCGGTTTTCAAGGTTTCCGGGAGTGTCTGAACCGTCGCCGGGAGGATGGTTTCGGTTTTGACCGGAATCAGCCTCCGCGTGGCAGCCTTTCCGCGGTCCGAATTGCCGACTGTATAAATTCCATGGCGTGGAGAGTACTGGCCGGACATCAGGCAGGCTCTCGAGGGGGCACAGTTCGGTGCGTTTGCGTAGGCGTTGACGAAATTGATTCCCTCATTGGCAATCCGATCCATGTGAGGGGTTTCGTGGAATTGGCTGCCGTTGAACCCGGTATCGCGCCAGCCAAAGTCATCGATGTAAATCAGGACAATATTGGGTTGGGTTTCAACCGCCAGCACAGGTTGGCCAAGGTAAGCGAACAACAGGCAGATCAGCAAGCAGACAACAGCGAAACGGGGTTTCATCAAAAATTTCCATGCGGGGAACAAACGGGTTTCCCACAGGATAATTGCCGGAACTCCAAACTCAAAACCGGCTGGGCCGGCGCAGCTCACCTGGAGATATGGAAATCCCGGATATTGATAGAACCGGACAGCATTTCTTCAAATTCGAATTGCCGCGAGTGCTGGTGGTTGGGTTGCGTGTCTCCATTCTGTTTTTGCTGCCAACCGGTCTGTTCCGGGTGCCCGTTTTCGCCGGGCTCGAGCATCTCCGGACCCTGCAGGTTTTTTCCGGAGTTGATTTCGGCAGTCATCTCCCGGTAAAACCCGGCTGCTTCATCGGTTTCCACGAAATGGACCTGCACGGTTACGCGGTATTTTCCCTCGATGGAGGATCGCCGAATATCGTAGTTGCCATGAAGGACGGGGCCGGAGAAAGCCTCCTTGCCCGGTTCCTGAGGCTGAAATTGAATCTGACCGGCGGCCAGCGGTTTTCCGTTGACATGGACCTTTCCACGAACGCCCGGCTCGCTGCAGCCGGCGAAGCTGGCGAGAGAAAGGGTGGCGATGGTAAGCAACTGTCTGGCTGAATGCATCAGGAAATTTCGGGCAGTTCGATGAGGGACGCACCCGGCGGGCTGACCGGGTGGGGAGCGGGATTTTCAGGCAGCGGTTGCCGGGGGGGAAAACATTGGGCAAAAAATCACGGGCAATACTCACTGGGCAAAAAAATTGGCGTCATCACCTTGGATGGATGCATTTGCCCGATGGACCTCGATATCCATTGTGTAGGGAAAGGCGTGGACGGAACCATCCGCCATGGCTGCGTTCCAGATGACCGGATGAGCACTGCCGAAATCGTGACACGAGGTGCAGCTACCAACATGATCGCGGACCGGGGGTCGGGCGGCGAACCGTACCGTGGAATTGCCGCCGGCAAAATTGTCGACCCAGCCAAAGGCCGGCGCGCGGTCGCCAAAATCGGTTCCGGACTCGTACTGGTTGGAATTCATGGATTTTTCGCCCAGCAGGTAGGTGTTGCTCAGGCCGTCACCGATATTGCTGAACCGGGTTCTCATGCCCAGCCGCCAGATTCCTTCCCGCTGGAGCTTGATCCACACCCCCTTGGGGACGGTTGCCGAACCACCGTTCATCGCATAGTCGGAACGGGCCGCTGTGGCACCGAATCTTGAGCGGAAGGATCCAACCATCGGGTAAGGCTCCGGGCTCCTGCGGGTCGGGCAATTCAGGATGGTGTTGGGAACTTCCATGGATTCCAGGTCCAATTCAGAAATGTCGCCTCGGGTCGATCCAAGGGCGCCCCAGCTCCTGGAGATTCGATTCTGTTCGGCAAAAAGCAAAGCCTGGACCAGCCAGTTGTAACCCCGCATCTGCTTGTCGACTTCGTGTTCGGGAAAACGGACCAGTGCGATATTTTCCTCTCCCCCGTAACCGGGGAGGACCTTGAAAACGGATTCATAATGGTGGCAAGCCAAAGCCAGCTGCTTGAGATTGTTTTGGCACTGGACCCGGCGGGCAGCTTCGCGTGCGGCCTGGATAGCGGGCATCAGCAGAGCGATCAGGATGGCGATAATTGCCACGATGACCAGCAGCTCGATCAATGTAAAAGCGGTACGCTGCGCGCAGGAAAAATCCGCTGGCCTTCTGGTGTCCATCTCTCGCCTTGTGAAAAGTTGATTGCAGAATAGGGTAGCTGGAAAAGAAAGGGGGCTGATGGGCCCTGATTCGCAGCGGGCGCCGGACCCTCCCCGTGGAAGATACTCCGATTTCGAAAACCGTGCAAACAGATGGTGCGTTGCACCCGGTCGTCGGGCGGAAGCCCTCGACGGGCTCCGGCATCCCGCCCGGAATGAGCGTGATTTTGAAATTCACCCCGGATCGGCCACCCGTCTCAGCCGGGTGTGCCTTCGCATTGATTAGGAGAATCTGGTAACATTTCAGGTTGTTTCGAAATCAGGGTAACCTGCCCGAGGACGCCCGATGCATGAGGGAATTGGATGCATCAGGAGATTCGGTGCTTGAGCCTTTCCGGAAAAATCATTGGAGCTGTCATGCGAATCATTCGCGGATCTTTCTACGTGTTCATGTTGTTCCTGCTTGGTTCGTTGAACCTGTCTGCACAGGACGAGGAAAAAACGGAAGAATCCCTTCCGGATACTCCTGAAATCAAGGCCTTTCTGGATGCCAAGTCGGCCGTCAACCAGCTCAACAAGGAAATCGAGGCCATCTTTGCCAAGGCCAAAAATCTGACACGAAACGACGTGGAGGAGATTCAGAAGCTGCAGGCGGAGTTCAATGAAAAATACAAAAAACAGTCTTCCCAGATTGTCACGCTCCAGAATACGGCAGTCGCCGCTTTGAAATCGGCCCCCAAGTCGTCCACCATCGGCAAAGTCGTGTTGGACCTGGCAATCGGTGAAATCCAGAATGATCAATACCCGGCTGCTTATGACATGCTGAGTACCCTGATGAAGAATGAAAATCCGGTAGTGGGGATTAACGACGCGGCGGTTATGGCTGCCTTCGGGATGAATGATTTTGTCGCGGCAAAAAAACACCTCGCAGCGGTTATTGAAAACAAGGAACCCCAGCGACTGTCCGGCCGGTTCACTGCCGAGGATCTTGACAAGCACATTGCCAACTGGAGGGTCGAGGCCGCTGTTCGCGCTGCCGAAGCTACCAGCAACGACCTTCCAAGGGTCAAGATGGAAACCAGCGAGGGGGACATCGTGATTGAGCTTTTCGAAAATGAAGCGCCGCAGGCAGTGGGAAATTTTGTCAGCCTGGTCGAGAAAAAGTACTACGATGGACTGATTTTTCACCGCGTGCTGCCCGGTTTCATGGCCCAGGGGGGTTGTCCTGACGGCCGGGGGACAGGTGGACCCGGTTACAACATTTACTGCGAATGCCAGAAGGATGGCTATCGCAAGCATTTCGCTGGAACACTTTCCATGGCCCATGCCGGCAAGGATACAGGCGGATCCCAGTTTTTCCTGACGTTTCTTCCAACTCCCCACCTGGATGGACGGCACACCGCCTTTGGCCGTGTGATCGAGGGCATGGATGTTCTTTCGAGTCTCAAAAGGGTCAATCCCCAGCGGCCCTCCGGAGTCGAACCGTCAAAAATCAAAAAGGCAATGGTGATCCGGAAAAGAAACCATCCGTATGCTCCGACCAAGGTCGAATAGACGGCAAAACCGTTCGATCGGTATTAGCATCTGCCACTTCTTTGGTTAGAAATTATGTTCCAGCTGGAGCCGAGGTCCAGCTGTTTGATTTGAATCCTCCTGAAAACCGGAACCGAGAGCATCCATGCAAGTTTCCATGAAAACGCTCAAATATTTCATTTCCAACAACCGTAGACTTTTCCTCTGCCTGGTGATTGCCGCTGGGGCCTGCTGTGGTTTTGTTCAGCCGACCTCCGCTCAGGAGGAAGCCTCCCCCAAAGGGGACCAAAAGGCGGATGCGAAACAAACGGGTAAAGACGCTGTGCAGCAATCTGGCAACCAGGAATCTGGCGGCCAGGAGTCTGGAGGCAATCAGAGCGGTACCGGTGAGGGCGAGGCGTCCTACGTCCAGCTTTTGACGGAATGGAAAGGCCTTGAGGCGAAGCTGAAGGAGATGGAGGCCGAATATGTAGTGGTTGCCCAGGCTCGGAAAAATGAGATTCGAAAATCCTACAATGAGCTGTTGGACAAGGTACGGGAACTGGTGCCCCGGTTGCGCAGCGAGGCGATCGCCGCTTATCAGGCAAACCCGAACAAGGATTTGTCGTTGGTGCGATTGCTGACCGGGATGCTGACTGATGATCTGCAGAAAAAACGGTACGACCGTTTCTTCGCCTTGGGAAAAATCCTGGTCGAAGGCCAATGTGATTTATCGCACTTTGAAGCAATCAAGAAGTCAAAGCGGCTGGATGAAGCCATCAATACAACCCGTTTCGATGCCTTTGACGCCTCGGAATTTGTGGATGAACTGATCGCCCGAAGGGGAGACTTTCTGAAAGGTGACCTGCCAAGGGCAGTCATCAAGACTCCCAATGGAGACATCGAGGTGGAACTGTTCGAAGACGTGACACCCAACCACGTGGCCAATTTCATCAACCTGGCCTCAAAAGGTTTTTACTCCAATTCCGAGTGGCATCGCGTCGAAACGCCATTTGCGGGGCAGGGACTGGGACTGGCTCAGGGAGGGATCCCGGCGGATGGCAACCGGGTGGATTACACCCTCGAGGCGGAGTGGGACCGGAAAGGGAGGCGAAAACACTTCGAAGGGCACCTCGGTGCAGCCCGCATCGGTGGTGACAATAACTCTGCCAGTTCCCAGTTCTACATCATGACCGGGAATGCACCCAGCCTGGATTCACCCACCAACAGTTACACCGTGTTTGGGCGGGTTGTCTCGGGAATGGAAGCAGCCAGGAAAATCAAGCGGGGCGACAAGATGATCTCGGTCGAGGTGACCCGAAAGCGGGAGCACCCCTACGAGCCGGTGCCCTACAACAAGGATGCTCCCAAAAAGGATGGCGCGGCGGCCCCGGCCGCTGGCGGTGAAAATGCGGGAAAATCGAACGCTCCACCGAAACCACCGGCCCCTGCAGGCGATGATGCACCTGATGCAAAGGTGGAAAAAAAGCCTGCAGACAGTGGTGCCAAAAAATAGGAATTCAATTGTGGTCCGCTAAGAGTACAATTGATTCCGTAACCTTCTTCTTCACTTGGCGGTCCTGTTCTTCCAGCCATGCTCAAAAAGTTATTGCTGACACTCCGGATTGGCGTCTATAGCCTGCTGCTGCACAAGCTGCGAACCTTCCTGGCGATGTTGGGTATCATGATCGGAATCACTGCGGTGATCTGGCTGGTGGCCGGTGGAGAAGGGGTCAGTTTCCAGGCTCAGAAACAACTGGCTGATCTTGGTGCCACCAACATCATTATTCGCAGTGTCAAACCGGCAGCCGGTGGCAGCACGGGTGGAAGAGGCATCCAGTTCCTGGAATATGGTTTGCTGCGTGATGATCTCAAGCGGCTGAAGGCGATTCTCAACCGGGACCGGGTCGAACAGGTGGTACCGATGCGGTATTTCAACTGCGAATTCCGGTTTGGCGGCCGCGCGATTGAAGGCCGGCTGGTTGGCTGTACCAAGGAGTACCTCGAACTGAACCGCCTCACGATGGATCGGGGACGATTCATCAGCGAGACCGATAACGCGACGTTTCCACCGGAAAACTTCTGCGTGCTCGGAGATGGAATTGCTTCGGCCCTCTTTCCCCTCGAGAATCCACTCGAGCATTCCATCGAAATTCTCAGCGCCCAGAAATACGAGTTTTACCGGGTGATTGGGACGACACTCAACCGGGATCCAACCGCAGCCATCGGCGGAAGCCTGGAGGCGCAGGACTTTAACCGGGATGTTTATATCCCGATTGAAACGCTCTGGGCCCGGATCGGCGATGCCGTGAACACCAGTCGCAGTGGTGGACTGGAAGGCGAAGTCGTCGAGTTGAACCAGATCACGCTCACGGTACGTCCGGCTGAGGACCGCGAAGAGACGGCCATGAAGGTCGAGCAGATTGCCGATGTGGTCCGCGGCCTGATGGACAAAAATCATGAGAAGAAGCAGGACGTGGCGATCGTCGTTCCGCAGGAGCTGCTGCGACAGGCGGAATTGTTGAGCCTGATGTTCCGGGTTCTCTCCTTCGTGATCGGCAGTATTTCATTGATGGTTGGCGGGATCGGGATCATGAACATCATGCTGGCCACGGTTACCGAGAGGATTCGTGAAATCGGGATTCGCCGGGCACTGGGGGCAAAGCGGCGGGATATCATTTCGCAATTCCTGGTGGAATCGATCGTACTGACAACCGTTGGCGGTTTCTTTGGCATGCTTTTCGGTTTTGCCGTCAAACCGTTTTTCGGATTCCTGAAGGACGCGATCAAGGTGCTCAGTCCATCCACCTATGAAGCGTTGCCGCCTGCCATTTCCGATTTGGAACCCATTATCGCGCCGACCTCGGTGATTGTCTCTTTTGGGGTGGCGGTGATGGTCGGGGTCGCTTTTGGTCTGTATCCTGCTTACCGGGCTGCCCGCATGGACCCGATTGAAGCCCTCAGGCACGAGTAGTCTGGTCACCCGAACCGAATGGGGTGTCCCCAGGGGTCCGGGCAACCCGGGCCTTCCGGCGGGGAGTTCCCTGTGCTGGTGGAAACCTGCTTTTCCAGCAGTTTCTGTTACTTTTTGCATGACCGCTTTTTTGTTAGAACATTCGGGTTGACGGTCGGTTTTCGAAAGAAGCTCCCCAACCGCCCCGAACCAGGGACTGTTACATGAATGATATTTTTGCCGACCTGAGTTGGCGCGGTTTGATTTACCAGACGACCTCTGACGACGAGCTGCCCGGCTGGCTGTCGGAAAAAATGCGGACGCTGTATATCGGTTTTGACCCCACCGCGGACAGCCTGCATATCGGAAGCCTCCTGCAATTGCTGTTGTTGCGGCGATTTCAACGTGCGGGTCACCGCCCGATCGCTCTCGTGGGAGGCGCGACCGGGATGATTGGCGATCCAAGTGGCAAGAGCAAGGAACGGAATCTCCTCACCGAGGAAGCCTTGCAGGCCAATGTTGCCGGGATCGAGGCTCAGATGCGCCGGTTTCTCGATTTCGATTGTGGTGAAAATTCGGCAGTCCTGGTGAACAACTTTGACTGGATGAAGGAATTCAGTTACATCGATTTCCTGCGAGACATCGGAAAGAACTTCCCGGTCAATGTGATGATTGCCAAGGATTCTGTAAGGAACCGGCTCGATTCAACGGCGGGGCTGAGTTACACCGAATTCAGTTACATGCTGCTGCAGGCCTACGATTTTGTGCACCTGAACCAGGCCTATGGCTGTGAACTACAGGTAGGTGGCCAGGATCAGTGGGGCAATGTCACTGCCGGAATTGACCTTGGACGCCGGATGCAGGGGAGCAAGCTTTTTGGAATCACCAGTCCGCTGTTGACCAAATCGGATGGTTCCAAAATGGGAAAAACGGAATCGGGAACCATCTGGCTTTCAGAAGAAAAAACCTCTCCCTACGAATTTTTCCAGTACTGGATTCGCCACGTCGGTGACGAGGACATCGGCAAGTGTTTTCGTTTCCTCACGGATCGCAACGAGAATGAAATCAGGGAGGCCGAAGCGGGTGATCCGCGGGAGGCCAAGAAGCTGTTGGCAACCATCATGACGGAACTGGTACACGGGAACGCGGGATTGAAGAAGGCCGAAGCTGCCACGGAGATCCTGTTCGGCAAGGAGGTCACGCGGGAGGATGGTGACCTGCTGGCCAGCATTGCCGGTGACATCGCCAACGGTGAAATTCCGCGGAACGCGTTCGGTGAGGGGGGCGTCAATGTGATTGATGCTTTTGTGGCCGCTGGCCTCGCCAAGAGCAAGGGCGAGGTTCGTCGTACGCTGGAACAGGGGGGCATCAATGTCAACAACCGGAGAATTACGGACGTTGCCCACCAGATCAGCGCCGGGGATCTGATTGACGATTCGATGGTGCTGTTGCGTAGCGGAAAGAGGAAATACGCCATCCTGAAAGTCACCGATTGAGGAGATTTTGGCGAGTGAGTCTTCCCCTTTGCGGTTCGCCCGGGTGACGGGGTAACGGTGTCAAGCAATGTCCGAACCCGGTGTGCGGGGATCCTGTTGAATGCGATGTCCCGGCTGGCCGGTAAAGGGGCAAGTGTGTGGCAGGGCCGGTATTTTTTTACCTGCCTCCCCGGCTTGCCGCCCTGCATGGAAGTAACTGCTCGGGGCTCGGAGCCGCTTTATCAGCACTTTTTCGGTTGATGGCCAATCCCGGGTAACCCCTTTTCCTGGCAGCCTCCCCCCCGGAATCAGGCGTCCTTTCGGTCCGTCCGGCATTGGGAAATCACAGCGATGAACTCGGCTGGTGGGCAAGGCTTGTTGAGTAGAAATATTTCCTCCAGCTCTTTGACTCGCTCCTGGATCTTGGGATCGATGTTGCCGCTGATGAGTACAATCTGCCCGCGATAATCCCTGGAACGCAACTCCTGAATCAGCTGGTAACCGGTCATCCCGGGCAATCGCATGTCGACTACCATGCAATCAAAACTTTTCACCGAATCCAGTTTCAGGAATTCCTCGGCGGGTTCGAAACAGGAGGTCGCGAAATCGTGAAGCTCAAGCAGCTTTTGTAGGAACGACGTACCATCTCGTTATCTTCAACGATTCCGATATGGTGCTGGGGACTGGTCATCATTCAAATCCTCAGGCAGTCGGGAAAGGCCGCCTGTTGTGTTTTTCGTCCAGGTTTCTGAATCACGGCGGTTACAATCGGGCACCGTGGATTGGTCGTCGCGGACAGTCCCGTTGTTAGGCAAAACCGACTCGTCAAACAAAACCGGACCGTCCAACAAAGCTGATTCGTCCAACAAGGCCGACTCGGAAGAAGGCGACTGGGAGAATCCCTGGAAATCCAACCCTTCCGGACGAATGGTCCCATTCATGGGCCATCACCGTGGCCCAGCCCGGGAGCCGTATGCCACCGGTGGAGAGGAAGCGAAGCAAAGTCTACCGCAATCCGCTGCGGGTT
>JAYZFP010000101.1:0-28916 GCA_036336715.1 Planctomycetota bacterium
CAAAACTCTGCAGACCAAACCAGGAGGCCTCACGAGCCGCCGCGGCGGTACCTGACATGTAGACGTCTACACCCAGATTGCCTCCCGAGTTGATGCCCGACAACATCCACTGGAAATCAAAATCGAACTGGGTCAGGGCAATCCGGACGCAGTCGGCCGGAGTCCCGTCAACTGCATAACGGTTTCCAGCGACCTGGTCGATCGAAATCGGCCGATCCACCGTGACCTGGTGCCCACAGCCGGAGTGCTGGACCCTGGGTGCAAATACAATGGGTTTTCCAAGGCCCTCCGCCCATCGTTCGAGTGCCCGGATCCCGGGCGCATCAATTCCGTCATCGTTACTGATCAGAATGTTCATTATTGTCTTACTTCACCTCGCATCATTGCATGCTGTCCTGGCCCGAATGGAGCAACTCCAGTGTGATCCTTGCCATTTCCCTGGAATTCCTTGCGTTATGAACCGATTCATATCCTGAGGCCGCCAACTCTTGCCGGTTTTCTTCGTTTGTCAAAAGATGGACCAGCTGATCCGCGAGCGCTTCACTGTTTCCAGCGGGAAACAACAACCCACCGCCGGTATCCTGGAGAACCTCCGGAAACGCCCCGTGGTCGGGTTGGATTACGGGAACTCCGGATGCCAAAGCCTCCAGCACAAACAGACCCTTGGGCTCCCTGTAATGTGTCGGCACCGACAAAACGTCCAGAGACTGCAGGAAATCGATCTTGGATTCCCTTTCGATTGAACCGAGATATTCAAACTGCTTTTCAAGTCCCGCGGTTTTCAGTTTTTCAAACTGCTCCCGGGCATAGGCCTCATTACTGGGTCCCAGCCATCCTGCGATCCGCAGCCTGGCGTTGGGTAAACGATTCTCCCGGTGAATCGAAATAAAGGAGTCGACCAGGACGTCCAACCCCTTTTCAGGGGCCAGCCTGGCCAGGTAACCGATGACGGGAGGGCTTTGCCGATTCGATACAGGCTTCCTGGAAAAGTCGTCTGCCTCAATCCCCAGGGGGGTTACTTCAATCTTGCCAGGGTCGATTGCAAAATAGTCACTCATCGAATCCGCATAGAAACGACTGTGGGCAATGTATTTTTCAATGGAAGGGTGCAGTTGACGGATCTGATCGATGCAACCGAAACGGTACTTTTCCGGCAGACTGTCGAGAAAGATATCATCCCCCTGCAGCGTCACGTAGCAGGGAATCCTCAACTCGGAACGGATGGCAGGAATGCACCCGCCGATCAGGGCATTGGAGAATAGAATCACGTCCGGCCTGGACACGGTCTTCAGCCAGTGAACCAGGCGTTTAACTTCTTTTCTCTGATTTCCGGCCGCACCTTTCAGCATCGAGAGGGCTAATTTCCCCAGTTCTTCCGGTGAGACATTTCCGGCACTTCTTGTCACCCGGCGGATCAACCAGGGGCTGTCAAGAAACCGGTCAAACAGCTTGGGAAGCGACCTCAAAAAGGGAATCTTCTGCTGCAGATAAACATTGATCCCACCAAAAAACACCTGGTCCACGGAAAAATCATTTTCATCCGTACGAATCGGGGTGTAGGTCGGTACCAACTCGATATCGATCCCCGCCCGGGAAATCGCCCTGGCCAGCGTGTTGTCGTGCATGCAACTGCCACAGTACATTCCGGCAGCACCGGCAGTCAGGTAGACAATTTTCATGGATCGGCAGGCGGCAATGAATCGGTCGGAAAGACCCTTTCATTTTCATCGAAACACCGTGTCCGACAATGGGCGACGCAGTGGTTCGGGGACAAGAAACAGAAAAACACCTTTTAAAAAAAGGTGTTTTCGCGATTCAAATCGGAGCGTCGACTACCTCTGGAACATGAAGCTTCCATTGTCCGCCACGTCGAACAGTGGCCTGTGATACAGCTTACTCCAGGTTGACAGTCCCTTTGGATACCAGGTCAGCCCCAAACCGACGTTCCAGCTTTCGTCAATCTGGTTGGTTGCCGTAGCGTTTCCGGTTGGCAACAGGCAGGTAAAGTTGGAATTCAAGGCCCAACGTTCGGCGATCGGAATCAGGAAGTCGGTCCCAACCAGACCATCGCCATTCTCGGTAAAACCAGCCATCCATTCCACATGTCCGCCTCGCATCTGGTCCCAGGCGTGCCTATAAAAGAACCGGTAGGTGTCGACTGGCTCAAAGTTATTGATAGCGGTAAATCCAACCGCACTGAGACCGTCCGAAATGTCCTGGGAATCATCATCGAGATTAGCCGTCAGACGGAACCCAATCTGGTTGCCGCAACTGCCAACCAACCCGAACTCGGAACGCAACTGAGCAAAGGAACCGTCAAAATACCAGTTGTCATTCAGGTAGTCGACGGCAACCCCCATCTGCAGACCGTAGTCCACACGCCGGGAAATCCCCCCCGTGAGAAACAACTGGTCTCGAGTGTCGCTGGTAAAGTTCGAACCATTGAATTCTGATTGGGTAAACCGGAAACCGATCTGACCCGAGAGGCTGAGCAGGGGAAACATCGGAACCGGAAAGCCCCAGTTGATCCCTTCGTTGAATCCAAAGCTGCCACTTTGACCCAGGTTGGGAACGCCCTTGAATCCCTGGACCCCAGCAAAATATTCCATGTCAGCAAATGAGACCAACTGGTAAGGCGGGCAATAGATCCGGCAAGCGTCGCAAACACCACAGTCTCCACAGGGAAGTCCGGCTGCCATCAGGGGCTCCCCGACGACTTCAGTCTCTTCATCAATGACAGTTTCATTGCCAAGGAATTCCACATTGTCATACTGCACACGGCTAATCGGTCGGCCATAGATACCCATTGGCTTGCTCGCCGAATCAACCGTCTGCTGCCGAGCTACACGACTAACAGCCATTCGGACCGGACCGTTGCTGGAACGCAGACTGTTGCTCCGCAAACTGTTCGAACGGACTCTTGCAACTGTGCCCGAACCAACCGGCCTCGAATTCTGAATCAGTTCAGAACGATCCAACTGGGGTGGTTCAAGACGAATTTCCTGTGCCCCAGCCGACAGCTGCAATAAAAAAATCACCCAAGCTGCTGAGAATAACCGAGACATTTTGTTCTTTGGAATCATCTTGTTCCTGCGAATCTTCATATTGTTTGAATCCTGCAGTTGTTTCGGATCTTCGTCGGGGGGATCAAGCGGACGTGCAAACCGGACCGTTATTTTCACCGGGCCGACAAACAGCACACCTGCACCCGCACCGACGGAATGCCTGACGGAAAACTTATCGGAAGCTCGCCAACCAGAACTTTCAGAAAACTTCAAATAAAAGGAAACATTGCCCACAAGTTGCCCAAGTTAACAACAGGCACCCAAAGGAACCCAAAGCCCTCCATTTCTGGAGAAACCACTGCCCAAACATCCCGGAGAGGGATACCGGATCGCTTTTCCCGCATGCAAGTGAAACACCCCAGGCAGGGAAGCGGAAGGTAACTGGTTGCCCAGACGGCTCTTTTTTCAACCCCCTGTTTCCAGGCCAGAAAAATCGATGGGACGGTTTCCACCCCGCTTCGCCGCCTAAAACTGCTTCCGACTGTCAAGCAGAATGGTCACCGGACCTTCATTGACGAGTTCCACGCTCATGCTGGCACGAAACTGTCCGGTTTCTACACGAATGCCTCGCCCTTCCACAAAGGAGATAAACTCCCGGTAAAACCGGTCTCCGGTATCCGGATCTGCGGCCCGAACGAAGCTGGGGCGTTTTCCCTTGCGAACATCCCCCAGCAATGTGAATTGGCTTACCACCAGCAGACCTCCCCCAACATCGCCTACGGAAAGGTTCATCTTGCCCTGGTGGTCTTCGAATACCCGAAGGCCCATCACTTTTTCTGCAAGGTATTCCATGTCATTCCCGGTATCCCCCTCTTCAACACCAAGCAAAACCAGCAGACCACGCTCGATCTGACCCACGACCTTTTCTTCTACCCGAACAAGGGAATGAGAGACTCTCTGAACCACGGCACGCATGACGGCATTTTACTCAACTGAAAAATTAGCGCCGCAACGAAAGAATGAACTCATCGGTGATGTCATTCACTTCATTTTGACCTGCATTGAACTGGAAGTCCGACTGCAAGGGTGTCTCGATCAACTTCGGTTCCGAATATTCGGTAACCAGAACGGGTATTTTCCGAATCCCCTCGAGGAGCTCTTCGTTCGGACGATAAAAAACGACACGATAGGGAAATCCCGCCAGTTTGCCTTCAGCGATAAAAAAGATCTCCACTTCCAATGGAATGTGTCGGGGAATGACCTTCCAATTCAGTGACCTTTTTCCGAGGATCAATTCCTTTTGATCCGGAATCAACTGTGCCAGCTTTTCCGGCTTCCAGACTCCCCGCAACACCTGAACCCGCATCTCCTTGACGTTGCTGTTTCTGATTTTTCCAAAATCAAACGACTTGCGTGTCTGCTCCATGAAAAGGTAAAGTCCGCCATAGGCAATCCAGTGCCCCGGCCAGGCGGAATCCCGTTCAAAAACTTCTTTGATCTTCCTCAGGTTGACCCTTTCTACCGTTGGCTGAATCAACCCGTTCCAACCGGAATCATCCGGACTTGCAGTCTCGTCCGGGGTGACAATCTGCCTGAAGAAATAGACCCCGTCGTTGACCATCTTGACCTGAAGATCGAGATTACGGGTTTGAATCGTCAACTCCGTTTTCACCCCACCACGGCCGCCCTCAGCCTGCAGGTAGCTCCCACTGGAAATCAGCTCGGTACCAAACAACATTCCCCTTTGCTTGACAGAACAACGAATGTTCTTTTCACGCAACAAGGTAATGGAACTGGTCAGCAACTCCTGGGTCCTAAGAGTATCCGGGTTTTCCCCCGATTCTGAAGATTTGGCCGATGACTTTCCATCATTGGCACCTTCCCCGGCTGACGCCGGGATCTGCTGCCCCTCCGGAAAGCCCACTGCCTTCCGGGTTCCGGGCGAAGCTCCCTGCTGAAAAAAATTCCTTTCGGAAGACAGGTCCGGAGACACCAAAACCCCTGATTGCTGACCCGCGGCCTGCAGAATCCTGCTGCAAACAAACCAGCCCAGCCCAATTGCCAGCAAGGCAAGTACCAGGTGCACCGGGGAAAAAAGTCTTCTGATCTGGCTCATGGCTGGAGTCCGGTTATAGGGAATTTTCCAATTCGTGGTCGGGTTGTGAGGATTTTTCCAAAGATTCTCGATGTAGGAGGCCGAACAATATCCACAGAGTTGTTTTTCCTGCGAGCTCAATGCGCAGGATTTTCATTCTGCAAATCAGCAAATTGAAGGGTGACAGGCAAAATGATAGTCGTGTTTCCCATCAGGGTCGATGCCAATGGCAGCCATTGATTTTCAATCCGGATTTGTCAGAGCTGACAAGCACAGCCTAAACATAAAACCGTACAGCGACACAAACCATTGCGTAGGGGGGAAACTATGTCTATTCGTTTGTCGTTAGGAACTTTGTTCCTTACATTGGCCATGGTTGCCGCAGGGTGTAGTGTACCCGCAGCACGCAGTGGCCTTCCTATTGAACACAATCTTCCACCCGCACAGATGCTGATGCATCCCGGACCAGGTGTGGAAGGCCCCGGGCCGGGTGTTCTGGCGCCCATGAGTCCTCCGGGCATGGCACCCGCAGCCGCGCCGACGGTTCAAATCTGGTTTACCAACCCGGAGTCCTGCGAAGTTCGCTGGGATGTCGCCGCGGTTGGCAAGTACGACAGCTCGGCTCATGTCGTTCCGTTCAAGCAAAGCTTCGCACAGGGTGGCGTTTACCGTCTGAAAATAACCAACATCGAAGGCTTCGAGGACAAAACGCTCTACCCAAGCCTGGAAGTTGGTCCCATCACTCCCCGGACTTCCGCTTTTGTTGCTCACTCGGCAATTCCAATCCAGTTCACCAACGAAGACTTTACCCAAGTGACCACTGGTAATTTTGTCACCAAAGTCATTTACATTCCGGATCCCGAGTTCCAGGAATTGGCGATTGCCGGAATTGACACCCTGGTAAGTACTCGACTGGATCCCGGTGTGGATCCCATCGTTGAAGCTGACCGACGTGGATCCATCCTTGCCATCATCCGCATGGGTAACAAGGACCTCGAGGGTGCAGGTGCATCGGACGCCGATGTTCAGCAGGCAAGCCACTTTGAGTCCTACCACTCCCGGATGATCCAACAGTCCGGTGGAGCTCCGACTCCATTTGGCAACGGAATGCCTCCAAACTATGTTTCCGGCGTCACGGCTCCGGCTTACGGGATGCCCATGACGGCAACCAACATTGGCCTGCCCGGACCACCCCATATTCCACTTGGCCACCCCGCAGGTCTGCAAAAGCACACAATGCACAATCATACCGCGGTCCAGATTCCAAGCCCCACCTCGCGGGTCAATGTCCATGTTCAACAGGTTCCCGGGATCAGCTATCCCCGACCTGCTGACCGGATCCTGATTCGCGAAGAGACGGTTCGACCACGCCACCTCAATCAGCAACATCCTGCAAACATGCAGTATGGAAGCCGATCCGGGATGGGTGTCGGACAGGACGGCTGCCTGAATTGCACCATTGGTGACTGATTTACGCAGCTTTGATTTTGCCGGTCATTCCAAAGCCGCGTTGAGATGACTCACGCGGCTTTGTTTTTGACCCTACCTCACAACCGGTCCAGTGAGCCGGGTTCCACTCATCCGAATGCCGTTTGCAGAACCATGAATTCGCAGATAAAAAATTGCCTGATTCTCCTGTTCCTGCTGGGAATGAACGCATCCACCCTGGATGCCCAGATTCATTCTCATCGTCGTGGAGACCTCTCGCCGGGTGCTGTCGGAATGTCCACCCGGGCTCGCAATCAGAATGTGTTTGGTTACGTTCAACCTTCGGAATTGACCGTTCCCTCCGGTTCACAGATCGCTTTCTTCAAAGGCAAAACCTATGAAGAACCGCGCAAAGGCAAACTCAAGGTGGGATTGAGAATTGGAGACGTCTATCGCTTCAAGATCACCAGGATCAAGGGCTTTGAGGGGCTGGAACTCTATCCTTCTGTCGAAATCATCGA
The DNA here is from genome assembly GCA_036336715.1 of Planctomycetota bacterium. GTDB lineage: Bacteria > Planctomycetota > Planctomycetia > Pirellulales > Pirellulaceae > JABAAE01. Next base: position 7,050 of record JAYZFP010000101.1, read on the forward strand.
TCGACTGTACCCGGCAAAAGACCGTTACACGGAATTCCCCATTCCCATCCACTTGACACAATCCGACCTCGAGGACGCTCTCAATGGCAAGTTGATTACCAGGATCATCTACGTAGAAAACCCGGAAAAAGCTCTCCCGGTCAAGGAGATCCGGGACTCCCAACGCGTCCTTGTGGTTGGGGTTGGTGAGGATCCCCTGCAGGAAGCCGAAGAACTGGGACGACCAATGGCCATTATTCGCCTTGGCTCCCGCACCCCCGACAATGAACCCGTTGATTCTTTTGGTGCCCCCCCGGTCACCGATTACGCGAAGCTTGCCAAGTCCCCCGAGGGAGATGGACGTCGCTGGTCACCGGACGGCCAACCATGGCCAACCGACGAATACCTTTTTGATGGGGGAGATAAAAACAGTAAGGCGATCATCGGCCGGGACTTTTCCGTTCGAGGCGTCGATGTCGAGGACACCATCGTTCATTTTGATACTCTCGATGGAAAACGAAAAGTCGAAGAAACCAATCGCGTTCCGATCTACGCGCCCCGCTTTGCCGCGATCCAGAAAAAATATGGGCTGGTGATCGCGCACCAGAACGAACAATTTGCCGATGTTGCCAACCGGGAAGGCATGTTGAAGGGAAGCCATACGGATATCGTGACCACATCGACACAGCAATACCAGCCAAAAGGGACGCAATCGGCCAGGTCGTCCAGCATGTTCCGTGACCAGACGCGTGGGCTCCCGGTGTCCAACAACGTCCAGGCCGGCGAGTTCGTGGGAAACCTGAAACTGTACGAGGATTTTCAGATCGTCAAGTTGGGCCGCATGAAAAATATCGAAAGCCTTCGCCTGAATATTGGGCTGCAGGCTGCCCAGGAATGGGATCATTACGCAGCCGTCCAGGTCATCGTGGATAACCAGAGGACCAACGTCGCCCAACGCATCCAGAATGCCCAGGAACTCAAGACCTACAAACCACAGCCTGGCTCTTCGAAGATCAGGATCGTCAAACTGGCAAACAAAAAGGACGCCCAACCCGGAGACGAGGTTGAGTTCACGATCCGGTTCGACAATGTTGGGACCAAAAAGGTAGGTAACGTAACCATTCTTGACAACCTCACCACCCGGCTGGAGCTGATTCCCAACTCGTCCAGCTGCAGTCTCAAGCACGACTTCCTCAATCAGCCCAACGAAAAGGACTCCCTGCTTTTACGCTGGGAAATTGTCGACCCCGTCGAACCAGGCCAGGGAGGCGTCATCCGCTTCAAGTGCCTGGTCCGGTAAGTTTGGTACGTTGAGGCTGCTACGGTGATTCTGGTTCGGTAAGCCGCCTGAAAGGCAGCCACTTTTCCCGCAGGTTGCGAGACTACTGACCACCGGCCCGGTTTTCCAATTTGCCTTTCCAACCGGATAGCGGGACCTACCTGGCCAGCCTGCGAATCAGAGTGCTCACGACACCGTCAAGCCTACCTGCAATCTTGTCATCACAACAATTGGCGACGATCATCACCGCAAAGTCGGTATTGGGGGCCACCCAAACAGTGGCCATCCAGAAAGTGTTGCTTCCATTATGGCTGACAACGCGCCCCAGCCCCCAGTTTCGTTCCACAGCCGCCCAGCCATAAGCGTAATCCTGGTTACCCGGAAACGGTGTCTGAAGACGGTCCAGAACAGCCGGATTGAGCAGAGGAGGATTCCGTTTTTTCCAACAGGCATGAAGCGAAACAAATTTCGCCCAGTCCTCGATGGAACAGTGAACGGTCCCTGCTGGCCCAAACAATGGCGAATTGTCCAGCTGATTTGGCTTCCATTTACCCTGCAGGTCCCTTGCATGCCCCCAAGGCTGGACAATCCTGCTGGACCCTGATTTATTTTTCTTTCCCCCCGTGCCGCGTCTCTTGCCGGGTGCGCCGAATCCTGCCGATTTCATTCCCAGTGGCTGAAAAAGACGTTGGCCGACCAGGTCCTCCCATTTGCGATTGGTGACCTTTTCCATCATGGCACCGGCGATGATGTAACCAAGGTTGGAATAGTGGTATTGCCCCCGCTGTTGCTCGGGTTTGGCAGCAAGAGATTTCCGGACCACCTCATACCGAAGGCTTCGAACCGTTTTTCCGACGGGCCATTTCCCCAAGTTGTTTGTCGGTACGCCAGCCTGATGGCTGAGCAGATCCGTCAGGGTGATCGCGTGGTAATCCTCGTGAATGCCATCCCGCAGCCGTGGAAAGACATCCAGCAACCGGGTGTCCCAGCTGATTTTCCCTTCTTCGACAAGCAAGGCCGCAAGTGTTGCCGTCATCGCCTTGGTACAGGACCCCAGGTGGAGTTGATCCTGAAGAGTGATTGTCGTCGGTTGTCCGAATTTCCTTACCCCGGCCTTGGCAATACTGATAATTTCACCGTTCCGGATCACGCAACTGACCAGCCCGACGGCCTCTCCCTTGTCCACCATCCGCTCCAACAGGGCGCTGACTGCGGGGTCCTCAGTCCATTTCTCTTTCCCGGTTTGGGCCCGGACGGACGGAGACCACTCTCCAAAAAACAGGCAGACCAGCAGAAGCATACCACAAAAATGTGAGCCATACCTGCCTCGGTACTCGCCCCCACTCCTGCGAACCTGGTCATTCCTTACCGGAGGATCCATTACCGGCCGACCCCTCACCACTGCTTGCCTGAACATGGCGTGCCTGAACATGGCGTGCCTCCATCCATTCCGTTTCATCGCGGTTCTCCATTCACAAATGCCTCCCGTCAGACAACCTTTTGAAAACAGAGTGGAGAGTCAATTTAACCAAAAAAAGAGCGGTAGACGACGTAAAAGCTGAAAAGATGAAACATTACAGAAGCCCAGAACAAAAACTGAAAAGACTTCTTTCGGGTTTTGTGTCGAAAAAGACGCTGTCCCAACCAACCTCCCGGCCAGCCACCCACTGCATCGACCAGGTGCAGCGTTGCCTCGGGTATCCGCCTTGCTTCTTTTCTGGCCAACCATTTGTCGACTCCATAAAAAACAAAACTGGTCAGGCAAAGTAGCGGAAACAGCAGCCAAATATAAAACCAGGTCATCCAACTGGCCAGCCAAAAACCAAACAGGCAAATTTCCAACCCGGGGTACAACGTGATTTCCATGGATTCCATCCTGACTGGCTGGATTCGTCTTTTCAAAAACGCTCAGGGGACAATCGACTCCAACTGCCTGAGATTATCGCGTATCTGGTCCATCCAGTCCCCGTCATCAGCAGCCAACGAATCCGCTGCTTTCAACCGGATATAGGGAAGAGCAAAGGATTGCCGGACCTTCTTCCGTTCTTCCCCTGACAGATCCTTCGCACCCATCAGACAAACAGCTTTTTTCCGGGACAACACCAAAGCGACCTCCTGCTGCCGCTCATGGGTCCAGGGCTGGGACAGATCGAGTGGAACCCCTGCAATATCCAGCCCATACCGGTCGGCAAGGTACTGGTAAAGCGGTTGAACTGCGACCAGCGCCTGCCCCTCGAGGGCCTGTCCGACTTGATGGTACTGCTGGTCCAACTGCTGCAGCTCAAGCGACAATTCCCTGTGATTGGACTCCAGCTCTTCCCGATGATCAGGCAGCAGTTCCACCAGGGCTTCCATTAATGTTCGAGCCTGCATTCGAGCCAAATCCAGATCCAGCCACGTGAAAACCGCCTTTTTCTTGTGGTTGATCTCTCCTTGGGGCCCATGCCGGTGGACGAACGCGTCCTCGAGAGGAATCAACCGTTCGGCAAATGCATCGGAAAGAGAGACGACCCGGCTCGCCGGTAGAGCCACGAACGCTGTCCACCCTGAATACCCGGCTCCCGGCAGGAGAATCAGGTCCGCCTCCTGGATTCGGGAGATTTCTCCGCTGGACGGTTGCCATTCTGAAGGACTGCCGTCCCCGACCTCCGGCACAAGAATCCGCAATTCCTGAGACGCAATCCCCCGACCTGAAATCCTCTCTACGAAATAACGGATCGGCTCGTTGGCCACAAAAACGGTTTTCGGCCCCCGGTTCGGTGAAACCTCACTTTTGTTCGTGGGTGCCTGGCACCCGGTTGCAAGGAGCAACAAGAGTGGCAGGCAACTTTTGATAAAGGGGCGAAAAAAAATCGTGATCTCCAAAGAGCGATCGGCCAACAACCAATCAGGACAGAACGAGTCGGTTATCGTCGGATTGTGCATCGTCAGATTATAGCGTAGGTTTCCTGACCCTTGATCCCAGCTGGTCCATAAGCTCCTGCTTGATCCGGCCGGCGGGGGATCGCTTGTCATCGGGCAACTCGGATTGCTCAATGACCTTCAAGGCCCTCACTCGCAATTCGGCGGCAGATTTTTGATCACGCATCCTCTCCTTGAGATCTGCAATCGAAACCATTTGCAACACGTAGGCTAACTGAAACTGGTGAGCGTCCGGCTGGGCACGGGTGATTTCATCATAGGCATCCATCGCAATTTGGAACTTTGCCTCCGCCGACTGTCTTCGCTCACGGTCCGGTGACCGGTATTCAATCTGGGCTTCTTTCACCGTCGCATCGGCAAATAACGCCCGGTATTCATACACATCAGGATGCGCCTGCATTAGCCTGGCCGCAGCATCCACGGCATCTGCCACCTGTTTCCTGGACGCCTCCGGTGGACCATAAATGTTGTTCAACAGTGTCTGGGCCAGTTCAAACTGAAACTGGTTCACCCCCGGGTTCTCTTCAATCAATGTTTCCAGGATGGACCGAATCCGCCCCAGTGTCTGCTCCCGCTGCGGATCCTTCGGGTCCATTCGTGTCAGCCGCAGACGGTCAGCAAGGTTCCTGGCCAATGCGACACGGTAGTCGGTATTCTCACCGTCCGACTCGATCAATTCCTGGAGAATCCCCTCGGCTTTGCGGTTGACCAGCAGGTAGCGTTGCCCGCTGGCGGGTTCTCGCGGAGGTGCATCTGGAGCCCTTGACCGGTGCCCGAACTTTCCGAACATTTTTCCGTGAAAAGGCCGGGCCTCACGTCTGCCTTCCATACCGGGTTCTGGATCACGACCTTTCTCCATGCGTGGCTTTTTGCCGCCCCAAAATGGACCGCGTCCCGGAACGAAAGGACCGGGCGGAAAACGATGGGGCCCGGGGTGAAAATCCCTGACAAAATACTGCCCCAGGCGTGAACCGGTCGAGGCAAAGACATTGAGTGTGCGAGCATACTCAAAACGCGCCCGGTTACTTTGCAGGTGCTGCCGGTGTTCCTCGTAGAAAGCAACTGCCGAGCGGTAGGCAGACTCCGCCTTACTCGCATTTCCATGGAGTCCGGCCGTAATGGCGATTTCATTCTGAATTCTCAACTGGTCCACCAACTTTTCGCGGTTGCCCCGGTCGGAATTGAATTCTTCATACTGCTGTAAGGACTTCGAATAAGCTTCCATGGCGTCTTCGTAGCGGCCAAGTTTCTGGTGAATGTCTCCCACGATGGCATTGGCCTCGGCCGTTTCCAGCGAGAAGTCTTCTTCATTGGCAATGGAAAACCTCTGGAATACGCCAAGCAGGATGACCAACATCTCAATATCCGCCTCGGTCAACCGCGCTGTCGTACCGACAAACTCCTCGTCACCAAAACGGTAGCTTCGCTGTTGAAACATTCCCCGACTGGAAAGGTTGTCCAGCAAATCGCGGATGGCGGTTTTGGCAATCGAGAGGTTTTCCTGGGCCCGGATTTTCTGTTTTTCTGCCCGTTCATACTCAGTTTGCTTCGCCACCAGGGCTTGGTTGGTCTGGTAATTTCCGGCCAGTGCGACCAGGGCCACCGAGAGCAAAAGCACCACAGAAACCGACGCCAAGGATGCAATCGCGGGGTTCTTTCTGGCAAACCGCCACATCCCCTCAACCCAGCTGACCCGACGACTACGGATAGGCTCCTCCAGCAACAACAACCGCAGGTCTTCGCCCAACTGCCCGGCACTTTGGTACCGTTCCGCGGGCTCAGCCGCGGTTGCTTTCATGGTGATCGTTTCCAGGTCACGGGAAAATGTCCGGTCCAGCGAACGGATCCGGGGCACTTCGCTTCGCTGTCCACTGATCAACCCGGCGCCGGTCAACGAACTACCGCCCAAAGCCGGCTTGAGAGTCAACAGCTCAAACAGTGTCAGCCCCAGGCTGTAGATGTCGGACCGTTGATCCATCTCTCCCATCAAGCGTTCGGGAGACATGTAACGCAGCGTACCCACCAGGTCTCCAGCCTCGGTCACATCATCGAACCCGGTCAACTTTGCCAAGCCAAAATCGCTTATCAAAACCGTGCCATTCTGATCCAGTAACAGATTCGCGGGCTTGATATCCCGGTGCAGGATTCCCCTTGAGTGGGCATATTCAAGTGCTTCCGCGGCGTTTCGAATCACCTGGCATACCCATTTGCGGTATTCAGGAACAGGCTTCTCCCGAATGGATTGAACCACGGAATGGGTTTCCAGTTTTTGCTGCAACTCTAGGTCGTCCAAAGCCACGTCAGGCGGGATGTTTGCCTCGGTTCGATCGGTCCTTTCTGTCTCAAGCCCGGTGAGACCCCGGGAATATTGAACCATCTCGGCAAGCGAACAGCCATTCACCAGCTGCATGGCAAAAAAATGAACACCATCTTCTTCGCCCACGCCATAAATCTGAATGATGTTGGTATGCTGCAAACGGGCTGCCGCCTCTGCCTCACGCTGAAACCTGTGCAACTGTTTGGGGGAATTGGCAATCAACGGGTGAATTGTCTTCAGCGCCACCATGCGGTTGAGCGACTTCTGATGAGCCCGGTATACGATTCCCATCCCTCCTCGACCGATTTCCTCCTGGATCTCAAAGTCCGCGATCGATTCCAGCCGGGCCTTGAAAAAACGGCTGGAATCCCTTTCCGATTTCCGGCCAGCTGCTTCCTGGGAGCTGATTTTCTCGACTGCACGGATGGAAGGAAAAATCAGCCGAATCTCCTTTTCGTGTTCGGGCAAGCGGGCGACATAGTCCTCGATCCCGGGATCAGCGCCGGAGCGAAGTCTCGAAGCATACTCTTCGGCCAGTGCGTCCACCGGATTCTGCTCACCTGGAAAATCCCCGCTGGATGATGATTCAGCCATGATCGCCCCGAGCCTGCCTTGCTTGCAAACGGTCAACCATCTGGGCTAAACGGGACATGGCCCGCACGTAACGGTTACTGGCGGCAGTGATCGTGAGCCCCAGAATTTCAGCCGCCTCGTTGTTACTCAACTGCTCAAAATGTCGCAGGGCCAGCACCTCCTGATCGGTCGGCTCAAGCAACTCCAGACCCGCTCGCATTTTCTCGATTTCTTCCTGCCGGGAAACCAGGCGACTGGGCGTCGAAACCTGCCCGATCAACTGGTTCGCCATCAGCAAACTCGTTCCACCTGCACTTTCCTGCCTGTCCAGTCGGAATTCCTGCCCCACATTCCGTTTCTGACGAAAGCTGGCACGGTGAAAATCGATCAGTTTCTGCAACGTCATCTGCCGAATCCAGACATAGACCGAACAGCCACCGGTTTCATTGAAGCTCTGCAGGCGGCGTTGGCACTCCAGAAAGGAGTCCTGCAGCAGATCGGTCGGGTCAATTCGATTACGGATCCGTGGGTCCATACGAAACTCGACCATGCGTTCCAACCGTTCCCGAAACTGTCCAAAAAAATTGGCCAGATCCTCCTCGGAAATGGGAACACCGGCAGACGGTGGTAACATGTTTTCCTTCGAACTGCTCATCGATTTCCATTATATAAACACCCAAAATCGTGCAAAGTTCTCGGAATCAGAAACTTTTTGAAGAAAATCACGATTTGCCTGTGGACCCTGGCGAGGCAAGTCGGGACCCTTAGGGTCGAGGATTCCAAAGGTTTGGTGGCTGTATCCTGCGGTAGTGAGCCCCAGGGAAGCCAACACAGCCAGAGAGGGCTTGGCAAATAGAATTGAAAATCAGGAATGGAGAACTCGCTTCCTTTTTTCAATGGACCATTTGGTGAATGGTCACGTTGCTGCCGACAAGCGGGGACAGCATACTGCCCGGCATGACGACAGATCATCAAAGCGGTCTGAATGAATCAACACACTGGAACCAATGGGTCGTTTTGTACTGGGCTGCCATCCATGGCCTCGAATCCAGCCATGACGATCCTTGTAGAAAACTGTTTTTTTTCAACTCACATAAGCAGGAAACAACATGAAACCATCTCCCAAATTCTTTGGTTTGACCACCGCCATTGTGGTATTGGCATTTTTTTCATCCACAGCCTCGGCGCAACCGGAAGGAAAACGGGGTCCCGGAAAGGGTGGCCCCGGGAAAGGGGCGCAATTCAAAGGCAAACCCGGACAGGCTCCCCAGGGACGACCGGAGGGACGTGGACCAAGAAACCCGGAAGAAATGGTAAAGCGGATGATTGCACAGTTTGATAAAGATGGCGACCAGAAGCTCGATGCAAAGGAGTTGATGGCGTTGCTGACTCAAATGCGGCAGCGTGGACCTCAAGGGCGACCTGGTCAGGGTGCACCCGGAAGAGGTCCGGGGGCAGGTGGCTTTGGTCCCGGTAAAGGAGGGCCTGGTCAAGGCGGAGCTGGAAAAGGGGGCCCCGGCGGAAGGGGACCCGGCGGCCAGGGAAAAGGCGGACCTGGTGGAAAGGGGCCCGGCGGCCAGGGGAAAGGGCGTCCTGATTTTCAGGAATAACCGTGTCACCTTTTCCATGCCGCCACGATGACCTAAGGGGCTCACTTGCCAGGCGACCTTCCTGACGGGACCCTGCCGATCAGTCTCCCCGGTTTGGTGAAACTCACTTCAACCAATACCGGCAACCGAAATCAGACAGACCTGCAAACGCAAAACAAAAGGCCCTGGTTGCCTTTTGTTTTGTCATTTCCTGCTTGTTCATCCGATCGGGCAACGTTTCGATTCAAAAAAAATTTTTCGAAACCCCTTCGATTGCACCGTGTTCATTGACTTACCCAATCGGAACCGGATCGGCGCAACGCCAGCGTTACCAGACAGATGGCAGCCTTCATGATTCCGCATTCCTTCATGATTCCGCATGCCTCCATGTTTCCGCATGCCTTCATGTTTCCGCACCACGCTCACCCCAAATCAAATCAACCCACCAGCATCAAACAAAGGATTTCCATGCACAATCTCTTTCGAGCCAATTGCCTGGCGACAGCATTGCTGTTTAGCGTTGCCGTAACTGCAGAACTGTCGGCACAACCTGACCGAGGACATGGTGGACGCGAATGGGGACACGTGCCTTCTCCAAAATCCCAAACAGGCCCTCGCCGGTCAGCATCCAACCTGCCTGGCAGGCATGGGCGAAGTCACATTGAGGAAAAGGCCCCTGGCCTTCCCCATCGGGGTTTTGCACCAAAAGACCGGGGACCGCATCAGGGTCGGGTAATGCATCAGGATTGGGGACCGGGAGTTCATCACGGGCAGCATGCCCCTAAAATAGGTCACTCGAAAATGGGTCACTCGGCGAGCCAGCGACCTTCCGATGGTTGGAAAGATGCCAGACGGGGCTTTGATTGTAAACAAGGCAGACCGGCACCTATCAACTGGAGGCAGCAGCATTTTCAGAGAGGAGGCCAACGTTACGGGAATCCCTTCCACGGCGGTCTCCCAAATCCCATAGATCGTACCGGTGAAATGCCACCCGCTCCCCATTTTCATCAACCGGGCCAACCGGGCAGCGTTATGCCTCGTCAGCAGCCTCCATTTCCGGTCTCCCCGTGGAAAGAACCGAGGGGACGTTCGCATGCGAATCAGGTTCCGCGGGAATCAAACATGAAAAATCCCAATTGGCACACTCCCCAACAGAAAGACTTCCGACCGAAAATGGATTGGAAAGAACGACCTCAAGGCCCCGCCCCCTCCGGACGTCAACCTCCTCCATGGAGCAACCGGGGCCCTTCACAAAGACCATCTGCTTTTTCCGGTCCAGGCCCCAGGGGAAAACAGCATGCCGGCCCCGGGAATCGTTCAAAGCAGGGTTCCTTTTCGCCACGGTCTTCAGCAGGAGCTGAGAAAGCCAGAACACGGCCTTCTCAAGCTCCGCGTGAACAGCAGCGGATGTATCTCAGAAAGTTGATGGCCGAAAAGGGCCAAACTGGCCGGCGTCCTTCCCGCTCGGAACAGGCCCCCAAACGGGATGGAGAACCGGGGTTCCCTTCGCGGAAAAGAGCCCCGCACCGCTCCGACGCCGGGACACCCGAAGCATGGAAAGAAACGCTGCGGGATTACCTGCGTCAAAAGATGCAACCCGGAGCCGTTCGGGACAACCAGACTCAGCAGATTCCTGGGGGACGAGGTTCTTCACGTTCTTCAGGACGTCCCCGCCCCGAACAGGCCCGGGAAGGGAAGGATGGTTTCAAAAAGGCAATGGAACAGCGAAAAAGAACGGCACCAGACGCTGCCAGAAATTCGGGGCAAAAGCAAAAAAAACCGGCGGAACCAGGATCCTCTGCCGGTAATCCCCGTAAAGAAAACCAACGTTTCACCCCCTCGCGGAAACAGAACGACCGACAGCCTTTCCAAAAGCCCCCCGGAAAAAAAGGGGACAACAAACAGCAAAAGGCGGAAGTTGAAATTCGGGAAATCGAGAATACGGGAATCCTTCAATTGAAAGGGCGAAAGCAGGATGTCGACCGGGCGAAACGCCTGATTGAAAAAATCACCAACCCGCGGTCCCAGGAGGCAAAAAAAGTTCCGCAAGCGGATAAAGCAAACCGCCCCGACACCTCATCCGGCTCCAAACTCTGGGAATTCATCTGACCCTCCTGTGCCGGAGATCTGAACCGGCATTCGGGGACGCGGTCCGGAACGAGCGTCCCTTTTTTCATGCAATCTGCCCCAATCGCCCAACCAACGACCCGATACGGAAAGCCAGCCTTTCCAGACGAGGCGCAAGTCACCCTGTCAGTCAAAGAAAAAGGATCCAGCAAGAACGGGCAACCTTATTCAGCCCGAACGACAGGGGAAGACAGGCAGGAGAAATCCATCGACGAAAGTGACCGCCGAAATGCTGGTTCAGTTGATAGCCAGCTCACTCACGACTTCATAGATTTGCTCAAAATCTTCCGGGGGCAGTCCGATCATTTCCGTAAACTGACTCATGATCATCCGCACGTGCTCTTCGTCAACCGATTCGGACAGCACGATTCTTTTGGCAGACGCCAACATTTGCAACTTGGCCTCTGTCGAAAAGGTCGGGCCCTCAGACTGAATGAAGGTCGCTGGCGAAGAACCCGGCTGCATCGCCATATGCAGTTCTTTCTCAACAATCTCTACCGGGACTTCCTGGTCCAAAAGCCTCGAATAGGCAATCTGGCAGGCCTCGACATGGTCCACACTCATCTTTTTGAATTGCACCATGAAGGCAATCAGGATCCGAAAAACCGCCGCCTGGTTGGAAATCCGTTCGGCATCCGGATCGTAGCTGAGACTTTCCTCGGCAAAGGTCCCACGACACTCTTTACACTCCACAACAAATCCCCTGGCTCCCATCGGAATCAAGGGGATGAAGTAGAGGGTAAAGTACTCGGTCAGTTTCTTTCGCACATAGGGCATCTCTACCTGGCACTGCGGACAGAAAAACACCCCCTCATCTTCAATCGATTTCAGATGTGTCGTACCCCAGATCAGCATGACGAATGAAATTCCCCGTTAGTTGAAAACGCCCCGCACTCCACTATAACCTTCGGCGATCACGTTTTGAATGGCAGCGGGCATGGGATGCTCTGGGCGTGTATTATTCTGGGCGTGTGATGCTCTGGGCGGTTCCTGAAAGGGAGCACCAGCTGAACCCTCCCGGGGAGGATTACTTTTTCCACTGGATGGTCAGACCGATTCCCAGCAGAATCAGGATGCCTGCCGCCACGGTCCGGACAGACAGCTCTTCCCCCACCAACAGCACCCCACCGACAGCCGCCACCACAGGCACACTCAACTGGACAGCTGCCGCTTCGGTCGACCGCAGTGAAGGCAGGACGGTGTACCACAGAACATAGCCTAACCCGGACGCAAGAGCACCGGACGCGGCAGCCAGCCAGACTCCCTCGGGAGCCATCCTTGCCTGTCCAAAAAAGACGGCACTCATCAGCAGGGAAACCGGAACCGCCGCCACAAAATTGAAGGCCGTGTCCGAAATCGAATCCTTCGAAGTTTTGCCCAAAAAAGAGTAAAAGCCCCAGGCAATTCCGGCCAACGCCATCAAAAGCGCCTCTTTCAACAGGGGAGTTTGCAGGCTGGGAAACACCAGGTAAACCAGGCCACAGCTGGCCAGGACCAAACCGGTCCATTCCAGCGGTCGGGGAAATTCCCCCTTCAGAATTCCGGTGGAGACCAGGGTCATCTGAACAAAAGCAAAAAGAATCAGGGTTCCCGCTGCTGTGTCCAACCCCACGTATGCGAGGGAAAATCCGGCGGCGTAGACAAACAGCATCAGCGGCGAAAACCACCTCCCATGGGAAAATCCACCTGAAAAATTGAACAACTTCCAGCTCTGCCGACGGACACCCTGGATCAAGAGCAGGACCAGGGCCCCGGCAAGGATACGGACCGAGGTGTAACTGACGGGGTCAATCAGCTGCCCGGAATCGGATTCTCCCTTAAGCGCCATCCGGCCCAGTATGGCATTGGTCGCAAAGGCAACCATGGCGAGAACGGTCCACCCCAACAGGGCAAAGGACCGTCGACTCCCCTTGTTTTCATGATGACTTGCCAAAGTTTTTACCTGACAGAAAAATTTTGCGGGTCCCATCCTGGCCCAGGTTGCTGACGAATCATTATCGACTCTCATCCCGGAAAGACAATCCATTCCCGAACCTGCAAAAAAGTACCTGTTGAATTTGGGATCATGGGCAGACCCCGATAGAATGCTCCCTTTGGCTACTCCACTGAAAAGCACCATGAAAATCCTGCGGATTTGTTTCCTGTTCTGCTTGTCTTCCCTTTCCATGGCTTGGGGGCAACCGGCCACGCAAACCGACCTGGACCTCAACGCGGGAAACGCGAGGGCCTTCACCAACCCGGAGGATGCGGACTACTGGCTGCAGAACATGATTGCCTATCATCACTTCAACGACGAAGAAATCCGCCTGGCAACCGGTCTTTCGAGCGATGACATCCAAAGTCATCGCAAAAGGCTGAAGCAGGCCGGCAAACTGGTGGCCCTTTTTGAAACGGACCGGTTGACCGTCCGCCCCTATCCGGGTGGACGTCACCCCCGGATCGGGTTTCTCGAGGGGGCCATCCGACCTCAGCGTGAGACCAAGATCTCGGTTTTTCTCCCCTGGGATACCCGCAGCTACGTTGTCGTCGACGTCCCGGAGGCAATCTGGTCCAACCTCGGTTTGACTTACCTGGCCCACACCCACATACCAACCGTTTTTGACAAACTTGAAATAGCACTGAAACCTATGGAATGGGACCGAACGAAGAAGCACCACCTCTCATTACGGCGAACCTTGCCCAACGGGATCGTCTTCAGCTCCCGGGTCGACAGTCGCAAAGATCACGTAAGGATGCAAATGACCTTGAAGAATGGAACGGAGGCTCCCCTTACAGACCTGCGGGTTCAAAATTGCGTCATGCTGAAGCAGGCCAGGAACTTCAATCAACAGACCAACGATAACAAACGATTCATCGGACCCTACGTGGTCTGCCATGACAAGGAGCGTGCAAAGTGGATCATCACCGCATGGAAACCTGTTCATCGCCCATGGGCCAATCCGCCCTGCCCTTGCCTGCACAGCGATCCCAAATTTCCGGATTGCCAACCTGGTGAAACCCAAAAACTGGAAGGCTGGCTCTCGTTTTTCCAAGGGGCTGATATCGATCTTGAAATCAAACGAATTGAAAAAACCGGCTGGTGGAAATAAGACGCAGGTCTTTGGATCGGTTCGTCCAATTTTTTGACGATATTTCCTTTCGGCCGGTAACCGGTTTTCGCCTCCGGTTCTTCCTCCCGGCGACAAACGGTAGCTGGCCCATCTGCGGTATTTGGCCTGTCCCACGTCACCTGTCCAGCATCGGCGGCACACGCTTCCCGGAAGGTGCTGAAAGACCTTCGTTACCCGGTGGGTTTTCCCATGGAGCCGGTTGGGACAGGCAGTTGGATCTGCCTTCCCAAAAACGGCGGGAAGTTAATCAGGGGCCGGTGTTCAAAAGCTGGATGGACTCAAATCCTCGAGTGGGCTAACTTCATCGGGAGTTCTCTCAGACCGGTTGAGAGATCGGCTCCGAAAAGAAAAAGGGATTCGGAGCTGCCCCAACAGCGAGGAAGATTAACATGAACCGAATCGGAGCCCAATGCTCGATCCTTCTGTTCGGCCTGTTCCTTTTCACCTGCCTGACCGGATGTTCGTCCTCACGCTCACCGGACGATTCGGCAGCACCCGTTGTTCCACAAACAGATGCCGATACCGATTACCGTAACGCGCAGCTGGCAATGAGCCAGAAAGACTACCAACGAGCCATTGAACTGCTGGAGTCCGCTTCGGGCAAGGAATTCCGGCTTTACAAGCTACCGGATGCCCGGATGCTGATGGCAAAAGCCCACCAGCGGCTTGGCCAATTCGAAAAATCAATCGCCTGTCTCGACCGGGCGATCGAAGACGCCCCTGAAAACCACCACTGCTACCTGCAACGGGGGCGTACCTACCGCCTGATGAAAGAATATGAACGGGCTGCAGAATCCTACGCACAGGCGCTTAAACTGAAGCCGGATTCGTCCGAATTGCACACCAGCATGGGTGCACTGGCCATCTACCGGAAAAATTACCAAACCGCCATTGAACATCTCGAAAAGGCGATCGAGCTGAACGACCAGGTAGCGGTCACTCATTCCAACCTCGCACTCGCTTACGCATCGGTTGGCAAATTCGACGAGGCCCGTATGGAACTGGAGAAAGCAACGGCTCTCGGTTACCACCAGCCCGAAGTCGTGCAGGCACGCATTGACCGGCTTCGTTACGCAGTCCTCGAGGGAAGGACCGGGGCCCCCAAGTCTGCGGAAAAGATCCGCCCCCCGGAATCGGACTCAGCCAAAAAAACGCCCGCAGAATCCAATCTGAAAAAGGGAAACCGTTAAATCAGCAACGGGTCACGCCTGCTGTGCGTCTTTTCCCAGGCAGGTAACGCCTTGTTTCAAATCAGGACTGATAATCTTCCAGGGGGGGACAGGAGCAAACCACGTTGCGATCCCCAAAAGCGTGATCCAGGCGGCCAACGGGTGGCCAGTACTTGTTCCTGTTTGATGGTTGCATCGGGTAGGCCGCAACCGACCGGGGGTAAGGGTGGTCCCAGTCATCGGCTGTCATCTCCTCGGCAGTGTGGGGAGCCTGGGTCAGAGGATTGTTCTTCTGATCGAATTCACCTGATTCCACCTTGTTGATTTCCTCGCGGATGGCGATCATGGCATCGCAAAACCGATCGAGCTCCCACCTAGATTCACTCTCGGTTGGCTCCACCATCAAGGTCCCGGCAACGGGGAAGGACATGGTTGGGGCGTGGAAACCAAAGTCGATCAACCGTTTCGCTATGTCGTCAACGGAGATCCCGGTAGCCTGGGTGATCGGACGAATATCGAGGATGCATTCGTGGGCAACTCGCCCGTTGTCTCCCCGGTACAGAATCGGGTAGCATTCCTGCAAACGATTGGCAACATAATTGGCATTCAGAATCGCGACCTGGCTGGCCGTTTTCAATCCCTCGCTTCCCATCATGTAAATGTAGGCCCAGGAAATCGGCAGAATACCTGCACTACCGAAAGGTGCGGAAGAGACTGCACCCACCGGCGTCGCCTGTTCGTCCGAGCGGTTCCCCGGCGACACTGCCGGCAGATTGAAATTCTTTTCGCTCGGTAAAAACGGCGCCAGGTGATCCTTGACGGCCACCGGGCCGACACCGGGACCGCCACCACCATGGGGAATGCAAAAGGTCTTGTGCAGATTCAGGTGGGAAACATCTCCCCCGTACTCACCGGGAAAACAGAGCCCCACCTGGGCATTCAGATTTGCACCATCAATATAAACCTGCCCGCCAAAGCGATGAATCACATCGCAAATCTCACGTATATTCTCTTCAAAAACACCATGTGTGGACGGGTAGGTAATCATCAGTGAGGAGAGTTCATTCGCGTGTTCTTCTGCTTTGGCAGTCAGGTCGCCAATGTCCACATTCCCCGAATCGTCACATTTCACGACCACAATTTCCAATCCCACCATCTGGGCTGATGCCGGGTTGGTACCATGTGCTGACTCGGGAATCAGGCAAATCCTGCGATGCGCTTCGCCCAGGTTCTGGTGATAGGCCTGGATCGCAAGTAAACCGGAAAACTCGCCCTGGGACCCTGCATTCGGTTGCAGCGAGACAGCGTCATACCCGGTGGCGTCACACAACATCCCTTCCAGTTCCGCGATCATTTCCTGATAACCGATCGTCTGGTCACTCGGAGCAAAGGGATGAATATTGGCGAATTCAGGCCAGCTGATGGGGAGCATTTCGGTCGCCGAATTCAGTTTCATTGTACAGGAGCCGAGCGGAATCATGGTTCGATCGAGAGCCAGGTCACGATCAGAGAGGTTCCGCAGGTACCTCATCATTTCGGTCTCGGTCTGGTAGCGATGAAAAACCTCGTGCTGCAAAAAAGGACTGGTTCGGGACAGGCTCTCGGGAATCGAGCTCCAGACTTCGGCCAATTCGACAGGATCATCGAACTCGGGAAGAAAACAGAGCAGCACGTCCTGAATATCCGCTTCAGTAGTGGTCTCATCCAACGACACCCCGACATGTTCCCGGTTGACATAGCGAAAATTGATGCCCCTCGACTCGGAACGCCGATGCACTTGCCCGGCATCCGCCACCTTGATGGTCAGGGTATCAAACCAACTGCGGTTGACGACCTGGAGCCCGTGGTTCGACAGATGTGCAGCCAGCAGACAGGTCAGCCGGTGAATCCTGCTGGCTATTGCCGTTAACCCCTCGGGACCGTGATACATGGCGAAAAATGCGGCGGTCACGGCCAGCAGGGATTGTGCCGTGCAGATATTGCTTGTTGCCTTGTCGCGCCGGATGTGCTGCTCACGCGTCTGCAGTGCCATTCGCAGTGCGGTCTTCTCGTGCCTGTCTCGCGAGACACCAATGATCCGGCCCGGCAAAGCGCGTTTGTATTTTTCGTGCGTCGCAAAAAAAGCGGCATGCGGCCCACCATAAAACAGTGGCACACCCAACCGCTGAGTTGAGCCAATGGCTATATCGGCCCCCAATTCTGCCGGGGGCTTCAAAAGGGTCAGACTCAGAATATCCGCCGCCAACACCACCAGGCCGCCATCCGCCTGAATGGACTCGATCGCCGGGGCCAGGTCGGCAATTTCACCGGAACTACCGGGGTACTGAAACAGCGCCCCAAAAAAAGGACCCTCGTTTTCCTCCGTGGCGGTGTCTCCGACAACCAGCGTCACGTTTTGGGGCAATGCCCTTGTACGCAGGACCTCGATGGTCTGGGGATGCACATCCTGCGAAACAAAAAATTTCCTTGATTGCTGTTTGCTGCTGCGGAGGCAGAGTGACATCGCTTCGGCAGCAGCAGTCCCTTCATCCAGCAGGGAGGCATTGGCGACCGCAAATCCGGTCAAATCGGTAACGACCGTCTGAAAATTGAGCAACGCTTCCAGTCGTCCCTGGGATATCTCGGGCTGATAAGGGGTGTAAGCCGTGTACCAGCCGGGATTTTCCAGTACGTTTCTCAGAATGACGCTGGGAGTATGACAGGCGGAATACCCCATGCCGATCATGGATCGGGCGACCCGATTTTTCGCTGCCATTTCCTTCAAACGTGCCAGTGCCTCCGCTTCACTTCTGGCGGGCGATTCCGAAGCCCCTCCCGTTCGAATGGACTTGGGAATCACCTCCTCAACCAACTCGTTCAAATCCACTACGTCAAGTTGGCCACACATGCGGGAAATCTCATCCTGCCGAATTCCAATGTGGCGATCGAGGAATTCCTTGCCCTTTTTTGCCTGGCTGGCCTGCATGCTTGAAGATACGACGCTCACGGTCCTGCTCCCTGGATAGTTAAATGACCGTGACGATCTCCGGTCCTTCACTAATCTATAAAACGCCCCTTCATTTGTGAAATCAATAATGATAATCTCAACATTGAAAATTCTTATAGGCTCACTAGAGACAGCATGAAAGATCTCCCGATAGATGTATTGCGGACATTCGTAACGATCGTTGACAAGGGCGGCTTCACACAGGCAGCAAGAGTGCTTGGCCTCACACAGCCGACCATCAGCCTGCAACTGAAAAAGCTGGAACAACTGGTGGGTGCCAACGTGATTGACCGGGGATCCCGCCAGCAATCACTGACGGCCGAAGGAACTGCATTGCTTGAGTACGCCAGGAGAATCCTGATGCTCAATGATGAGGCGGTAACCTACCTGGTGAAACCGGAAGTCAGTGGGCGGCTGAAAATCGGCATTCCCCACGAGTTCACCATGTCGATACTTCCCCAGCTGGTCGGGTCCTTTTCACGCGCTCACCCCAACATCGTGATTGAAATCGAGTGCGAGCTGAGCAAGCAATTACTCTCTGATTCGTCCAGCTATGACCTGATCATTGCCCTGCATGACGTGGGGAGAACCAACGAGGGAATCCTGCTGGGAATGGAACCACTGGTCTGGGTTGCCAGTCTCGATTTTTCGGTCAGCGGCACCGAACCGCTGGATATCGTGGCCGCACCCGCTCCCTGTATCTACCGGGCTCACATGCAAACCGCTCTTCAGCAAACCAGAACCCAGTGGAACCTGCGGCTGACCAGCTCCAGCCATGACGCCGCGTGCGCTGCCGTCAAGACAGGCTTGGGAGTCACCGTCCTGGCCGAAAGCGTGGTCCCCGATGGCCTGAAAAAACTACCGGTTTCAGACACCCTGCAGAGCCTTCCCGAACTGGAATTGCGGCTGCATTATGAGGCGACAACAGCTTCCGCCGCAGCCCACCGATTTGTCGACTTTGCCCGCAAGCAACTGGCGGCTGTCGGGGGATGATGACCGAAGAGTGCTCCCCAAGTGCTCAAGGTGGTTTTCATGCCTGACCTGTGGTTGGCACATCAGGGTAGGACACGTACTTTCAAATTGCGGAACTCCAACGGCGACCCTTCCGACTCTAGGCAGAGAAAGCCGGTCCGCGGGCTGATATCGGTTCCACCGGAAACCTCTTCCCCGTTGACCCACAACCGCACCTCACCATTGACGGCCCGCACGTAGTAATGATTCCACTGGTTGACACCCCGGCTCAGTTCCTTGCTGGGAAAACTCCGTTTGCCATTGGGCGCTACGGGTGGAAATGGCTTGAACTTGACGGCACCGACCGGAAAGACATCACCGTGACAGGTAAACCAGTCGGCTTTTCGCTTACCCCCCTGTTCATAGTTCTCTTTGTAACCGAGATCGAGTACCTGAACCTCTACCCCCTGTGGAAGTCCAGGCCCCTTGAGACGCTCCAAGGATTCGGGAATGGTCCAGATAAAGATCCCGGAATTGCCAGCCTTCCTCAGGTGCCTCCACTCGCAGACCAATTCAAAATTGGTGTACTGTTTTTTGCTGCGAATGACGCTGACCGGCTTTCCGGTGCAATGGATCATGTTCCCCTTAAATGTCCAGGTATCTTCAGCACTGTTGACCCGGGTAAAATCTTCTCCGGTCAACGATTTCCAGCCAGGTCCGGAGGCGGCAAGTAAACGCTGGGCAGCAGAGGCATCTGCCTGACCTGCTGCATCTTTTTCCTGACCCAGGATATCCGGGCTGCTGCAAAAAGCCGCCAACAGGGTGAACAGGGCAATACCGGACAGAAAGTTGGGGTTGTTCATGGATTAGCTTTCCTTCAATAACCGACGGGGAATGTCTTCACTTTAGCCCAACCCGCAACGGCAGACAAATCAGGGCCGGCGAGACAATTCAGCGCCAACTCTCAGCATTGACAGAGCCCTGGATTGTATCTTGAGGAACCGACACGCCCGTGCTCTTTTTCGTCCAGCTGCCCGATTCCCGGAATTCCGAATTCGGATTCCAGCCAAACAAGCCCCCTGAGTTGGTTGAGAAAGGGACATGTACCGAAAGGAATTTACCCAATCGCATGCCCCCGGGGAATTCATCCCTTCAAAGCCTCAATCTCAGAGGCGGTAA
This sequence comes from Planctomycetota bacterium, assembly GCA_036336715.1. Lineage (GTDB taxonomy): Bacteria > Planctomycetota > Planctomycetia > Pirellulales > Pirellulaceae > JABAAE01. The sequence continues at coordinate 27,231 of JAYZFP010000101.1, forward strand.
ACCGGTTCGCCAACCGGGCACCCAACTGGGAAACCACCCGACCGGCCGCATGCGAAGCCAATCGCCCCGCCTGTTTCCAGCTCCAGCCATTGGTGATCCCGTACAGGAGTCCGCCCGCGTACATGTCTCCGGCACCGGTGGTATCGACTGCCGAAACGTCCACACCCTCAACCGTAATCAACTCTCCCTCGTGCATCAGCAGGGAACCCTTGGCACCCAACGTCAGGGCTACGTTTTCTGCATGCTGGTGAATTGCCTCGGCACATTCCGCAGGGTCCTCTTTCTGTGTCAGGCTCCTGGCCTCTTCTTCGTTGCAGAAAAAGAGGTCAACCGGCCCCTGCACGAGCTGCCACATTTCATCTCGCATCATGTTGACCAGAAAAGGATCCGAGGCGGTCAGGGCAACCTTGACACCGTGCTTGCCAGCGAGCTCAATGGCCCGGTACGCGGCCGCTCGGGTCTCCTCACCGGTAAACAGATAACCTTCGACGTAGACATATTTGGAATTTTTGACAATCTCTTCGTCAACATCAGCCGGAGACAAACGGCCCGAAACCGCAAGGTTGGTCAACATCGTCCGCTGGGCATCCGGGGTGATCAACACCGCACAGGTTCCCGATTGTCCCTCCTGGGAAGCGGCAACCTCGATAGTGACTCCCAATTCTCGCATATCCTGCAGAAAGAACTCCCCCACCTCGTCGGCAGCTACCTTGCCACAGTAGGCGGCCTTGCCACCGAAATCGGCGATTCCGACGATGGTATTTGCAGCGGAACCACCGGCGCAACGATTCAGACTCCGATCCGCCAATTGATCAAGAACCCCTTTTTGCTGGGAATCATCAACCAGCGTCATGATCCCTTTTTCAAATCCCGCGGCGGCGACTACCTCATCGCCGACCTGTGCCTGGATATCAACCAGTGCATTGCCAATACCGTAGACGTCAAACATGTTCCGTGCAGATTTCCCGAGTCAAAAAAGTCCAGATTAACCTGTTTGGCGGCCGACCAACAGGAGACCGGCGGTTACCATCCGGGATCCATTCTGAAAAATTGTGTTGGCAAAACCCGGGCGCGAGGCGCCTTAACAGCTCTGTATTGGCCGATGTTCGGTCAGCCAAATGGCCACTCCTGCTTGCCCATACCGATTAACCGGAAGTCAAAAAGAAAAATCAAAGCTGGCAAACAGAAGATTCACTGGCAAACTGACAGCTCCTGACCGAGATGTGATAACGATCCACACGAAATTCCAGGGAGGGCAGTCGTGATCAGGATTTTCATTTTCGCTGTATGCTGTCTCGGCTCGCTGGGCTGTAGCCCCAAAGTCCGTGTCGTGAAAAACCCGGGTGAATTGAGAGACGGGATTCGATACTACCGCCCCAAACCTTACCTGCTGATCACACCCTACGAGACAGTCACCTCGCGGGGAGAGGGAAAGTCGCAAACCCGGATCAACGCCACCTCCGAAACGCGGGTCCAGTTGGAACTGCAGTATCTTCCGGATTTCGCAGAGGAATACTCAATTCAGGTCCGCACGGGCCTCGGCAGTTCCTCGGTGAATTTTCAACTGGAAAACGGGTGGAACCTGGTTTCCATCGGTCAGCAACTGGACTCCAAATTTGACAAAAATGTGGAGGCAGTCGGAAACGCGGCTGGGGCAATCGCCGAAATCCCATTCCCCGGGGCGTC
>JAYZFP010000102.1:0-42605 GCA_036336715.1 Planctomycetota bacterium
GATTTGGGGGTCCTCCACTTTTTCAATCGGCTGATCGACCTTGAGACCAATGTTTTTCCGATCGCGAAGGTTCCGGTAGCGAAGCACATCGAACTGCTGTTCCTCGGTCAGCTTGACCTCAAATCCGGGCGAGGGAATCACACCCCATTCATCCTCCGTGGTCACTCCCTCGGACCGGTGGATATTCTTGCCGCTTGGCCGCCAGTAACTGGCGGTCGTGATCTTGAGGATACTTTTCTGGTTTTCCATGGTGATCACATTCTGGACGGTTCCCTTTCCCCACGATCTTTCGCCGCAGATGATTGCCCGTCCATGATCCTGCAGGCAGGCGGCCATGATTTCGCTGGCGCTGGCAGACCGCCCATTGATCAGGATGACCATCGGGATCTGTTTGTCGAATTCGAGTTTGGCCGATGCCGTGTAGCGGTCTTCCACACGGCCATCCCTGCGACGGGTCTCGACAATCACCCCGTCGTCGATGAACTTGTCCGCCAGTTGAATCGCCGTGTTCAAAAGACCGCCCGGGTTGTCCCGCAGGTCAAGAATCAGGCCGTTCACATCCCCGTCAATGGTCGCCAGGGCCGCCGAGATTTCCTTTTCGGATTTTTCTCCAAACGTGGATAGTCGGATGTAACCGATCCGGGGATCCTGCTCGAGGCGGAATGTCCAGTGGAGGGTCGAGTCACGAGAGTCCCCCTCGACGGACGGAACCTCGACAACCTGACGGACCATGTCTGCCGAAACCGTATCAGTATCCCCCCGGTGCCGGAATTCAATATTGACGGATTCCCCGACCGGACCCTTGATCAGCTTGATCGATTCCTCACGGCTCAGGTCACGGGTGGCCTGGCTGTTGACTGCGATAATCACGTCACCGGGCTGCATTCCTGCGTTGGCGGCCGGTGTCTCCGGGAGGGGGGTGACCACGGTCAAACCCGTTTTTTCGTTGTTTTCGACAATAATCCCGATGCCACCGAATTCCTGGTCCAGGGACTCGCGGAATTCCGAAACGTCCTCACGGCCATCGATGAAAGCGGAGTGCTCGTCAATTTGGGCAACCATACCCTGCATTGCTGCGCGATAAAGCTCCCTTCGGGACAATTTCTTGAGCGCCTGGGTTTCGATAATCGTCATCGCTTCGGCGATCGTATCGCTGTAGCGGTTCTTCTGGTATTCGGAATAACAGACCAGAGAGCAGATCAGGCATCCGAATATGATGAAGATGTTGTTGGTCGGCACCGGCTTACCTCACCAAAATAAATTGACAACTGGCGTGCATTCTAGGTGAATAGGCCAAAATATTCAAAGTCGGGCAACTTTCGTTATCTGCCGTTTTGGTTAAGAATAGGGGATTCCCCCGTCAACGATTTAAATTGCCTATGTCATCTGAGAAGTTGATGACCGGGCGATACAAACTGACGAAGCATGTTGATGGCCCCATCGATGGGCCGCAACTCGGACTGACCCGGTAGCGAGTTGCTTTTGGCATCGTTGTTTTTGACATAAGCGGGGAATCGCCATCAGACAGGTCAATCACGACTGCATTAACCGAGCTCGCGGGTTTTCCCGCGGCAACGCCAACCGTCTGGAAAACGTTTAAAGGACAAGAATGGGCAAACCGACCGGTTTCAAGGAATTTGATCGATCCACTCCGCGCGAGCGGAACGCCAGTCTTCGTATTTTGGACTGGAGTGAATTCAGTCACCCCATGCCTGTCGACGAATTGAAAAAACAGGGAGCGCGGTGCATGGATTGCGGCGTTCCGTTCTGCCATACCGGGGATGTGATCGAAGGGATGGCAACCGGCTGCCCACTGAAGAACCTGATTCCGGAATGGAATGACCTGATCTACCGCAACAAGTGGAAAGAAGCCCTCGAACGGCTGCACAAGACCAACAACTTTCCGGAATTTACCGGTCGCGTCTGCCCGGCCCCATGTGAGGGAAGCTGTGTGCTGGGGATCCATGAACCAGCCGTCACGATCAAGAATATCGAATGTTCCATTGTCGATCACGGTTTTGAACAGGGCTGGATTCAGCCCCATCCCCCTGCCAGTCGCAGCGGCAGGAAAGTCGCCGTCGTGGGATCGGGTCCGGCGGGACTGGCTTGCGCGGCGGAACTGAACCAGCGGGGTCACCAGGTCACCGTTTTCGAGCGGGCGGACCGGATTGGTGGCCTGCTGATGTACGGTATTCCCAACATGAAACTGGAAAAGTGGATTATCGATCGCCGGGTCAAGATCCTCGAGGACGAAGGGATCGAATTTCGCGTCAACACCGAAATCGGCAAAGACATCGAGGCCGAACAGCTGAAGCGGGACTACGACTCAATCGTGCTCTGCGTGGGTTCAACCCGGCCAAGGGATCTGCCGATTCCGGGTCGGGAGCTGAAAGGGGTGCACATGGCAATGGACTTCCTGCACGCCAACACACGGAGCTTCCTGGACAGCGGATTGGAGGATGGAGAATACATTTCCGCCAAGGACAAGAACGTCATCGTAATCGGTGGCGGGGATACGGGAACCGACTGTATCGGGACCTCCATTCGTCACGGCTGCAAGAGCCTGGTGAATTTCGAAATCGGGAATCGGCCACCGGATTCACGTTCCGAAAGCAACCCCTGGCCACAGTGGCCCCGCATTTTCCGGGTGGACTACGGTCACGCCGAAGCGCGAGCCCGGTTTGGTGAAGACCCCCGGGAATTCGCCATAGAAACCGTCGAATTTGTCGGGAATGACGAGGGTGAATTGACGGGCCTCAAGACCATGAATGTGGACTGGTCCCGTCCGGTCGAAGGAGGCCCGCCGTTTACCCGCGTCGAAGGGAGCGAAAAGATCTTCGAAGCCGAACTGGTGCTGCTGGCGATGGGATTTGTCGGGCCGGAGACGGTGCTTTCGGACCAACTGGGACTGGAACTTGATCCCCGTGGAAACTACCGGGCGGAGTACGGTGACTATTCGACCAGCGTCGAGGGCATCTTTGCTGCGGGAGATTGTCGTCGGGGACAGAGCCTGATCGTGTGGGCCATCAACGAAGGCCGGGAAGCGGCCTGGGCCTGCGACAGGCACCTGACGCAGGTCGCCAACGCTTGAAACAAGGCCGGACAGCGAAAGACACCGTCAGGGAACCGCCAGCAATCTTGCAATTCCGTACTGGATGGCCAACCAGTTCACCAGCACCACGACCCAGCAGCCGATTCCGGTCCAACGGATGGAATTCAGCTGCTGCCGATTCCAGTCCATTTGCATTCTGCGGGAGAGCCCCCGGTATCCCAAGGCTGCCAGCCCTGCACCGGCCAGGGTGAGGGTCCATCCGGGCCAACCGGCAGCCACCAGCAGACCACTGTCGCTGAGTGACTCGGTAGCTCCGACGAGAAGATACAGACCGTTGGCCAGCAGGCAGAACCAGGCCCAGGCCTGCAGGAAAATTCCCAGGCCCCCCAACCCGATGTTCCAGGCACTCACCAGGACAAAGGGAAACAGGCTCCCCAGCAGGAAGCCGCTCCACAGGATCAGGCTGCGGCAGGAAGGGGACTCAAACAGCATCGATGAGATTCCCAGGGGATGCAGGTCAAGATAGGTCACCCTGGCCCTGCAGATTTTTGCTGCAACGAGATGGCCCAGCTCGTGGGTGAAGAGCATCCATTGCAGGCCAAGAAGCAACCAGACAACCATCAGGGCCACGATGCGGCAGTTGGAATTCATGGTTGGCTGTCCGAATCAGGAGGAAGGGTCCGTTAACAAAAAATTCTGCCTGGAGAGGACTTTTAGCCCGGTTCTGTTTCCTCCTGCAAACTAGCCCAAAGCCGGGAATCCGAAAAGCGAATGCAAGTTTGGCCCCGGGAGCCACTGTTTTTGGCAAAATATGAAAAAAGGTGTAACCCTGCCCAATTCTGCGGAAATAGAGTGAAAAGGATTCACCATGGAAAATGAAGACGCCGAAAAAACCGAAACTTTCGTCCAGCGACTGACGGAAAACCAGAACCGGATTTTCGCCTATGTCTTTTCGCTGCTGGGCGATCATGCCCGCGCTTCCGACGTGGTCCAGGAAACCAACCTCGTCCTCTGGCGAAAAATCGGGGATTATGATGCGCAGCGTCCCTTTCTTCCCTGGGCGCTGGCATTTGCCCGCCACCAGGTGCTCTCCAACCTGAGGAACCGCCAGCGGGATCGTTTTGTGCTGGACGGTGAACTGGTGGAACTGCTGAGCCAGGAAGCCGAAAAACAGGCCAGCCAGTTTGAATCCTGGAGACAGGCCCTCAAGCTCTGCCTGAACCGGCTGTCAGCCTCCAGCCGCAGGCTGATCGAGAAAAGATATTTTGCAGCCCAAAGCATCTCCGAAGTGGCAGCCGACATGGGAAAGTCCGCAGGCTCGATGAAAGTCGCTCTGCTGAGGATTCGCCACCAGCTGGGTGAGTGCATTCGCCGGAGCACCCACGGGGAGACGTCATGAGCGACGAACAGAAAAGAGAAATCGAAGAACTGTTGCTCGAAATGGAGACCGGGCAACTGCAGGGCAAACGGGCAGAAAGACTGAAATCGATCCTGAAAAACAGCCCGGCAGCGCGGGAGGATTTCATCCAGTGGCAACTCATGAACGCGGCTCTCAAACTGGAGGCCGAGATTTACCCGCAGGTCGACACGCCTGCACTCGCGGCGAACCCGGTTCCTGCAGCGCCGACACTCCCGAGGCGGAAGGATCCACGGATCGAAGGGATTGGTCCCGTCTGGGGTACCGTGGCGACCCTGGTGTTCCTGGTCGCGGCGGCATCGCTGTTTGCCATTCAGTTCTCGGGAAAAAAAGAAGCGTCCCAGCTGGTGGAAAAAGAAGCCAGCTCGCCCAATCCGCCCGTCTCTCCGGGTCGACCGGAAAAGACGGCCGAAGGTGTTGCCCTGGTCACGCGCATGGTCGATGTCCTCTGGAGCGATCCGGCATCACCGCTTGAAATCGGCGATGCCATCAAGCCTGGCACCCTGGCCATGGACCAGGGACTGGTGCAGATCGAATTTTTTTGCGGTGCGACCCTGGTGGTGGAAGGGCCGGCCGAACTGAAAATCGAAACAGCCTCGCTGGCCCGGGTACGACGGGGACGTCTGCGGGCAACCGTTCCGCCGGTGGCCCGGGGATTCACCCTCGATGTCGACGGGATCCGGGTGGTCGACCTGGGGACCGAATTCGGCCTGGCGGTGGAACCGGGAAAAACGGATGTGCAGGTCTTTGATGGCGAAGTCGAAATTCACTCCGGCAGGCAACCGGTTAGAAAACTGCCTGCCGGCCAGGCCATTTCCAGGACGGAGCGGGGAATCGAATCGGCCGAATACTCCCCGGACCGCTTTGTGACGATGTCCGAACTGGAAGCCAAACGGGCCGACCAGATCAGTACTCGGATGCGGAACTGGCGGGAGTGGGCCAATCAACTCAGGGAGGATCCGCGGGTTCTGGCGTTTTATTCTTTCGACCAGGCGGGCCCCTGGGGGCGAACCCTGAGAAACTCGGCCACCCGTCCCCTGTTCGATCCGTCAGGTGCCATCGTAGGAGCCCGGCGGGTGAGCGGACGCTGGACGGGCAAGGGAGGCCTCGAATTCAAGCACCCGGGAGACCGGGTACGTCTGAATATCCCGGGGGAGTTCCAGTCATTGACTTTTGCAGCCTGGGTCCGGATTGACAGTCTGGATCGACTTTATAATTCCCTCTTTTTGACCGATCATTATGACCAGGGGGAACCGCACTGGCAGATCCTCGATTCCGGACGACTTTTTTTTTCCGTTCGCTGGCGTTCGGATGACTGGAAGCGTGGCCAGACAGGCCAGGGTCGGGCCCATCACCCGGTGGTCTCTCCCCCTTTCTGGAAACCTTCGATGAGCGGAAAGTGGCTGCAGATCGTGACCACCTTTGATGCGGGGAGCGGCACGGTGACCCATTACCTGAATGGCCGGCCAATCCACTCGGAAAAAATTCCGGAGCAGCTGATGGTTACCACCACGCGAATTGGTGAGGCGACAATCGGTAACTGGTCGATCCCGACCCGGCCGGATGAAAAATTCGCGATCCGAAACCTGAATGGTACGATTGACGAACTGTTGATCCTGACGCAGGCGATTTCCGCTGATGAAGTAGCCCTGATGTATCGAAAAGGCAAACCCTGATCCATGAAATCCACCCGAATCCCATCACTCAATTTACCGATGTTTGTTTCCACAGGAGGACTGCGTCGGCGGACTGCGTTTGCAACATCTGTTGCGATCCTGCTGGCCCTGGCCAGTTGCTTCCAGCCATTCTGCGCTGCGAGCGAAGAGGCACGGGAACGGATGCCTGTCCCAACCGGGGAGGAGGCAGAAAAACTGTTCACACTGCGCGTGTTGCCGATCCTCAAGGCCCGCTGTTTTGTCTGCCACGGACAGGATGCCGGGGACGTACGGGGGGACTACGACCTGCTGACCCGCGAGGGAATGATCGCCGGAGGTGAATCCGGCGAACCCGCGCTGGTACCTGGCAAACCGGAAGCCAGCCCGCTTTACCGGGCCATTCTCTGGAAAGACCTGGAGATGCCACCCAAGGAAAACGATCGCCTGCAGGCGGACGAAATTGAATCAATCCGGGCCTGGATCGTGGCGGGGGCCCCCTGGCCGGACCGTGAAAAGCAACGTCAAATCCAGCAGGCTGAATGGGCGGTGCGGGAAAACAGCGACGGGATCATCGTCGATACCAGCGGTGGCCTGGCCGAGGATTGGACCTACCGACGGTATCGCAAGGAAGACCTGTGGGCCTTTCAACCACTGGTTGCTCCACAACTGCCGAACCAGGGAGCGACCGGGCACCCGGTGGATGCCTTTATCGAAAGGAAACTGCGGCAGGTGGAACTTCGGCCGGCCAGGCAGGCGGGCTACGGTGTGCTGATCCGCCGCGCCAGCTATGACCTGACCGGCTTGCCCCCGACCCCCCGGGAGGTATTCGAATTCGGCAAGGCCTGGAAAAAGGACCCGCAGGCTGCCTGGAAGGACCTGATCGAAAGGCTCCTCTCCAGCTCCCACTACGGGGAACGCTGGGCCCAGCACTGGCTGGATGTGGCGAGGTATGCAGACACGGCGGGATTCTCCAACGACTATGAACGATCCAACGCCTGGCGCTACCGGGACTATGTGATCCGGGCCTTTAACGAAGACAAACCCTACAACGAATTCGTGATGGAACAGATCGCGGGGGACGAACTGCGACCGGGGGACCCGGAGTCGCTGATTGCGACCGGGTTCCTGCGGATGGGTCCGTGGGGAACCGCCATGGTACCGCAACCGGAGGCCCGGCAGATCTACCTCGACGACCTGGTACACAACGTAGGACAGACCTTTCTCTCAATGCCGATGCGGTGCTGCAAATGTCATGACCACAAGTTCGATCCCCTGCCCACGCGGGATTACTACCGCATGTACGCCACCTTTGCCACCACCCAACCGGCGGAGATGAAAGCCGATTTCCTGCCGCAGGAGAACCGAAAAGGGTTTGTTCAAAAAAAGCAGCTGGTGGAAGAACTGCTGGATTACGCCCGTTCCAAACGGGCCGAGGTCTACGACAAGCAGGAGGCTGCCGCCCGTGAATGGTATGCCAAACACAACCTGCCCTACAAAGACGAGAACGCCCGCCGCAAGGATCCCGAGGACCAGAAACCGCCCCGCCATGTCGGACTGACCCCTGAGGAAAAAGGGGTCAAGAAAGTGCGTGAGCAGGACGTCTGGATATGGGAACGCCGCATGGAACGCTTCCAGCCCATGGCGCAGGCGGTCTATAACGGCCAGGACGGTTTCAAGAATGGACGCAAGCTGCGAACCCCCAAAAACATCAATCGCAAATGGCGTCCCAGTACCTTTATCCTGGGGGGCGGCTCCCTGGAAGCGCAGCTCGACCCGGCGCATCCGGGCGTCCTCAGTGCGGCAGGAATCAGTGCGGCAAAAATCAACAAGGCTGGAGACAGCAACCAGGGGAGCAAGCCGGGAAAGGGAACGGACCGTTTCGGGATCACCCGCGACCTTGTGGGGCGGCGGCTGGAGTTTGCCCGCTGGATGGTTGACCCTCAAAATCCGTTGACAGCGAGATCGTTTGTGAACCGGGTCTGGCAATATCATTTCGGCAAGGGAATTGTCAAAACGGCCAACAATTTTGGTGCCAAGGGGAGCAAGCCTTCGCACCCCGAATTGCTTGACTGGCTGACCGCCGATTTTGTTCGTAACGGCTGGAAGGTCAAACGGCTGCACCGATTGATCATGACCTCAGCCACCTACCGCCGCTCGAGCCGATCGGTTGACTTGAAAGTCGAGCAGCAAAAAGACCCGGACCGGCGTTGGCTGGCCACTTTTCCAGCACGCAGAATCACGGCAGAAGAACTGCGTGACAGCCTGCTTCAGATCAGTGGCGAACTGAACCGGGAGACGGGTGGCCTGCCGATCATGCCCGAAATCAACATGGAGGTCGCGCTTCAACCGAGGATGATCCAGTTCTCCATCGCCCCCGCGCACCAACCCTCGCGCACACCGTGGGAACGGAATCGCCGCACCATTTACGCCTACCGTGTCCGGGGACAAGCCGACCCCTTCCTGGAAATCATGAACCAGCCGAATCCAAACGAATCCTGCGAAATCCGGAACGCCTACTCGGTGACCCCCCAGGCTTTCACGCTGCTCAACAGTGATGTGATGACCGACCGCTCCATTGCCTTTGCCCTGCGAGTGATGAAGGAAAAACCTGACAACCCGCAAGGCTGGATCGAGCGGGCGGTGCACCTGGCTTTTTGCCGCAACCCGACCCCAGGCGAGATGAAAAACCTGGCGGCGTACCTGGAGGAGATGCGGATTTATCACCGGGAGCATCCACCCGCACCCAAGAAGTACCCCACCTCGGTGGAACGTTCACTGGTCGAAGAACTGACGGGCAAGCCCTTTGTATTCATCGAAAAACTGAACGTGTTTGAGGATTATGTTCCGGACGCCAAGCCTTGGACGGTAGACGCCGACACGCGGGCCATGGCCGACATCTGCCTGTTGCTGTTTAACAGTAACGAGATGCTGTTCGTTTACTGACCCCGGGTCGGTCCCGCTGAACCGGACCGCAAGTTGGTCATTGGTTTTCAAATCCCACCGCCGACCCAAGCAACCCACTGAAACACCCCATCCTGTTTTGGATCAAATCGAATGAACCCGACTTTGCCACGACGCGATTTTCTCTATGGACTCGGCTCCTCGCTGGGCGCACTTGCGTTCTCCTCGATGCTGCAGGCGGATGAAAAAAGAATCTCCTCCCCACTGGACCCGGGAACGAAGAACCCACCTCTCTTTGTTCCCAAGGCAAAGGCGGTGATCATGCTGTTCATGGAGGGTGGCCCCTCCCAGGCCGATACCTTCGACCCCAAGCCCCGATTGAATCGCCTGCACCTGTCGGAATCAACCCGCACCGCGGGGTTGGCCACCGGGAAACGATTTTTCGTCGGCAGCCCGTTTGGTTCGCGAAAAGTAGGGGACTCCGGGATCGAAATGTCCGAGCCGTGGAAGTTCCTTGCCGACCCGGCAGTAGCGGACGAACTCTGTGTCTACCGGGGTTGCCAGGCGGAATCCCTCAACCATCCGGAAGCCCTGCTGCAGATGAATACCGGCAGCCGGCTGGGTGGTGATCCGGGACTTGGGTCGTGGGTCACCTACGGACTCGGATCGGAAAACCGGAACCTGCCCGGTTACGTGGTGATGACCGAACTCGCCCTGCCCCAGGCGGGACCTGCCAACTGGACCCATGGGTTCCTGCCGGCCCATTTCCAGGGAACCCGGCTGCGATCCACCGGGTCTCCCATCCTCGACCTGATGCCTCCCCGCTTCAAGACGCGTGCCCATCAGCGAAAAGCGCTGGACCAGCTGCAACGGCTCAACAGCGAACATGCCCGCCGCAATCCGCAACATGCTGAACTGGCGGCGAGAATGGAAAGTTATGAATTGGCCTACCGGATGCAGATGTCGGTCCCCGGGGTCGTCGACATAGACCGGGAGCCCGCCTGGCTGAAGCAATCCTACGGGCTGGAGCGGAAGGAAACCGCTGCCTTTGGCCGGCAATGCCTGATGGCTCGCCGCCTGGTCGAACAGGGTGTCCGTTTCGTGCAGATCTTTTCGGGTGGCTGGGACAGCCACGACTACCTGGAAAAGGGACATGCTTCTCGTATCGCGAGCGTCGACCAGCCCATTGCGGCGTTGATCCGGGATCTGAAAAACCGGGGACTGCTGGAGGAAACACTGGTCATCTGGACCGGGGAGTTCGGCCGCACACCTGACAACAATTACCGGGGCGGGGTGACCGCGTTGGGGCGGGGGCACAATGTGGATGCCATGAACATGTGGCTGGCCGGGGGAGGCGTGCGAAAAGGAACCGTGGTGGGAGCCACCGACGAGATCGCCGCCGAGGCGGTCGATGTGGTTCACCCCATCCGGGATGTGCATGTCACGATGATGCGGCTGCTGGGCCTCGATGACAACAAGCTGACCTACTTTCACGCCGGGCGTTACAAGCAGCTTTCCCAGTTCGGTGGCGAACTGATCCCGGAGCTGATTGCCTGACCGGCGGGTAACGCCCTGCCCCAGCACAACTGACCAGCATGGGCCAACGGATCGGCACGGGCCAACGGTTCGGTGGCTCGGCGGGAAGCCCCTGCCATTCCGCCGATTCACGCCCCCTTGGGGGACCGTTTATAATGGATGGTTCATTCCCTGGAGAGGTATCCCCCATGAGATGCAGCCATTCCCTTTTACCGCTGCTGACGCTGTTGCTGGCAACCCACCTGGTGGCCGCCGAATCGCCCCGGCCCAATTTCCTCATCATCCTGGCTGATGACTGTACCTACAACGACCTCCCGCTGTACGGTGGCCGCAATGCGATCACGCCCCACCTGGATGCACTGGCCAAACAGGGACTGGTTTTCAACCGTGCCTTCCTTTGCTCGTCCATGTGCCAGCCCTGCCGGGCCGAACTCTACTCGGGACAGTACCCCCTGACCAATGGATGTGCCTGGAACCATTCGGCGAGTCGGCCCGACACCCGCAGCCTGCCCCACGATCTCCGGCCACTGGGTTACCGGGTCGGACTGGCCGGCAAAGTGCATGTCAAACCGGCGAAGGCATTTCCGTTTGAGAGTCTCCCCGGTTTTGATCCGAACTGTGTCCGCGATCCGACCCGTCCGCATGACCTGGGGCCGATCCGTGAATTCATGAGTCGCAGCGATCAAGCCCCCTTTTGCCTGGTCGTGGCACTGGTGGAGCCCCATATCCCCTGGACCATGGGGGACGCTTCACGATATCCGCCGGGCAAGCTTCAGTTGCCTGCCAATATCGCCGACACGCCGTTGACCCGTCAGCACTTTGCCGACTACCTGGCCGAGATCACCTACATGGATCAACAGGTGGGACAGATTCTGCAGACGCTGAACGAATCCGGCCAACGCGATGAAACGGTCGTCCTGTTTTCTTCCGAACAGGGTTCCCAGTTTCCCGGCTGCAAATGGACCAACTGGAACACCGGCGTGCACACCGCCCTGGTTACCAGCTGGCCCGGAAAGATCAGGGCCGGCAAGCGTACCGATGCCCTGGTCCAATACGCCGATATCGCTCCCACGCTGCTGGAACTGGCAGGCGGAGCTGCCAGCGACCGTCATGATGGAAAAAGTTTTGCCGGGGTCCTGACGGGAAAGACGCAACGGCACCGGGAATTTGCCTTTGCCATGCACAACAATCTGCCGGAAGGCCCCCGCTACCCGATCCGCTCGGTCACCGATGGAAGATTCCGATACATCTGCAACCTGCTGCCGGACGATCTCTACGTGGAGAAACACCTGATGGGAGGGGGGCGGCTGAACAATCCGTACTGGGCCTCCTGGGTGGGTGCCGACCCGATACGCAAACGATCGGTTTACGAATTGGTCAAACGGTACATGCGGCGGCCCCCAACGCAACTCTACGACACGATCAGTGACCCCTACGAAATGAACAACCTGGCCGGCAAACCGGAATTCCGCCAGATGGAAAAACGGTTGAGTGATGCCCTGGATGCCTGGATGAAATCGGAAAACGATCCGGGTGCCGAGGTGGATACCGTCGAAGCATTGCAGGCCGCCCGCAAAGGAAACCACCTTCACGGGCCCCAACAGGAGTGAGACCATGCCGCTGCGTTTATTCTGTTTTTTCCACTGGACCCTGCTGATCGTGGTTGCTGCCGGACTGGCAGGGCCGCTTCCCGGGGCGGAAACGAAACCCAACATCGTGATCCTGCTGGCAGACGACCTGGGCTGGAACGGTGTCAGTTACCACGGGAACTTTGCCCGGACCCCGAATATCGATCAACTGATCCACAGCGGGGTGGAACTGGATCGCTTTTACGTGGCCCCGATGTGTTCGCCAACAAGGGCCGGACTGTTGACCGGCCGCTACCCGATCCGTTTTGGCCTGGCGCGCGCGGTAATTCCTCCCCAAAGGAATTACGGCCTGCCGGTAAGTGAACTGACCCTGCCCGAGGCGCTGGCCCGGGCCGGCTACCAGAGGCGGGGCGTTTTCGGCAAATGGCACCTCGGACACCACGACATCCGTTGGCATCCGCTGCGGCAGGGTTTCACACACTTTGAAGGGCATTACAACGGTGCGATCGACTATTTTGAGCTGACCCGGGAAGGGGAACGGGACTGGCACCAGGGACTGGTGCCGTCGGACAGGCGGGGCTACGCCACCGACCTGATCGCCGATGCGGCCGCCCGATTCATCAGCGAATCGGCCCCCGGCGAGGCACCTTACTTCTGTTATGTCCCTTTCAATGCACCCCATTCACCCTTCCAGGCCAAGCCGGAAGACCTGCCGGGTGATTTCCAAAACAGGAAGCCGGCAAAAATTGACACATTCAAGGCGATGATCGATTCGATGGACCAGGGAATCGGCAGGATTCTCAAGGCAATCGAGGAGAGCGGTGAAGCGGACCAGACCCAGGTCTGGTTTTTCAGTGACAATGGAGGTGTCAAACATTTCCCCGCCAACAATCGGCCCCTGCGGGGGAGCAAACTGACCACGTTCGAAGGAGGGATTCGCGTCCCGGCGGGAGTCCGCTGGCCGGCAAAATGGAAAGCGGGCCGAAAACTGGAGACAGTCTGTGGATATATCGACGTGATGCCCACCATCCTGGCCAGCGCTGGACTGGTACCCAATCGGGTGGAACACCCCCAGCGAAAATTCGACGGTGTCAGCCTGCTGGAGCTGCTGAATGGCCAACAGGAAACGCTGCCCGAGCGGGACTGGTATTCCTATCACGGCCAGGGCGGCCTCGAAAAAGAGACGATTGCGGTCAGGAACCGGCAATGGAAACTGGTGGTCAACGGCCCCAGCCTTCAGAACCCGCTCCGTAGCGAGCAGCACGAAGTCCACCTGTTTGAAATCGGAATCGACCCCCAGGAAAAAAAGAACGTTGCCGGGACCAGGGAGAATGTGGTGGCAGAACTTTGGAAAAAACTGGTCACCTACCGGGCATTGCAGCCCCCCAACGGTGTGCCCGTATACGGCAAGGGAAAACAGGGATTCCAGCCGTGGAAAAACTGGGATATCCGCCGCTGATTCAGGTGCGACCCCCACGACCAGGAAGAAAACCCATGAACCAACGATCATTACCCGCGCTGATCCTCTCCTGCATCGGCGGTTTGTTGCCTGCTGCCGCTTTGCCGGGGCAGGTTCCTTCCGCGGGATGGAAGAAACACCTGATCGTTCCGCCCGCCCGCGGAATGATCAATTCGGCGGTGGCACATGATTTTGACGGGGACAAAAACATGGACGTCATCACCTCCCACGATGGGGAGATTTACCTGGTCAGGGGTCCTCACTGGAAGAAACAACTGATTCACCGGTTTGACCCGCGCGACTCCCGCAGGAAACCGCGTCGCGATTGCATCCACAGCTGCCTGCTGGACGTCGACAGCGATGGCGATCTCGATTTTATCGGCTCCAGCAACACCGTCTTCTGGCTCGAATGTCCCGATCAGCCCTTTGCGGAAAAACCGTGGACATACCGGGTGGTGGACGACGAGGTCCTGGGAACCCACTGCCTGATTACGGCGGACGTCAATCGTGACGGGCAACTCGACCTGATTGCGAATTCGGGTCGCAAACCGAACGTGACCACGATTCCAAATTCCCTGACCTGGATGGAGATTCCTCCCCACCCGAAAATGGCCAAGCATTGGATCCGCCACGTCTTTGCAGACGGAACAGCGCCCGGAGGTTCCCACTATGCCGGCTTTGCCGACATCAACCGGGACGGTCGGGGAGACATCTGCTATGGAGCCAAAGGGGGTGATGGTTTTGCGGGCGGCGAGTGGTTTGCGTGGTGGGAACAACCGGAAGACCCGACCGGCCCCTGGAAAAAACACCTGCTCAGTGACAAACAGCCTGGCGCTTCCAACATCCTGCCCGCCGACCTCGATGGAGACGGGCAGATGGATTTCGTCGCCTCGAGGGGACATGGCAAGGGAGTCCTCTGGTTCCGGGGCCCTTCCTTCCGCCCGATCGAAATCGACAACACCCTCGTGGGACCCCATTCCCTGGCACTGGTCGATCTGGACCGGGACGGGGATTGGGATATTGCCACCTGTGGTCGGCAGGCAACGGGCAAGGCCGTCTGGTACGAAAACGATGGCCGGGGGCATTTCGACCGACACCTGATCGGGACCGACCAGGGCTCCTACGACATGCGGGCGATCGACATGGACGGTGACGGCGACCAGGATTTTCTGATTGCCGGCCACGAAAGCCGGAACGTGGTCTGGTACGAAAACCGGCTTCCCGTCCGACGATAGGCCCGCAGGATTCAGCTGGACCGTCTCAAGAATGCCCCGGGACTAACCACAGGCTAACCACAGGCTAACCACGGGGGTGAAACTGGCGGTGTACTTTTTTCAACCGGGACTGGTCGACGTGGGTATAGATCTGCGTGGTCGATATGTTGGCGTGCCCAAGCAATTCCTGCACCTGGCGGAGATCCGCGCCCCCGGCCAACATGTGGGTGGCGAAACTGTGACGCAAAGTGTGAGGACTGATGGCAACATCGATATCCGCTGCCAGGGCATACTTTTTCACCAGCACCCAGATCGCTTCCCGGCGGAGCTGTTTCCCGCTGCGGGAAAGGAACAGGTAGCCGGGATCCTCCTGGCCTGCCAATGTTTCACGCCGCTGACCTTTCCGGTATTCGAGCACCGCCCGGATTGCGTTTTCACCCAGCGGAACGATTCTCTGTTTGTCCCCCTTGCCATGGCATTTGCAGAATTGTTCCCGAAAACGGATGTCTTCGATTCTCAGGTTCGAGATCTCCGAGGCCCGGCAACCGGTGGCGTACAGCATCTCCAACAGGGCCCGGTCCCGCTGGAAATAGCGGTCCTTTCTCCGGGGACCACTGAGAAACCGATCCACCTGCTGGGGTGAAAGGACCCTGGGGATCCGCTCCCACAATTTCTGACTGCCCAGCAACTCCGCATGATTGTCCTTCAACACCCCTTCGATCTGGAGAAAGCGGAAAAACATCCTCAAGCCGACGATGTGACGGGCCACGCTGGCCGGTGCCAGATTCTGCCTGCCGAGCCAGGCGACAAAATCAGAGAGATCCTGGATGGAGAGCTCCGGGATCCTGCGGTTTTTCAGCCAGTCCTGGAAACGCTGAATGTCACGTGTGTAAGCGGCCACCGAGTTTTCCGCCAGGTGACATTCACTTCGCATGTATTCCACAAATGCGTTCCGCCAGCGGACCGTGCTGCCGGAAGCCGAGACCTGCGATTTCAGTTTCAGTTTCTTGAGCTTGGAAACAGGCATCTCAAAATCGGTTTCGGGAGGTGCGGAACAGCAGTCGGACCGGCGGGGCCAGGCAACTCTCAAGTGTGGACACGGTTCGGTTCCCTGCCGGGCACGCCCCATCTAAAGTCGACCCGGGGAGGCCCGTCCATTAAACTATGGGGTGAAATTCCGCTTGAAGGAGCGGGGAGTGGTCAAGAATCGCGAAAATTCCAAAGCGAATAGGCTTTGGGAGAGTAAAGGGCCGAATAAGGAAGATGCCCGGTATTGCAAATGCGAAGAATTTTTAACCGAGATAAACCGTAACGATTATGCAAAACGTCCTGATCGAAAAGCCTTACGAATTCGTCGCGCCCTACAGCTCCAAATGGCCTGTCAAATTCATCATGTATTCCGGCATTTTCAAACGCTGGCTGAAAAAGCTGGAGGGGGTCGAATCGTCGGAGGTGCGGAACGCCGACAAGCTGAAAGAATCGATGGCGGCGGGGCACAGTATCATGCTGACCCCCAATCACTCGCGAACGGCCGATCCGATGGCCATGGGCTTTCTGGGCCTGGAAACCGGCTGCACTTTTTACGCCATGGCCAGCTGGCACCTGTTCAACCAGGGCTGGTTGTACCGGTTCATCCTGAGGGCGATGGGGGCGTTCAGCGTCAACCGGGAAGGAATCGACCGGCAGGCGATCGACCGGGCGATCGACGTGCTGGCCGAGGGGGATCGGGCTTTCATCCTGTTCCCTGAAGGAACCACCAGTCGTACCAACGACAAACTGATGGCGCTTTTGGACGGGACTTCGTTCATTGCCCGGGCCGCCGCCAAGAAGCGGGCCAAACGGGACGGTGGAAAAGTGGTCGTTCACCCGATCGCCATCAAGTACCTGTACGGAGGCGATATCCGCAAAGCGTGTGACGAAACGCTGGGGGATATCGAACGCCGCATCTCCTGGAGAGACCAGAAGGATCTCAAACTGGTCGACCGAATCAAGAAACTGGGCAACGCACTTCTCAAGCTGAAGGAACTGGAATACGAAGCCCCCGAGACCAGCGGCGATTTCCTTGCCCGGCAACAGGGCCTTGTCAATCACCTGCTCCATCCGCTGGAAAAGGAATGGCTGGGAGCCGAGGCGGATGCCAGCGAAGGTATCCAGATCCGGATCAAGAACCTGCGGATGAAGATCTTTCCGGAGATCTCCAGGGGAGAGGTGGACGAGCAGGAAAAAGCCCGTCGCTGGGTGCACCTGGAGGACACCTACCTGGCCCAACAGCTGGATTGCTATCCCAAGTCATACGTCTCCGAATTCCCCTCGGTGGACCGGATCCTGGAAACCATCGAACGTTTCGAGGAGGACCTGACTGACAAGGCCCGCATTCATGGAAAACTGAAAGCCGTCCTGGAGGTCATGGACCCGATCGAGGTCTCTACCAAACGGGAACGAGGGGCTGCCGAGGACCCGCTGATGGCCCAGATTCGGGAACGGCTGCAGGGGCAGCTGGACATCATGAAATCAGAGTCCCGCATGTATCAGCCCGAGTAAGAGGCGGCGGAGCAGGCGGCCGGTCCACGCTCCCTTCTACATACGGCCAGACCATTGCCCAGGACCCTGTTCCGGCTTACTGAATCAATTGCTCGAGTTGGGAAAGCCGTTTCTCCAGGTCAGCGACCGTTTCCCTCAGCAGATCAATCTCGACCTGCATTTCGGCAATTTTTTGCTGCCCCGCTTCGGAACCCCGTTCCGAAGCCGATGAAGAATTTGCTGACTGAACCGATGCCTGATCCTGCAGCGCGAAATCCGCCGCCGGCCGGTCCGACTCGGACAGCGGGGCTGCGGCAGGGACGTCACCGGCTAACGCAAAAGCACCCTCGCCATGTGTCCGCTTCAGCTTTTCCTGCTGCTCCGGCAGGTAGAGACAGTGCGTCACCATCTGTCCCCTTCCCTCGGCAGACAACGCCTGAACGAGTCCCTTTTCAACCAGGGAAGCCAGCAGGGGACGCAAAGCCGAGACATCGGCTATCTTTTCCATTCGGGCCGCCCGACCACGCAGTTCACCGATGGTCTGCTCACCCCGCAACAGCAACTCGGTCATGACCGCTGCCTCGACCTTGTCGACACCCAGCCATTCGTAAACCCGGTGCCGGTACTTGGGCATCCGCCCGCTCCCCTGGACCTCGGAAACCGCCCCCAGCCGCCTCAGGTTTTCCAAAGCATTCTCAACGTCGATCGGCTCCAGCTGCATCAGTGGACTGCGATTGCTTTTTTGATTGGCGCCGGTAGTGATCCCATTGACGGTTAACGGGTACGCATCCGGTGTCGTCTTGGCCTTTTCGACCAGGACTCCAAATACGCGGCGTTCGGTAGTGCCCAGGGGTTGCCAGGCAGGAGCATTCGGTTCTTCGGTGGACATGGGGGAAACGGGTCGCGGGTGGCTGAAAATAAGAGGTGCCCGGACGGCGGAGACTGCCCAACGGCACGCCCGATTGTAACGCCTTCCCGCGTGGACTGTCTCGGGGTAGGGAGGGTACCAGCCTTTCGGTGGCTTGCCGTGCCGCCGCAGCAGCACCCTGCCCCGTAAAACGGCCAACCCTTCAGACTTCAAAAATCGGCAACAGGACCCCGCATCCTCATCAGCGAATGGTCCGCAGGTCCACCACCCGAGATGCCGTGAGGTGGGGACGGTTCAATCGCTGGTTGTACCCTGCCCTGCCATACAGTCCGACCGATTGCCCCACGTACCTCTCGAGGTTCAAACCGCTGGAAGGTGAAATGGTTTTGACCACTTTGCCATTTTGGTCCTCCAGTGCGTAAAGACTCTTTCCACGGTTGCCCGTGCTGTAGAGTTTTCGCAGGACCCCTTCTCCGTCGTACCGGGCAATTGCCGCAGGGTTATTTTTTTTCCTGTCCAACTCGGGGGTCAGCAATCGCGCGTCCGCAGGACGATCGGAAAGATTGGCTGCCAACGCATCCGCCTTGACCTGCTGGAATTCCACGATCTTTTGTGCCAACCGGTTGGCCCGTGCCAGTTCTTCACCGGTGCGGGCCTGTTTCCGCAGTTGCTCGACGGCCACTTCCATCGTCTCCAGCTGCCAGCCTGTTTTGGGTCCCAGGATCAACTGGGTCAGGGCAAGGTCGAGCGATTCCAGCTGCTGATCAAAACCTGAGGGGAGCAGCGTCGCATCAAAAGCTGCTTCGTTAACGCTCACCTGGGGTCGGGTTTGCTGGCCACTGCCGATGACTTTCCAACCGCTTCTCTGGGTCGAGGCAATTTCCCGGGCCGTGAGAGCCTGTTGTTCCATCTTGAGCAAATCGAGATTGATCTTGGCCTGCTCCAGCTGCCTGCCGGCGAGGTCAGCTGTGCTGACCGAGGCAGGTGCCTGGCTGCCGAGATCATCTTTGTGTATCCAGCGAAACTCGCCGCGGGGGGGATCGACCTGGTACCAGCTGTCGGTTTGGGACGAGTGGGCCCCGGCGATTTCGACTTTGCGGACCACGCTCAGAAGCTCTCCCACTTTCAGCTTTAGTTGCCACATTGGCTTGAAGTCACCGGACAGCCGGCTACCGACCCAGGCCTTGGCAGCTTCCTTTTTGACCTCCACCACCCCGGGGTCGCCGGTCGTGGTCACGGCCGAGGCCAGGACCAGGCTGAAACTCCCCTTGGGGGG
This sequence comes from Planctomycetota bacterium, assembly GCA_036336715.1. Lineage (GTDB taxonomy): Bacteria > Planctomycetota > Planctomycetia > Pirellulales > Pirellulaceae > JABAAE01. Next base: position 19,488 of record JAYZFP010000102.1, read on the forward strand.
ACGTACCGCGTAGTAGCCTCCCGGATCGTGACGATAAATCTCCACCTTGGTCCCGCGGGGAAGACGGTCAGTAGCGTAATGCGTCTTGCCCGGTCCGCTGAGGACGTCGGCTGTCTCCCTGGACACCACCATCGTGTAGGGAAAACTCTCCTCGGCCCTGCCAGTGGATGTCACCATTCCGGCTACCAGCAGTGCAAGAAAGAGGGCAGCAGTTGTTTTCACGTTTGTTTTCATGGAAAGGACCTCGATCAATCGGCGGATGGTAAATAGGAAAAATGGCGATTTCATTCAAGGTCGAAGCTGCTAGCAGAGTGATCCTCAAAACCCCGGTCCCGGGCCACGCCTGGTAAACAGGGCGAAAACCTGGCCTCGGAACTTGCACAGGAATCTGCCCTGAAACCGGTAAAACCGGGTAACCGCTCGACCTTTGCCCGATAAAACTTGCATTTGCTGTCGCAATTTCCGAAAATAATCCAAGACACCCACCTTTGAACGGATGGCCATGCTTTCCTTTTCTTCTCCCCGACACTCCCGGCGAAGCTTCCTCTCGGTTGGCTCTCTCGGAACGGCTGGCGCCCTCGGCCTTGGAGGACTTTCTCTGCCGAACCTGCTCAGCGCCCAGGGCTCCCTGCGAAAAGAAGGAAAGGACTACGCGACCGACAAATCGGTGATCCTGCTGTTTCTGCATGGAGGCCCAAGCCAGACAGAAACCTTCGACCCCAAGATGTCGGCGCCGGCCGGAGTCCGCAGTGCGACCGGTGAGACGACGACCTCCATCCCCGGAGTCACCTTTGGGGGAACCTTCCCCAAACTGGCGGAGCGGGCAAAAGAGATGACCATCGTCAGGTCGTTTGCCTCGGGCAACGGAAACCATGACATCAAACCGGTCGTCGACAAATCAACGTTTGGTGCCAACCTCGGTTCGCTTTACGCACGCGTGGTGGGGACCAACGACACCCGAACCGGCATCCCCAAGAACGTGGCCCTCTTTCCCCGGAGTGTTGACTCGCAACGTCAAAAGCGGACCAGCCAATTTGGCAAGTTCGAATCGACCGGAACGCTGGGCAAGGCTTATGCCCCCTTTATCCCGGGTGCGGGTGGGCCCGCGCAGGAAGACATGAAACTGACGCTCAAACCGGAAAGGATGGATGACCGGAAAACCCTGCTTGGCAGCCTGGACCGGGTCAAGCGGCAACTGGAATCAATGCCTGGCGCGGACAAGGTTCGCGAACAGGCCTTTTCCACCATCCTCAGTGGAGTGGCCGACGCGTTTGATCTCGGCAAGGAGGACCCCCGACTGGTGCAACGATACGACACGGCCCCCCTGGTGCGGCCCGATGCAATCAGCCGTCGCTGGAACAACTACAACAATTACGTGGACAATGCCAAGACGCTGGGCAAGCTGTTGCTGCTGGCCCGGCGGCTCTGCGAGCGGGGATGCGGGTTTGTGACCGTAACCACCAATTTTGTCTGGGACATGCATGCGGATGTCAACAACGCCACCATGACCGAGGGGATGAGTTACATGGCCCCGCCGCTGGACCATGCCGTATCGGTTTTCATGGACGATATCAAAAGCCGTGGCCTGGACGACAGGATCATGCTGGTGGCCACAGGTGAAATGGGTCGAACACCCAAGATCAATGCCAAGGGAGGACGTGACCACTGGGGGGGGATCACACCCCTGATGATCGCCGGCGGGGGAGCCGGAAAGGGTCAGGTGATCGGACAGTCCACTGCGGATGCCGGCAAGCCGGCCAGTTCGCCCTTTGGCAACACGCACCTGATCTCCTCGATCATGCACTCCCTGCTGGATGTCACCGAACTTCGAACCGTCACCGGCCTGCCGGCCGATGTGGGGCAGATCATCAATCGTTACCATCCGATCGACGGGCTGCTGGGCTGATCCCGCCCCACCTTTGCACTTGGCAAGCTTACCGCGGAACCATTTTGCAAGGTTCCCGCGGAATCATTTGGCAAGGTTCCCGCGGAATGATGAACGGGGAATCCCAAAAGTGCAGATTCCCGACCGCCCCTCATGTTTCCTGACGGAAAAGGTCCTCCATGAACTTCAGACGTTTGGCAGCGACCGGGTTGCTGTTGGCCGGACAGCTGTCCCTCCATCCTGGAATGGCCCAGGACGCCAGTCCCTCCCAGCGGGCCGCCTGGACCACCTCCCGGTTTTCCGGCACACCGGACCCGGTTCTTCCCTATACCACGGTCAACGCGTTTCCAGGCCTCAGTTTTCAACGCTGCATCGACCTGGCCGCCCTGCCCGGCTCCGACCGGCTGCTGGTAGCCGAACAGGGAGGGAAATTTTACTCCTTTGAGAACCGGTTGGATGCCGCTGAAAAGGAACTGCTGGTCGATCTGAAAAAGGAAATCAAGGGACTGAACCACGTGTACTCGTTCACCTTTCATCCCGATTTCCTTACCAATCGGCTGATTTACATCTGTTACATCAAGGGTAACGAAGAGCCGGACGGAACCCACATCGCCAGCTTCCGTATCAATCCGACCGACCCTCCCACGCTCGACGTGAAAAGCGAAAAAACGATTCTCACCTTCCTGTCGGGAGGGCACAACGGTTGCTGCCTGAAATTCGGACCCCGCGACGGCTATCTCTACATCTCAACCGGGGACGGAGCCGGCCCCAATCCGCCCGACTCCCGGCGGGCCGGACAGGATGTCTCCAACCTGCTTTCCTCGATCCTGAGAATCGACGTCGATCAGTCGGATGCCCAACGAAACTACCGGATCCCCGCCGATAACCCGTTCGTTGGGAAACCGGGAGTCCGGGAGGAGATCTGGGCCTATGGCTTTCGAAATCCGTGGCGGATGAGCTTTGACCTGGGCAGCGGTGACCTGTGGGTCGGAGATGTCGGTTGGGAACTCTGGGAAATGCTGGACCGGGTCGAAAAAGGAGGCAATTACGGCTGGAGCATCATGGAGGGAAACCAACCTGCCAACCCGGGCTGGGCCCGCGGTCCAACACCGATCCTGCCTCCCACCATCGAACACTCCCACGACGAATCCTCTTCGATCACCGATGGCCTGACCTACCAGGGAAACCGGCTGCCGGAACTGCGGGGGCACCACATTTACAGTGACTACGACACGGGAAAATTCTGGGCTTTTGAGTACCTCGATGGCAAGGTCCAGCAGCTGAGGGAAATTGCCGATACAACGCACCGTGTGGTCGGCTTTGGAACCGACCCGGCAGGTGAATTTTTTTTCCTCGACCACATCGGTGGCACGATTGGTCAACTGGTACCCCATCCGCAGGCCGGCCAGGTCAACCGGGGCTTTCCCCACAAACTGAGCCAGAGCGGGTTGTACCGTTCCACCGCAGCGCACCAGCTGGCCGAAGGGGTGGTCCGCTATTCCATCCAGGCGTCGCCCTGGGAGGACGGTGCGACCGGTGAAAGATTCATTGCCGTCCCGGGACGGAAGAGCATTCGGACGGTCGGCAAAAAATGGAAGTTTCCCCCGGGAACTGTTCTCGGCAAGACTCTGTCGTTGGAGCGGGTACCGGGCCAGGAATCCAGCCGACGACGGATAGAAACCCAATTGCTGGTCCATGACGGTGTCGGCTGGGACAGTTACAGCTATGCCTGGAATGAGCAGCAGGATGATGCGGAACTGGTGGAAGCTATCGGAAGGGAGCAGAAACTGCCGCCGTGGAAATCACCCGGAAGCGAGCGGATCGGGGCGGGGAAAACCCCGTCACCGAACCCTGCCCACTGGCATTTTGGAAGTCGTGCCGAGTGCCAGAGGTGTCACAACCGATGGTCAGGACCGGTCTTGGGGTTTCGCCCCGAACAACTGAACCATGTCAGCACTGCTTTGCAAACCGCTGGACCTGCTGGTGAGAACCAACTGGCGTTGCTGGCCCGCATCGGGCTGTTGGAACAAGCCCCCCCCTCCGCAAGTTCGCTGGTAAACCCGCGGGATCAGGAATCCCCGCTGGATGCCCGCGCCAGATCCTATCTCGATGTCAATTGCGCGCCCTGCCACCGAATGCACGCCGGCGGGGCCGTCCTCTCAAAAATGCAGGCCGACCTGGCATTGGAAAAAACCGACATGGTAGGCACACTCCCTTCGCAGGGAAATTTTGCCATGCCTGCCGGCCGGGTCATTGCTCCGGGGGATCCCTTTCGCTCGGTGCTTTATTACCGGATGGCCAAAACCGGTTCGGGCCGGATGCCCCACATCGGATCCCGGGAGGTGGACCGTCACGGACTGGCCCTGATGCAAAACTGGATCGAACAACTGCCTCGCGATTGGGAAAAGAACCTGGCCGGCGTTCCGGCGGCCAAAGCGAATCGCAAGCACCAGGAAAAACTCCTTCAGATGGTGACCCGTTCGAACGACCCGGAGGCTTCTGTAACAGCCATCCAACAAATGCTGCAGTCCACCAGCGGAGCCTTGTTGCTGATGTCGTCCATCGACAAGGGAGAATTGCCGGAAGAACGGTCCAGTAGTGTGATTGCCCAGGCGATCGGGCATGAGAGCAGTGTCATACGGGAGCTTTTCGAGAGGTACCTGCCGCCGGAAAAACGGGTAAAAAAACTGGGCTCGGTCGTCGATGTGGACAAATTGCTCCGTCGACCGGGGGAGGCCGAACGGGGCCGGGAACTGTTTTTCAACCATTCAACGATCCTGTGCCGCAACTGCCACCAGGTGGAGGGCCGGGGTACCGCGGTGGGACCGGATCTTTCAACCATCGGCAAAAAAATGAACAAGCGACAATTGCTCGAGAGCATCCTCGAACCCTCCCGGGTCATCGAACCCCGCTTTACGGTACATGCGGTGGAAACCGTTGAGGGCCGGGTGCTTTCGGGAATCGTTGCTTCCCGCAACCCGGAAAAAATTGTACTCCGGTTGCCAGGCGGTCAATTGAAATCGATCCCCATGCAGCAAGTGGAACAGATTCAACCGCAAAGAAAGTCGATGATGCCGGAGTTACTGCTGCGCGACATCACGGCCGCCCAGGCGGCAGACCTGATCGAATTTCTGGGCCAACTGAAATAGTGGTCCGAAAACCTGCTCCCCGCGGCCGAACGCCCGGAATATGGATTCCGCTTTCAGGACGTCCACAAGTGGGTTCCTGCCACGAGGTTCCGGCTACAGGGGGGAGCCCAAAACATAGCAGCCAAACCACGGCGCCCAACACAATGTTCCAAGCTGTTCCGATCTGCCAATCCCGCGGGGGCGGTTCAGATAAGATCCACTTTTCGCCGGACCCGTTTTCGTTTCGCGGTCAGGCATTCTTCGCATTCACCGCTGATGATCAGCCGGTGCCCTTTGACCTGAAACCGATGTTCGGTCGCCAACTGGTCCCGCAAACGGATGAGCTCATCACTCTGAAACTCGATGAGTTTGTTGCAGGTCGCACAATGCAGGTGGTCGTGTTGGGGGTATCCGTAATCGTGCTCGTAGACCGTCCGCCCCTCGAGCTCGATGGTTCGCAGCAAACCAGCCTCCACGAATTCGGCCAACAGGCGGTAGACGGTGGATCGGCTGACATAACCTTCCCTCCCTTTACGCGGCAGTTGATCCAGCAACTCGTCGGCGTCGAAATGGTCGTGACTGCTGAAGATATGTTCAACCAACAGTTTTCGCGGCTTGGTATTTCGCATTCCGCGGCTTTGCAGGTATTCCTCGAACCTTTCGCTGGGAGTGGAGGAAACCTCGACGTGGTTGAGCGGTTGTGACATGAATTCGTAGAAGGGTAGATTTTGAGATCGGGTTTCCATCCTAATACAAACCGGGCCAGCCAGCTACTCTTAACCTGGCGGGACACCGTGTAGCCGGAGTTCCCATACCGTCGCCCGTGACGGGTTCAGAGGCTCGGTTCAGACACCTCGACTCAAACACCCTGCTGAATAGCAGGTGGTGTTTTGATGATGGAAATCCCGGTTTGGGGGCTCCTGCGGACCAATCCTCCGGAGTCCTCAAGACCCCTCTCATGAGGATTTCGATCGAATACCCGGCACGGAATTAACCGAACATTGCCCCTCAGCAGGGGGTCCGCACAGCCATCGGAATTCCACTCACCCCGGTTTTCCCTTGAGTTGGATCCAGGGCAGCGGGCTTCCGCAGAGATCAAGCCAATTCGTCCAGCATTCGGCCGACGGCCATTTCGAGCTTGTCGGAGGTCTCGTAGGTACCGTTGGCGATTTGCGCCCGAATCTCAGCGACACGATCCATACGAATTTCCGGAGCATTCTGCACCCGGGAAAGCATCGTCGTTTCGCTGGAGAGACTGAGTTCGTCAGTCGGTTGGAGGGAACTCTCAGCGATTTGAATTTCCTGGGCGGGAGCAACATCCGCCTGCGGTTGAATCGACTGAGCGCCGTGAATCGAAAATGGTCCGTTAATTTGCATTGCACATCCCCCTGGAATGCGTATCAAGTAATCCGTTTTGTTGATTGGGTTGAATCGAAATCTGAATACGAAGCACATTAAAATTGGTTCAAACAACAAAGAAGGAAAACTTTGTCGCGATAAAAACAGGAAGCAAAACTGTAGTCGCAAGCGTGCGTAAGACGCCGGCAACGGATTTTTGCTCAAATTCCTTGAGCCATTTCACCCGGTCTCATTACCGAGCCAATGCTCTATCGCGTTTTTCGCCCTGTTTTTCAAAGGCGGCAGTCCATGTCGAAAAGGACGAACAATCCGTGCCGTGAGAGATGACTCCTGTGCACGCGAAAGAGAATAAACCTCTTATCGTCGCAACCTTCGAATGCTATCACTGCTTTCGTTTTCCACCCTGTTGTACCGAATAATGGCAAGTCACTGCATGATGACGGTCATGCAGTCGATGACGATTATTCACCAGGGCCCCGGCTGCAGGGGATCGGAAAACCGGCCCATCAGTCGGGAATTCGGAGATTTGCCTACGCGCGCAGTTCTCCAAACCGGGAGGAAATTACAGGATCGTCAAAAAAGGGGCAACAGCAGTTCCGGCAAATCGGAAAAACGGCTTGAACCTTTTTCTCGCGCCGTTCGTCCTAGCGGTGGAAAACAAAACCGAGGAACCCGACATGCCTGTTCGAAGAGACTCCCGATTGCTGCAACGTATCAACCAGTGGCTGGACAGCCAGATGGCAGCCAAGAAGAAATCGCTGGAAAGCGAAGCGTCCCTCGACCTGGGAATGGAAGGCCTGGAGTGCCGCGTTTCCATGGAGTCCTTTTTTCAGTTCAACTTTGAAATTTCCCGGGATCTGAAATCCCTGGTTGAGAAAAACCGGCCGGGCAAGCCGCAATCCGACGGGTGCTTTTTCCAGGGCAGAGAATTGGCTGATGGGAATCGTCCGGCGCACGATTCGGATGATGCGGGTCAGACCAGCGGGTTCAGCCGGCCACGACAGCCCAGATAGCGATCCCCTGCGGGATTCGCTCGGCCATCAGGTTGCCAGGCAGGTTGATCTTCGTGCCCTCCACTGCCGCAGCCAGGGCTGAAATTGAATCCCAACGGGCTTTGTTCATCTGCTGCCGGGGCCAATCCTGCTGAATCCAGATTTTGACCAGCACCTCGTTCAGCAGAAACGGAGAGAGGGAATCCCGGTTCTTCCCCAGCCGCACCATCGCTCGCTCCGGCTGGACATCGACCGCCTCGGACAGCACCCGGTCCACCAGCGGCTCCAGCATCCGGCAGGCCTCGCCGACGTGCTGGCGGAGCGATTCCAGGCCAGCAGCCACCGGTTTGGCAAAAATATCGTTGACCAGGGGGATCAGCTCCCGCCGAATTCGATTGCGGGTGAATTCGGCAGACAGATTGCTGGAATCACTTCGATACCCCTGGTTGAGGCTGGAAAGAAATTGCAACAGTTCGTCTTTGCTGACTCCCAGCAGGGGCCGCACCAGGGTAATGCCATCCACCAGTGGACGAAGAGTGGGGATACCGTTCAGACCCCGCAGGCCGGATCCACGAAAAAGCCGGTGAATCATCGTTTCAACCTGGTCATCTCGGGTATGAGCGGTCACCACGTAACGGGCACCTACCCGCTTGGCAGACTCGGTCAGGAAATCGTACCGGGACTTCCTGGCCAGCGCTTCCAGTCCTTCCCCCCGATTGGATTCGGGTGCCGGAACGTCCGACCGACCCATGATCGACTCCATCTGCAATTCCGCAGCGAACTCGCCGACCCATTTTTCATCTGCGTCAGACTCCTCTCCACGCAGCCCGTGGTTGAAGTGAGCCAGGTAGACCCGGGAGCCGGGCGGCCGACTGTCGGCAACGAGTCGAGCCAGGGCAACACTGTCGGGGCCGCCGGAAACCGCCAGCAGCGATGTGACTCCCGAACGGGATGCGTCAGGCCAGACCTGGTACATTTCCCGATTCAATTTTTCCTGCAGAGAATCTTGCGGCATCTTATCTCTCTGTTTCGGCTGGAGTCCGATCTGCTGGGCGGGCCAGGGGTGACCCGGGATTTCATCTCCCGGGAAGCTGGCCGCGGGTTCCTTTGCCGAACAGGGAAGCCTCCGTTCAGGGGAGATCGGCATTCCCGTTCAATGGATCCTGCCAGCTGGCAAACAGCGGGGGAAGGTTACTGGAAAGAAAATAGGCCCGGGGTGTGTTGATTTCCATGAGCGAGTTCATTAACTGGTTGGATGCCTGCGCCTGGTTGAGAAAGGGGACTTCCAACCAGGGCGCCGGGCGGGAATAAGCGATCACACGGGAACGGGAAAGTTCAATTTCCGCCAGTTCCGCCGCCCGCTCGATGGCATCTTCGATAAAGCCAAGTCGATCGACCAGGCCGTAACGAAGGGCCGTTGGCGCATGGAATATTTCCCCGGTCGCCACGTCCCGTCCTTCAATTTCGATCCGGATCTCAGAACCATCTCCCTGAAGCGCCTGTTCGTTCCCGGGCCGGAACCGGGGTCGGCCAGCAAGGATCTTCTTCTTGAATTCGTAAAACGATTCGTCCACGTATTCCTGAAGCAGCCTGCGGTGCTCCTCGGGCATTTTTTTCGACGGTGTCAGCATTCGTTTCCGGGGATGGCTCATGATGGAATCATCCACCACACCATAGGTCTCCATCAGCTGGCTGTAATTCCAGTGAGGGATAATCACCCCGATCGAACCGGTGGTGCAGGTCGGTTCGGCATAAATAGAGTTTTCCTGGTCTCCCACGACCATCGAAACATAGTAACCGCCACTGGCGGCAACGCTCCCCATGCTGACTACGATAGGGATCTTTTTTTTCGCCAGCATCTTTTTCAGATGATGATAGATATAGTCCGACCCGGAAACCGTCCCACCGGGCGAATTGACTCTCAGCACAACCGCCTTGATGTCGTCGTCCTCCAGGACCCGGTCGATCTGCCGCTTGACGTAGCCCGAGCCGTCATAAATGACACCATTGATCCGGATGATGGCAATCTTTTCCCGGGCGGAAGCGCTGCCGGAATGGACATATTCCCGGACTCCCTGTGAATCATCGTAGAACTCGGCCGTCACGTACCAGTGGTATTGCAGCAGTCCATACAGGACCAACACTCCCAGCCAGCCGCTGACCGCGATCAGCTGCCAGGCAGTGGTTCGCCCCACCTGCCGATGCCGGAGAACAATTTCCGGGGGAAGCTGCGCGGGGGGAGAAGCCGATGGACCGGGGGCCGGATCTGCTGAATTGCTTGCGGAGGAATCTGCAGTCATCACTTTCCAGGAAAAATTCAGGGGAACAGTCTGGGCCGTACACCGGGTCGATCCCGTCGGGTGACCGGTGGGGCCCCGAACACCGTGGCCACTATTGGCATTCTCGCCAGATGACTGCAAGGTGCCAACTCCCGGTAGACAAATTCCCCATTTCGAATTTATTTCCGGGAAACCCGTTCGGTTCCAGCAGTCTGGAGATGAGAGTCCCGGACCGGAAAAACTGAGGTCCTGCGGCAATCGACCGATTTCGCTGCTCCTGCCCGGAAGGCGGTTCCGGAAGGAAACAGTGGCATTGCCAAAGCGACAATTGGAACGTTATTCTACGCATTCAAGCGAATCTGCGATATTTTCAAAACGAAACAAAGGAGTGTTTACACGTGTTGGTTGCCGCCTCGACAGAGTGTTTTGGACATTTGCCATTGCAAGAGGCAGTCGATCGATTGCTGGACCTGGAATTCACCAGTGTCGAAATCAGCATCGACGAAAACGGGGAACAGCTCAAACCATCCGAGGTGCTGGCCGACCTGCAGAGGTCTATCGACCGTTGCCTCGATACGCGGCGGATGAACATCGTCGGCTATGCGGTCAACATCACCGCTTCCGGAGAGGAATACTTTGCCCAGTTCGAAGCCTGCTGCAAGCTCGCCAAGGCGACCAAGGTGGTCACCGTCACCATACCCTCGGGGGAGCATGGCACCCCGTTCAACGAGGAAATCGAAAAACTGAAACGGTGCGTGGAGATCGCCGACCGTGAGGGAGTGAGAGTTGCCCTGCGGACCGAGACCAATTGCCTCTCGGCCGATCCGGACACCGTCTGCATCCTCTGTGAACACGCCAAGGGACTGGGGGTTGCGATTGACCCAAGCCACTTTATCTACCAGCGCTCCAAACCGGTCGATTATGACCGACTGCTGAAGTATGTCTTCCAGGTCTACCTGAGAGACACGACTCGGGAAAAACTGCAGGTCCGTATCGGACAAGGTGTGGTCGAATACGGTCGACTTGTTGACCGCCTGCTGGCACAAAAGTATGACAATTCCCTGACCGTTCATGTGGTCCATGCATCCGACATCGATCACGCGGCGGAACTTCGGAAGATGCGTCTGCTGCTGGAAAGCCAACTGATCTGAGAGACGGTCGCTTCCGTTCACCCTCCCCCCAACGGAGAGACGTTCTGTTTTCCGTGTGCCAGGAGGGACTGCTTTCGCAGTACCGCTTCGTTACCCCGCTTTGGGCGCATGGTCTCGCCCTGCGCAACCCTGTTTTATCTCCCAACCCGAAATGACCACTTCGTTGAAATAGCCCGATAGGGTGTCTTGATTGCCTCCTTTTTTCCGCCCCCTTAGAATTCAGCGACAGTTGGATTGAGGGGTGAGCCTCGGTGGACGCGCAGCAAATTTCAGCGAGCCGGCAACTGCTTGAGAACCGGCAAAAAAACAGGAACAAACCCTGCCTGTTGATCCTCCTCTCGGTCTCGGTTGGCATCGTGATCGACCGGTTCCAGCCGGTCCCATTCCAAGCCTCTTTTACCATCGCCGGCGGAACCCTCTTTCTCTGGCTGCTGTCCCGATCACTCCACCGAGGTCTTCGGTCCGGCCTCCTGGTAATTGCCGCCTGCTTTGTGGGGGCCAACTGGCATCACCAGTATTGGAACCACTACCCGGCGGAGGAAACTGGCCGACGGGTGGACGAAATTGCCAGACCGGTTGCCCTCAGGGGGGTGGTGCTGCAGCAACCGGATGAGATCCCGGCACCGGCTCCCAATCCACTGAACCGCAGCCAGTCCGGAACCCGGTTCCGTTTTCTGTTCCGCATCCGGCAGATCCGCTCCGGCATCCATTGGGAACCGGCCAGCGGCCGAACCCGCGTGACCGTCGAAGCCAGCCAACTGGAACTTCAGGCGGGGGATGAAATTCAACTGTGGGGCCTGATTTCCAGGACCGGGCGACGCAGGAGTGCACTGGATTTTGACCCTCAGAGTTACTATCGCTCCCGACGACTCCTGGCCAGGGTCTTTGTCGACCAGGCCAATGGCATCCGCAAAACCGGACGACGTGCGGGAGGATTCTGGGTGAGGCGACAACTGGACCGGGCCCGGACCCGCTGTCGAACGGCCATTGAAAGGAATGTTCCCCGCAGGTCAGCCCCATTGATCCGGGCCATGATGCTGGGAGACCGCCAGCAGGTCTCCGACACCACCCGGCAAAAATTCCTGGTGACCGGCACAATGCACCTGCTGGCGATCTCGGGACTGCACGTGGGCATCCTCAGTCTTGGGTTCTTTTTCCTGATGCGGATTGGGGTACTCCCCAAAAAATCGGGATTGCTGCTTACCATGGGATTCGTATTTTTCTACTGCCTGCTGGTAGGCGCCCGCCCGCCGGTCACACGGGCCACCATCCTGGTAATTCTCTACTGCCTTGCCAGGTGGCTGGACCGAAATCCAATGTCCGTCAATTCGCTCTCCCTGGCTGGCCTGACGGTCCTGGTTTCCAATCCATGTGCGCTGTTTGAAACCGGCGTGCAACTCTCTTTCATCGCTGTCGCGACATTGATCATGATCGGTGAACAGCTGCAGGCCTGCGCCGCCCCTGCCGATCCCTTGCAGAGCTTCCTTCTCCGCAAAAGGGATCGATCGGAACGGATCCGGGATGCGATGCAGCACTTTCTGACCGGACTTTTCCTAAGCAGCCTTGGAATCTGGGCAACCACGATTCCGCTGGTCACCGAAAAATTTCACGTGGTGGCGGCGGTGGGGATCCTGGCCAATGTGGTGCTGATGCTCCCGGTCACCCTGGTTCTTTACGCGGGACTGCTGGTGCTGTTGTTCGACCCGCTTGGTCTGGCCGGCCCCTGGGGAAGAGCCGCGGACTACCTGGTCCAGGTGATCCTTGAGGTGATCGACATTTCTGCCAGTGTTCCCTGCGGTCACTGGTGGGCTCACGGGTTGGGACCGCTGGGCATCGCTGTTTTCTACGGTCTTTTTGCCATTTTCTTTCTGTTTGCCCGCTTCCACCTGGAATTCCGCTGGCATCTGCTCCTTTTCCTCTCCTGGCTGGCAGTCGCCCTCTGGCTGACCGAATACCAGTCCCAAAACGACCGCCAGTCCCTTGAGGTGACTTTTATCGACGTCGACCATGGCACCAGCACGCTGGTCCGTTTTCCGGATGGCCAACGGGTGTTGTACGATGCCGGCAGCCTGAATTCCTCACGGCTGGCACTTGACCGTATCTCGGCCATCCTCTGGGAAAAGAAGATCTATCGCCTGGACGCCGTCATCCTGTCGCACGCAGATCTCGATCATTACAACGCCCTGCCGGAGTTGATGAACCGTTTTTCCATCCAGCGGGTCCTGGTTTCCCCCCGGATGTTCGAACAGGACCGGAGTGATTCCCTCGAGGTGTTGACCGAGCGACTGCGGGCGGATGGAGTGCCGCTGTTGGCCATTCAGGCAGGGGCGAATATCGCTTTTGGAGAGAGTTGTCAGACACAGATACTCCATCCGGCGGGTAAATTTTCCGGCTCCACTGACAACGCCAACAGCATCGTCTGGCTACTGCAGTACCGGGGCCGCCGGGTCCTGCTGACCGGTGACCTGGAAAAGGACGGCCTGTCGGAGCTGGTCAGTCATCCGGCCCTTTCCTGTGACATCCTGATGGCTCCCCACCACGGAAGCGGTTCGGCAGATCATGCGAGCATGGCGGATTGGTGCTCTCCAGAAATCGTGGTCATCAGTTGCTCCCTGCGAAAGCGACCGTCCCGGGTGGTCTCAACCTACCGGCAAGCGGGGGCCCGGGAGGTTCTGCTGACCGCCGAGTCAGGCAGCATCACTTTTTCAATCTCGGCCGGGGGTATCGTGGCCCGCCCCTTCCATCCACCGCAGCACTGAATTACCCAGATCACTGAATTACCCAGATCACTGAATTACCGAGGTCACCAAACCGACAGGACCAATGAATCGCCCGGAACGTCTCCCGTGGACAAAACCCGGGTTGGCTCCGCCGGGAGAGTGCCAGAACCTGTTGGCAAAACAGGATGGATCAAAAAAAGAGAGCCCGTAGAACCGGATCCCGGATGAACTGCGGATGGAGCTGGCGTTCGGCTTACGAACCGGATTGAGTTGCCTCTTTTTTTCGTTTCCGCGATCGGGCCAGGTAGGGGAGGTACCAGAGGTAGACGCCGCTCAACCAGAGTATCAACAGAATGCAACCATTAAGCAGAAATACCGACAGCTTGGCCCAGTCTCCAAAAAAAGATCCATCGTGCAAGGATTCGATCCAATCAGATCGTCGGTAGCTGGATTGCAGGATCCGCCCACCCTGGAGGTCGATCTGCACCTCGTAGCTGTTTTTGGACTGCACCTTGACGATTCCCTTGGAAGGACGAACGTCCATGCGGCTGATATCTTTCCAATCAGAGATTTCCGCGTTGGGATCGGTGCGGGCAATTTCCAGGATCGATCGCATGGAGATCGCCTCGTCAAAAGTCCCCTTTTGTGTGGGCGGCTGCACCCAGGACGACTGTTTTTTGACCTGCAGAATCAACCCGGTCATGATCACCAGGAGCAGGGGCAGAGCAAAACCGACAGCACCCCAACGATGCAATTTCCGAGACCACCGGTTGATGAACTTGTACAAATTCCGGACCCGCAGGATTGGCGAAACTTTTCATGTAGAGACAGGTTCAATGGTATCGGATCGCCCCAAAAAAAGAACTTGCCCGGTACGGAATCGACAAAGTTTGGGAAAATTTTTCTCCCCGGCGGGTGGTTGTTGAGAATCTGACGGACCCCAACCATAATTGATGAGCCAGTTTGAAATCCGGTTGTGCAGACTGGCATGGCAAGAGCCAAAATCGATGAAGTTCCTGTTCTACATCGGGGCGGGATCCCGCGGAAAGACCTGATTCAGTTGAAGGATTGCCTCGATATTCCTGAGACAACGGTTCACGACCATCTTTGAGTTGAAACCGTGGGACTGGGACAGCAGAGCCGATTCTCACGGCCAATCACCGGGTCGGGCGAACAGTTCCAGTATTTTGGCCCAGCCGGGGCGGACCCAAAACCGGTTTATCGCACGCACATGCATCTTGGAGTCAATGATCGTTCTATGAATAAACCACTTGGATTCAGCCTGGTCGCGTTACTGTTTTTTTCCGGAATCTCCGCACAGGCACAGGAAAAAAAAGGGGCCCTGCCTGTTGACGCTGTCAACAAGATGAGCTGGCGGAGTATCGGCCCTGCAAACATGAGTGGCCGCATTACCTCGATCGCCGTGTTTGAGGCCGATCCCTCCACCTGGTGGGCATCGAGCGCGTCGGGAGGTCTGCTGAAAACCACCAACAACGGACTCACCTTCGAACACCAGTTCGACCGGCAGGCGACCGTCTCGATCGGCGACGTTCAGGTTGCCCAATCCGATCGCAACGTGGTCTGGGTCGGAACCGGCGAGGCCAACCCCCGTAACAGCGTCTCCTGGGGGGATGGCGTTTACAAATCGACCGATGGCGGCAAAACCTGGAAGAACATGGGGCTGAAAAAGATTTTCCAGACCGGCCGCATCGCCATTCATCCCACTAATCCGCAGGTCGTTTACGTGGGCGCCCTCGGACGCCTCTGGGGCCCCAGCGAGGACCGCGGGCTCTACAAGACGACCGACGGTGGCAAGAGCTGGAAAAAGATCCTCTACGTGGATGACAAAACCGGCGTGATTGACGTGCAGATGGATCCCTCCAACCCGGAGCGACTTTTCGTGGCGACCTACGAGAGAAAGCGGGACGGGTTTGACGGCAATGATCCGGAAGTCAAATACGGTGCCGGTTCGGCCATCTACCGAACCGATGATGGGGGAAAGACGTTCAAGAAGCTGGGCAAGGGACTTCCGACCTGCAAGCTGGGCCGGATCGGTCTTTCGATCTTCCGGAAGGACTCCAAGTTCGTTTATGCCATCGTGGAGTCCGAGAAAATCGGGAAGATGCCGGAGGACCTGGCATTTGCCGGATTGAGTGGGGCCAAAGCCACTGACATCGGGGTCAAGATCACCGCCGTAACCAAGGGAGGTCCGTCTGAAAAAGCGGGGCTGAAAACCGGGGACATTGTGATTTCGGCCAACAACCAGATCCTGCACACCTACGACGATTTTCTGAAACTGATCCGCAACTCCAAGGTCGGATCGGCACTCAAACTGGTCTGCTCGCGTGAAAAGAAAACGGTCCACGTAAACATCAAGATGGGAAAACGTCCCGAACCGGAAAAAAAGCCTTCCGAGGCATCCGGTTCCTCTTCACAGCGAAGACCATCGCGAAATGAATTTACCGGCACACTTGGTGGGCAGGCGGCCAATCGCCAGGATTTCCAGGGACCCAACGGTCATGAATACGGGGGAATCTACCACTCGAACAACTACGGTGACAGCTGGGAACGGATCAACTCGCTCAACCCCCGACCGATGTACTACAGCCAGATCCGCGTAGATCCCTCGGACAGCAATCACCTGTTTGTCTGTGGCACCTCGCTGTACAAATCCAAGGACGGTGGCAAAACATTCACCAACGATGGTGGCTCCGACGGAATCCACGTTGATCACCACGCCTTGTGGATTGATCCACGGGATGGTCGTCATCAAATCCTGGGGAACGATGGAGGTCTGCATGTGACCTACGACCGGATGACCCATTGGGACCACCTGGCCCATATTGCCATCGGACAGTTTTACCATGTAGGCATCAGCCACGACCTTGACTACTTCGTTTACGGTGGACTGCAGGACAACGGCAGCTGGGGAGGTCCCAGCCGCTCACCCCACGGGGGAGCCGTCAACTCGGACTGGTTCCGTGTAGGCGGAGGTGACGGTTTCATCTGCCTGGTGGACCCGGAGGACCCGCAGCAGATCTACACCGAAAGCCAGAACGGAGCGATGGGACGGATTCATCTCGGTACGGGGGCCCGTGGATTTATCCGGCCCCGCGCCCCAAGCGGCCAACGTTACCGATTTAACTGGAAAACGCCTTTTATCCTTTCGCCCCACAATTCCCGCATCCACTACAGCGCAGGCAATTTTGTCTTTCGTTCTCCCTACAAGGGAGACAAGATCAAGGCGATCTCACCGGAAATCACCAACAGCGACCGGGGAGCGGGGAGCGCCCTGTCCGAGTCAGCTGCCGAAGAAGGGGTGCTGTATGTCGGCACGACCGACGGAGCGCTCTGGGCCACCCCGGATGGTGGAAAAACCTGGGTCAACCTGTTTACCGAACCGGACAAGATGAAACCGACCAAGGGAGGTAACGCGGCCAGCAGCGGTTCTGCCAATCGTCCCAGCGGCGAGACTCGCCCGGGAGGAGGTCGGGGTGGACCAGGACGCGGTTTCAACGGCGAACGCATGAAAGAAATGCTGATGAGCCGGGATGCCAACAAGGATGGCAAGATTTCCAAACAGGAATTGCCGGAGCAGATGCAGAGAATCATGGACCGCCTGGACACCAACCGGGATGGAGTGATCGACAAAAAGGAAATGGACTCAATCGGCTCGGCAAGATCGGGCGGTCGTGGGGAGCGATCGAGGTCCACGCAAGCTGCCGGCTCCCGGCCCCAACCTCCCGGTCCGGCAGATGCCCCAACTCGACCTGCGAAGAATGAGGAAACGCCCGAAAAGAAAGAGGATACTCCCAAGAACGACAAGACCCCGGAAGACAAAAAAGGATCGGATCCCATCAGTGGGACCTGGACCGGACAATTCGTGAACTCCCAGTTCCCGGGAGAATTCACCCTGAAACTGAAATTGTCTGACAACCGGATCACCGGTTCCTACCAGTCACCCCGTGCGGATGGGGAAATTTCGGGCGGCAAGCTGGAAGGGCAAAAAGTGACCTTTACCGGGACCACCGGAGCCGACCTGAAATTCAACGCCACACTGAGTGGCGGCAAGATGAAAGGAACCCTGCAGGTAAACGATGGGGAGTTCTCGGTCGACTTTGAAGCTACCCGCAAGAGCTTTGGCAGCGCTGCGGCCAGCGAGTCCCCCAAGGAAGAGGGACAGCCGATCAAGTCACTGGTTCCCGGTCCACGCTGGGTCAGTTCGCTGGAAGCCTCCAAATTCAAGGCGGGCCGGTGCTACATGACCCTGGATGGACATCGCAGCAATGACGACCAGGCCTACGTCTTCAAGACCGAGAATTATGGCCGGACCTGGACCTCGCTCAGGGCCAACCTTCCCCCAACCGTCGGTTCCACCCGAGTGATCCGGGAGGACGTGTCCAATGAAAACCTGCTCTACCTGGGATGCGAATTTTCCATCTGGGTTTCCATTGACCGGGGACAGTCCTGGAGCCGCCTGAACAGCAACCTGCCCACGGTAGCCGTGCATGAAATTGCGATTCACCCCACCCGCGGCGAAATCGTTGCGGCGACCCACGGCAGAAGTCTCTGGATCCTGGATGTCTCCGCCCTCAGGCAACTTTCGGTAGAGTCCCTCGCAAAGGACGCCAGTCTTTACAAGCCTGCTGACCTGATCGGGTGGCAAAGCGGTCGCTCCCGTGGCTCCAGCGGCACCCGCAAATTTGTAGGTCAGAACCCCGCCAGTGGAACCTCCATCTATTACTCGCTGGGAAAAGATGCCCGCTCGGTCAACCTGACCATCACCAACCTGGCCGGGGACAAGGTCTACTCGGTGGACGGCACCGCCGGCAAGGCAGAAGAGGGGAATTCCACCCCGGTCATCGAGGGGGGCACCCGCAAGGGATTACATGTCTTCCGCTGGAACGGTTCCGCTCAATCGAGACAGTCGGGACAAAGTCGTCGACGACGTTTCAGCCGCAGGTTGCCCACCGGGGATTACCTGGTAACGCTGACAGTAGATGGCAATATGCAGAAACAGATTGTGACCCTGCGTGATGATCCAACCGCTCCTCAACCGGCCACGTCGGAAGAGGAATACGAATTCAGCCGGGCCATGGCTGGCCTGGACGAGGAGGAGTCCGCTACCGAACCGCAGAAATCCAGGATCGACTGAACCGGTCACATCGACGAACCAGCAAAGGGTAACGGGGCGTCCGGCGACGCCCCGTTTTTTTGTGACCTTCTCGGGAGGTGACGGCTGCAGAAAGCTGCTGCCGGGCGCAGACGGCCAGGCCAAGACACCCTGCCCCCTGCCGTCCGAATCCAATCCATCGGTGACTAACGGCAGGTCCCCGGAGGATGTCACCGGAGAACGTCACCGCATCCCGCCTGCCGAACCCACGGTAAATCAGAAGGGAACCAGGTTGTCGTTGGTATCGAACTTGAGGGGCGTCGGTTCGCAGAGTATCTCCAGGTCCTCCCGGGGAGTTGCCTGCTCCAGGTAAGCCTCCGAACAACAGAGTTCGGTAATGTGCAGGGTATTTTTGATCCACATCATTTTGGCCGTTTTGGCATCGCAAAAACCAACCGTATTGAGCGCCTCATCGATCATCTGCCGATCCGTGGCAAAATCGATGGGAGACATGCCGGCAGTCACGTGTCCGGACGTCAGGCAATTGATACGGGTCGATTCGACATTCATGGTCTCCAAAACGCTGGTGCGGCAGAACTCCGCCATTCCGATTCCGGTGGCATTGCCGTGGGTCGCCTCGGTCAGGCCACGCACGGCAATCCGCTTGATTTTCGGGAATTCATGCTCCGCCGGGAAATGATCGTAATATTTGCGGCCCACGATATTGGTATCCAGTCCCGCCCCGCTGATCTCCTTGCCGATTTCGTCGATGACCAGGAAATCGGCCATGTCGAAGGGAAGACGAGGCATGTACCTGCTTGCCATCTCCAACAGTTCCTCTTCACGTGACTCGATTTGGTGGGGCGGCACCAGTTCCACGTGAGCGGTTTCCTCGTAGGCGTTTTCCACGATCCCCAGTCCTCCCAGAACGTGACATCTCTCGATCACTTCCCGGGCCACGCTGCGGACGATCTGGTCAAAGGTGTAATCCTTGATCGCCTTGTGGTAGACCTTGGCCCCCTCGTGTTTCCCGAGCCCGATGAGCATCATCTTCATCAGGCCGCTCTGAATCGGCCCGGTAAAGTCCGTATGCGGCTTGATCCGACCGCACACCAGCACGTAATCGGCCAGGGAAGCCTGCTTGTCAAAATGTACCGGAAACCCTTCATTGGCCTGGCAAACTTCGATCGTCTCCATCGAAGCACGGATTTCGCACTCGCAATACTCTTCGGTGATCCTGTAGTTGGCCAGCACCTGCCGCTGGCCCTCGGCGGTCCCTCCACCATGGCTCCCCATGGCCGGCACGATAAAGGGGATCCCTCCCCGCGAACGGATATTGGCTGCAAGCGTCCGGATGATCAGGCCGATGTTGGCAATCCCGCGGCTGCCCGCCGAGATGGCCACCGTCTTGCCCGTCAGGTCGGGTAAAAAGGTGGCTTTGTCAAACTGTTGATCAACGGCCTGTTTGACATCGTCGATTTTCTGTTTTTCAAAGGATTGACGAACCTGGAACAGGCGTATTTCATCGGAAATCAGGTGGGACATAAAAGTTCACTAATCCTCAGTGTTTAACAGAAAGCAGCCATTGCATGGGGCAAGCGGAATCGCAATTGAAAAATTCTACTGATTTGTATCTTTTCGTTGAACCGATTTTAAAGGGGAACCTTTTGCCAAATCGAATGCATGCGTGCGAGAGGTCAAAAGTGAATGGACAAGACCGAACGTCACATCGCCATGGAAAGGCTGTCATCGTCTGCCATGGAACGACCTCCATTGACAGAAAGCGTTTGTAACACCGACTGAGGGGACCCCTGTTCGACAGGGCTCTCCCCGTCCCCAAGCTACCAGTCACTTGCCTCCCTTTTACCGGGAGGTTTCGATCACCGATGCCGCAAATCTCGATTGTAATCCCATTTTCGGGTTGTGAAAAATCACTGGAAACGACTCTGGTCTCCGTACTGGAAAATCGTCCGGGTCGCTCGGAAATCATTGTTGCCCACCCGGGCAATTATTCCGACCCCTACGAACTCGCCGACGAAGTTCGGTTCGAAGCCCTGGACCCCAACCAATTTTCATTGGCGGGAGTGCTGTCGCACCTCCTCCCATCCATCCATGCCCCGGTCCTTCACCTGCTGGGCTGCGGAGTGCAGGTCCAGCCAGGCTGGACCCGGGAAGCGACACAGTCCTTCGAGGATGCCTACGTCGGATCGGCATGCCCGGTTCTCTTGGACCAGCAGGATGCCATCCACTCCATCGGGGTTGAGAACAGTACAACCTACGGCAACCGATTCCTGGCCAGGGGAAAAAGACTCTCAAAGAGCGAATACGCCCAATACGAACCGGTGGGCCCCAGCCAGCTGGCCGCCTTTTACCGGACAGAGGGCCTGCGGCAGATCAGTTGCCTGACCGATTTCAGTGATGCGCTGTTCGGCCTGGAAATCGGGCTTTCCCTGGAGGCGATCGGGTTTGAAAACAGGGTGATTCCCTCTTCGGTACTGACCACCCGCAACGAATTCCCCAACGGATCGGGCCGGGTCTCTCAAAAGGCCATCTGGCGTTTTGCAGGCTCCATGGGTTTTTTCCTCGGTCTGGCACTCTCCTCGCTGGCAACGTTGGAAGACCTGCTTCGAGCCCCCTTTTCGCCCGGGGCGCGTCAATCCCTCCGGCAGCGACTGGGGCACCTCGTAGACACGCGTTCGGCCCGTGCCTTCACTGAATTTGTTGATCAGGCCGAGGGACCTCTGCCCGAGGGTGCCACCCTGCCCCTCGCCCAGCGTGAATGGACCCTCGCGGGCAGCACCCCTGAGCGTCGCGCCGCCTAGCAACAGATTTCGGCCCCGGTTAGCCGCGTGCGATGCAGGGCAAAGCGGCCGGTTGAAAACAGTTTGCTGACCGAAAAAACAGTTACCGGCGATCTGAACCGCCGGAATAGAAAAATGCCGTCCCGGACGGAACGACATTTTTGAAAATATGAAAAACCGGATCTTCGCAGCCCCGGTGGATAATTGGCAGGAGAGCGGGCAACCCCTGAACAAAAGTTAAAGATGAGGACACCAAGCTTCGCCTCGTCGGTTGCATCCCTGCCAGGGGGACACGAAACTGTTGCCGGCGTCCCAGCCGCCCCGGGAAGTTTTCCCGGATGCTGTTCGTCCGACCCAGCATGCCAACAATTTGAAGCAAGCAGATATTTGTGTCAGGGCTGTGTTGCCCGCTCGATCCAGTCATAATGCAACCAGCGTGCCATTTTCCCAAACGGGGCAATTGCCGGATTTTTTGAACGATTCCCCTGCACCCCTTGTCTCATTTTGAGAGCACTGTCTACTTGTGAGCCACTCTCTAATCGCCACCTGTGCCTTCGGCCTCGAATCGGTTGTCAAAAGAGAACTTGCCGAACTGGGAATCGAATCCTCCATCCCTCAACCGGGTTCCATCTCCTTTCAAGGAGGTCCCGCTGAAATCGTGCAGGCCAACCTTTCGCTGCGAACTGCCGACCGAATCCTGATCGAGGTCGCCAGTTTCGAAGCGCGGGATTTCGATGCTTTGTTTGAAACGACCAAAGCAATCGACTGGAAACCGCTCCTGCCCGCCAATGCCAGCTTTCCGGTCAAGGGACGTTCCATCCAGTCCACGCTTTCCAGCGTCCCCGCCTGCCAGCGGAGTGTCAAACGAGCAATTGTTGAGTCCATGAAACAGGCACACCAGACCGCGACCCTCCCGGAGGACGGACCGCTGCACCAGGTGGAAATCGCCCTGCGGAATGATATCGCACGGCTGACGATTGATACCACCGGCCCCAGCCTGCACAAACGGGGTTACCGGAAACGGGTTGCGATGGCCCCGCTCAAGGAGACCCTCGCAGCCGCCATGATCCAGTTGTCCGTCTGGAACGGGGAACGGCCGCTGATCGACCCCTTTTGCGGGAGCGGCACCATTCCGATTGAAGCCGCCCTTGCGGCGCTGAAAATCGCACCCGGTCTGCAGCGTGAATTCTCGGCCGAGAAGTGGGAGGAATTCCCGACCAACCTGTGGCAGGAAAAAAGGGCGGAGCTTCGACAATTGGCCGATGAAAACAGGAACCAGCTGTCGGAAAAAATTCTGGCCACCGATATCGATGCCGAGGTGCTGTCGCTGGCACGGTACCACGCCCGGCAGGCAGGTGTGGAGGAATTCATTCATTTTCAGCAGAAGCCTTTTGATGCGCTTCGCAGCAAGAAGGAATTCGGCTGCGTCATCACCAATCCCCCGTACGGCGAAAGACTGAAGGAACGGGACCTGCAGAAATTTTACCAGTCGATTCCCCAGGTCCTGCAAAGGTTGCCAAGCTGGTCCCATTTTATCCTCACCGCCCTACCCCGCTTTGAAGCGGTGATCCAGAAGAGTGCAACACGGCGAAGAAAGTTGTACAACGGCCGGATTGAATGCATGTATTACCAGTACCTCGGCCCGAAACCCCCCAGGCAGCCCGCGGTTGAAAAGGAAAACCCGCAGAAC
>JAYZFP010000103.1:0-11969 GCA_036336715.1 Planctomycetota bacterium
TTCATGGAGTCCTGCCCGGTGACCTCCACTCCAATGACCCGTGCATTCGACTTCAGCTGGTCGCAGGCGTAAGCCACGCCACTTACCAGGCCGCCTCCACCAACCGGACAGTAAAGATCATCCATTTCGGGGCTGGCCTGCAGGATCTCGTCGGCGATTGTCGATTGACCGGCGATGACATGCAGGTCATCGAACGGCTCAATGACGGTACAGGAATTGTCCTCTGCAAATTTGCGGGCACTGACGGACGCCTGTTCAAAATTATCACCCACCAGCTTGACTGTCACATGGTTTCCCCCGTGGCGGACTACTGCCTCCTGTTTCAGGCGGGGAGTGGTGCGGGGCATGAAAACAAATGCCTGAACGTCCAGGCGGGAGGCCGCAAGCGCAACTCCTTGCGCGTGGTTGCCGGCGGAGGTCGCGACAAACGGCCCCCGGTCACCCGAATCCACCTGGTGCCGAAGTTTGTTGAATGCCCCCCGCCACTTGTAGGAGCGAATCCGGGATTGGTCCTCCCGCTTGAGAAAGACAATTTCCTCACCAACATGAATGGCCTGAAGTGCTGGCGGGCGGTCCACTTCGTAGATGTTGGCGAGGGCCTCGCTCCTCGCCTGCTCGAGTTGTTGAAAAATCTTCAGGGATCGTCCTTTGAAAAACCGGTTGTTCCATCGATAATCAGCAGGATGCCGGAATGATATTGGTAATCTCTCCTTGGCATCAAGTGAAGTTCTTTTCCGTGAGGGTGTCTTGAATCGCTTCCCCCCCAGTTTTTTCGTGTTCACCCTGTTTTTGTCGATTGATTCAGTCGGGGGGCAGGAGTTTGATGAATCCTTTGATCTTTGGCCCGTGGATTTGAAAATTGGCGGTACGATCCTTCTGGCGAATGATGGTATTCAGATGGAGGTGCTGAATTCGGCGATCTCCCGTTTTGCGGGCGTTAAAAGGGGATCCAGGGCGAAAAACGGGGACGAGGTGGTTTCCTTGCCGCTGGCTACCTGTTTGCTGGGCCGCGGGGACGCTTCCCTGGAAAAACAGGCCATGTTGAAAAGTTGGAAACTCTCGAAGGAAAGTCGTTTTTTTTCCTTTTCAGATGGGTTTGATGTTGAGGAATTCAAAAAAACTCTTCTTGATTCAAAACTGTTCATCCTGGAAACGGGAAAAGAAAGTCTGGCCGCTTGCCTTGCGAAACTGATTCCCGTGCGAAAATCCATCAAGGAATTTCTGGATGGCGAAGGGGTTCTGCTGGCCAGGGGGGATGCGGTTCGACTGTTGTCCCGGGTCTGTCCAGGTGGAGAAGGAAGCCATGCCTCGGTTTCCGAAGGGCTGAACCTGGTTCCGGATGGGGTGATCGAAAACCGGTTTCGCGGCGAAAAAGATGAACTCCGTCTGAAAAGTGTTTTGGCCAGCCACCCACGCACTGTGGGGATCGGGATTCGGCCTGGCAGTTGCCTTGTGCTCCGCGGAAGGAAGTTTTTTACCTTTGAAAAGGGAGAAGCAACTTTTCTCCTGTCGGCCAATGAAAGACTGCCCTGGAGGAGGCAGACGATCGGCGTGAAAGTGAAGCCGAGGAACCGTTGGGACCTTGCCAGCAACCTGGTGGATTTGACGGAATGGCGCAGGGATGCTATCGACAGAACGTTGCCACCCTTTCCACCCGCCCGTCCCAAATCGCCTTACGTGGAAAACGGAACCCTGGTCATTGTCGGCGGTGGAGGGATGCCGCGGAACCTGATGCGGGAATTCGTCGAATTGGCAGGGGGGCCTGAAAAGGGAAAGCTCGTTTACGTTCCTTGCGCTGAACAGGACTCCGTGGGGGAGTCCCAGAGAACGGTTGCCATGTGGAAAGCGATGGGTGTTCGCTCGGCAACCTTTGTTCACACCAAAGACCGAGTCAAGGCAAACAGCGATGCAGAATTTCTTGCACCCCTGAAAGAGGCAACCGGGATCTGGTTCGGTGGCGGTCGCCAATGGAATTTTGCAGATTCCTACTACGGGACGCAGGCTCATCGATTGATGAAAGAGGTTCTCGCACGGGGCGGGGTAGTCGGAGGCTCATCGGCGGGCGCATCGGTCCAGGGGCGTTACATGGCACGGGCAACGCCCATTGGCAATTTTGAAATCATGGCACCCGGTTACGAGCGGGGGGGACTGGGTTTTTTGTCTGGAGTCGCCATCGATCAGCATTTCTCCCAACGTGGACGTCAAAAAGACATGACCCGCTTGATGGCCCGTCATCCGCAATTGCTCGGAATCGGGATTGATGAAGCAACCGCAATTCTCGTCAGGAAAAGCACTGCTCGTGTCGTGGGCCGGGGAAAAGTCCATTTTTACGATCGGAGAAAACCGGTTCATCCGGACCAGCCCGATTATACGGCCCTGGCAAGCGGTTCCAGCTATGATTTGAAGGAACGGAAAATCCTGTCGGATTCCAGTTTGAAGGGCGAACCATCCGAAAAGAATGATTCAGAGCCTGGAAAAGATTAGCCGATCTTCACGGGGATTTGCCTGGAGGAAAGTTCGGCGGCAACCGGGTGACTGGTTGTAGAGTGATACGAAAGATAGCGCTTGAGTGGGACAGCATGTGTGAAAAGGGATATTGGATAGGATTTGATCTTGGTGGCACCAAAATGCTGGCTGCTGCCTATGATGAAAACTACAGCCAGTTGTCCAGGGAAAAAAAACGGACCAAGGCATTGGAAGGTGCCGAGGTCGTTGTTGAGCGGGTCCTGGATACGATCCGAAAAGTCAAATCCAGTTGTGGCAGGGAGGAAACCGAACTGGTGGGAATTGGAATGGCCGTTCCGGGTACCATTGACCTGGAAACGGGAGTGGTTCTGGAGGCCCCCAATCTCGGCTGGGAAAATGTGCCGCTGCGAACCATCCTCGAGGAGGAATTTGGCTGTCCGGTCGTGCTCGGGAATGACGTGGACTGTGGCGTCTACGGTGAGTACGCTAACGGTTCAGCGCGGGGTGCCTGCAATGTGGTTGGGATTTTCCCGGGCACGGGGGTCGGTGGTGGCTGCGTAATCGACGGTATGCTGTTGCAGGGGAAACGGCGAACGGCCATGGAGATCGGCCACATACCTCTTTACTCCGGTGGTCCCCTGGACGGCGCTTTCCGTGAGGGAACCCTGGAAACGGTTGCCAGTCGGCTCGCGATTTCGGCCGCTTCGGCCCAGGCCGTTTTTCGGGGTGCCGCCCCGAATCTGAAAAAAGAAGTTGGAACTGACCTGGCCGATATTCGCAGTGGAATCCTTGCTGATTCCATTCGCCAGGGGGACAAAACTGTCGAGAAAATAGTTCAGCATGCCGTTGGCTATATCGGCAAGGCGGTGGTGACACTGGTACACCTTTTTTCCCCGGATCGGATTGTTCTGGGTGGCGGGCTGGTGGAGGCGATGCCTGAATTGTTTGTCGAGGGGACACGTCGGCATGCTGAAAAGGGTGTGCTAAAAAGTTTTCGCGGGACCTATGAAATTGTGGCTGCAGAATTGGGGGATGACGCGGCCATCGTTGGTGCTGCTGCCTGGGCAAGGAAAAAAGCGGAACAATGAAACAGGACCAGAAACCCATACCCGAGGAAGAATCCGCCAATCGGCTGGTTGCCGTGATTGATATCGGTGCCACTTCGATCCGGATGGCGATTTCACAGATTGACCAAAGGGGTGTTATTCATAATCTGGAATCTTTATCGCAAGCGGTCAGCCTGGGAAAAGACTGTTTTATCCTGGGGCGAATCGAATCGGAGACCATCGAGGAATGTGTGCGGGTGTTGAAAATTTACCGCACCAAGCTGGACGAATTCGGGATCAGCGAACCCGGTGATATCCAGGTCGTTGCGACCAGCGCAGTTCGGGAATCCCGAAACCGATTGCTGTTCCTGGATCGGGTTTTCATTGCTACCGGATTTGAGGTGGAGCCATTTGACGAGGCGGAGCTGCATCGGGTGACTTTCCTGGGCATTCAGCCGCTGTTGCGGCAAAGGGAGGATCTCGCAAACTCAACAAACGTGATCTGCGAAATCGGTGGGGGGAGCACGGAAATGCTGGTGGTGGAATCCGGCAATGTCCTGTTTTCGGAAACCTTTCGCCTTGGCTCGTTGAGGCTGAGAAAATCCCTGGAAGCGATCAGCGGTCCCATGTCTGAGTTGCCCAATATCATGAAGGAGCAGGTTCGGCAGATGGCCAACCGTTTTAAAAGATCCATTCCCAAGCTGAAAAATCCGCAGTTTATCGGGATGGGTGGAGACCTGAGGTTTGCGGCAGCCCAGATGTATTCCGACGACCAGGAAAGTGAGTTGAGAGAATTGAAGATTGGGGAATTCGAAGAATTTGCCAATTCGATTGTCGCGAAATCACCCGACGAACTGGTGAACCAGTATTCCGTCAGCCTGCCGGAGGCGGAATCCCTGGGGCCTTCGCTACTTGCCTATGCCCAGCTTGTGAAGGCGCTTCGGTTGGATAGCTTTCATGTCTCCAACACCAATTTGCGTGATGGTCTGGTGCGTGAGATGATCCTGCCCGAGGTGTGGGGGAAAGAATTTCGCGAGCAGGTCATCCGGTACTCCCTGAACCTCGGACGCATGTACAAATTCGATGAAGTCTATTCGACCCATGTCGCGGATCTGAGTCATGCGCTTTTTCGTGAGCTGCATTCGGAACATGGACTTGATCGGAAACATGAGCTGATACTTTACCTCGCTGCCTTGCTTCACGAAATTGGGCAATTCGTCAACCAGCGTGGTTATCACAAGCACACTCTGTACCTGATCCGGAACAGCGATTTTTTCGGACTCGGGCAAAAAGACATCCTGCTTGTTTCCCTGGTGGCTCGCTACCATCGCCGGGCCCATCCGCAGCCCAGTCACGATGGCTACACGTCCCTCGATCGGGTTGACCGGATCACCGTTTCCAAGCTGGCGGCCCTGTTGCGAATCGCAATTTCCCTGAATGTCACACGTCAGCAAAAAGTGTCGGAAATGCAGGCCGAGATTGGAAGCGAATGGATCCAGTTGCGGATTCCCTCCACCGAACTTTCTCTTGAAAAACTGGCGATTCAGTCTGCCGGCACCTTGTTTAATGAAACCTTTGGAAAGCGAATCACGATCACCGAAGCATGAGCGAAAATCGAAACGAAAAATTTTTTAACCGGGAGCTTTCCTGGCTTGAGTTCAATCAGCGGGTGCTGAACGAAGCTTTTGACGAAAAAAATCCGACACTCGAACGTCTCAAATTCCTCGCCATTTGCAGCTCCAACCTGGATGAGTTTTTCATGGTTCGCGTCGGAGGCCTTCACTTGTCGCTGGCCGGTCGTGACCTTTCCCGGGATCTTTCGGGGTTGGATGCGGAACAGCAACTGGTCCGGATTCATCCGAGGGTCAGGAAGATGGTCGCTGATCAGTATTCCCTGTTTAACGATTCACTTTTGCAGGCTCTGGAATGTGCGGGTATCCGGGTTTCAAAATTCGGAGATCTTGATGAAATACAGCTGGCACAGGTAGAGAAATTTTTCGAAGAAGAGGTCTATTCCTCCCTGTCGCCGATAGCCACCGAGGAAACCAGCTTTCCTCTGGTATCCAACCAGACCTTGATCCTTTGTTTTCGGCTTGAGGTGGACCAGGAAAAACAGCGTCCATTGATCGACGATGAGTTGCTGTTCAACGAACGTTACGTGGTTCTGCCGGTGGGCAAAAAGTTGCCCCGCTTCATTTTTGTCCCCTCCTCCAAAAAGCTGGAACTGGTTTTTGTTGAGGATATTATCAGGAACCTCGCGGGAAGGTTTTTCAAGAACCAGCGAATCATCGAATCCTTTGTTTTCCGTGTCACGCGAAACGCGGACATGCGTGTCGACGATGAGGTAGCCTCAGACCTGCTGGAGAGCATGGAGGATCTTCTGGACGAACGGACAACCGGAGAGGTTGTGCGGATGGAAGTGCCGCCGGATGTCAGTCAGGAAAGCCTTTCCTACCTGAAAAGCCGGTTGAAACTCGTGGATCGGGACGTGTATCGGTGCGATGGGCCCCTCGCGTTGTCCAACCTGATGCAACTCGCTTTTGCAAGCGGTTTCGAAAAGGACAAGGTTCCCGCTTTAACGCCCCAGGCGGTTCCGTCCATCGATCCTTCCGAGTCGATTTTCGCGTCCATTTCTCGGTCGGACCAGGTGCTGTTTCATCCTTACCAATCCTTCGAACCGGTGGTTCGCCTGATTGCCGAAGCGGCGTCCGATGATTCGGTTTTGGCCATCAAGCAGACCCTGTACCGAACCAGCAAGTACAGCAAAATCGTGCATGCTCTCCAGCGGGCTGCGGAATCGGGGAAAAACGTTACGGTGATCCTGGAATTGAAGGCACGTTTTGATGAGGCGCGCAATATTCATTGGGCCCGCCAGCTTGAAAACGCCGGCGCCAACGTGATTTACGGAGTACGGGGACTGAAAACGCACGCCAAGGCGACGCTGATTGTTCGAAGAGAATCCAGCGGCATCGTGCGTTACTGCCACTTTGGAACGGGAAACTACAATGAGCAGACCGCAGGGATTTATACGGATGTCAGTCTTTTGACCTCCGACCCGGATCTCGGTGCCGACGCGGCGGAATTTTTTAATGCCATCACTGGCTTTTCCCGGCCACACAAGTTTCGCAAGCTGGAAATGGCACCCACCGGGATGCGAAAAAAATTCCTCGACATGATTGCCATCGAAACCGCAAATGCCAAACAGGGCGTGCGGGCATTTTTGCGTGCCAAAGTCAACTCGCTGGCGGATTCAGAAATTATTGAGAGCCTGTACCAAGCGTCCGAAGCGGGAGTGAAGGTGGAGTTGAATGTCCGCGGGATCTGCTGCCTGAGGCCGGGTATGAAGGGGTATAGCCGGAACATTCGGGTGGTCAGCCTGATCGATCGGTTCCTGGAACACGCGAGGATTTTTCACTTTTGTCATGGCGGCGACGAGAGGGTTTTTATTTCCAGCGCGGATTGGATGTCCCGGAATCTGGACAAACGGATTGAGTTGCTGGTTCCGGTTGAAAGTGCTGTTGGCAAAGAACGGCTGATCTCCCAGCTTGGGGCCTACTTCGAACCCAATGACAAAGCTTATGAGCTTGATTCGGAAGGTGAATTCAGTCGCGTGAAGGGAAACCGGTCCGGCCTTCCCAATACGCAACTTGGTTTCTACCGGGCCGCCAAAGAAGAACGGGTGGCGTTTGAAAGCCGGACGCCGACCAGCTTTTTCCCCCACAAGCGGGTCGATTGATCCGGCGCAATTCGGTCAGGAATGCTGACTAGGGAGGTGGAAGATCCTTTGGGGCTTCGGGACCGGGAGGCGTTCGGTTTATGTCGTTGCGCTGGGGGGGATTCTGAAGGACACGTGCAGACTGTATGGCCCGCAGGCCAAACTTGCCTGCTATGTTATCCGTCACGGAATCCAGTTGCTGCTGCCTGTCCTGCTGGTCCTGGTCAAACAGGAGCCGCTGATGTTCTGCCTGGTTGCTGAGGCGGTTCATGCCCACACCAATCAGACGGACCGGTTCATGCCGAGGCAACAGTTCTTTTTCAATCATGCGGATGGCGGAGTCGATGATCTGCTGGTTGGAACGGGTCGGTTCTTCAAGCGTTGTGGAACGTGAGATGGTTCGGAAGTCCGAGAAACGGATTTTCAGTTGGACCGTTTTTCCTGCCAGTTGGTGGCGTCGAAGCCGGCGACCTACCTGCCAGGCCAGTTGGATCAGCCGGGCTGTCAGAATGTCCCGTTCGCGGATATCGGTTGGAAAGGTCGTTTCGTTGGAAATTGACTTGGCCACACGGTCCGGTACCACTTTCCTGGGATCGATCCCGCGGCACAGGTTCCAGAAATGAACTGCGTTGACTCCAAAAAGGGGCTGGAGCTGCTCCTGGTTCAAGTTCCGCAACTGACCAATGGTTTTGATCCCGATGGAATGAAGCCTGGCCTGACATTTTTCACCAACTCCCCAGATTTTCTTGACAGGCAACGGACTGAGGAAATCAACGATATCCTGTTGCCCTACAAAGACCAGCCCGTCAGGTTTTTCCAGGTCACTGGCTATTTTGGCCAGGTATTTATTGGGTGCAATTCCTGCCGAAGCAACCAGCCCGAGTTGCGAAAGAATCTTGTTTTTGATTTTTAAGGCGATTCCCTGTGCGTCCCCAAACAGGCGTTCACAACCCGAAACGTCCAGGAAGGCTTCATCGAGGGAGAGCGGTTCAACCAGGGAGGTGAATTGATGGAAAATTTCCCGGATCTGCTTGGCGATTTGGGCATAATGCTCCATGCGCGGGCGTAGGATGGTGGCGTCAGGGCAGAGCTGGAGAGCCCTGGATACGGGCATCGCACTGTGGATTCCGTATTTTCTCGCCTCGTAACTGGCTGCTGCCACGACTCCCCGACCCTTGGGGGATCCACCGACCACGACGGGACGCTGTTTCAACTCCGGGTTGTCCCGAATTTCAACGGCCGCGTAAAACGCATCCATATCGATATGAATGATCATGGATGTTTGTTTAACCCAAAGTGGCGAACAAGTCGTGAGCCCTTCTCAAAGTGATTCCCAATTTAAGTTAAAATGTGTGGCAGAAATTTGAAACATCCAATTTGTACTTTGAACCCCGGGATCCAAAATGTCCACGCTTTCCCGCAGGCTGATGCTGAAACTGTCCAGTGCTGCTACCGCATCGATCGGTTTTTTTCGGCCCAAATCGAGTGACGCTGTCGAAGGACATCCTCTGGTTAATGCCTTTCGTTCGGAATGGCAGGTGACCCAGGACCGTGTGTTCCTTGGTGGTGAATTCTGGGCGAACCCGATGGAAGACTGGCGTGTGGTGGATGGTGCTGCGGAATGTCAGACCAGTGGGGGATTCCGAAACATTCAGCTGTTGACCCATCAGCTCAGTCGCCCGCAGGGAGAATTTGAGATGGCGGTTGAAATCCAGCAGGCAGAACTGAAAAAGCGTGACGGTGGCTGCGGTTTTCAATTGGGCGTCAAAAGCGACATCAATGAACATCGGAGCAACTGTTTTGCCCGGGGCGGTGTCCGTGCTGGTTTGATCGATGGAAAACTAACACTGGGGAGAAAACAGGTAATCGTCGACGGGGTGAATCTGAAAAAGGGAGTGCAGTTGCACCTCAGTGGTGAGGGAAAGCAGGGAGTCTTTCGCCTGACTTTGACCCTGTTTGACGCTTCGGGGGAAGAGCTTGGTGACGTGAAAAACAGCTTTCCCTTCAAATCCATTTCAGGAAATGTTTGCCTGGTAAACAATTATGAACCCACGTTGAAAAAGGGGCAGGGCGCCCGTTACCGTTTCAGGAACTGGAACGTGAACGGTTCTGCTTTTGATGTTCAGGCAGCGAATCGATTCGGACCGCTGTTGTGGACGATGTACACCCTGAGTGATTCCCGGAGCGATGAGGGATTTGTCATGAAGCTCAGCGTGTTGACAGGGCCCTTGGGTGAAAAGGACGGAAAAGATGTCAAGTTGTACACCAAGTCAGGGGGAACCTGGAAACACGTCTCGAAGGCCAAGCTCAACACAGACGCCTGGACCGCAACCTTTCGTTGCCCGAACTGGAACGAAAAGGAAAAATGCGATTACCGGGTGGTTTATGTGGAAGATCGCAAAGACGGCAGCCAGGTGGAACATTCCTGGAGCGGGCAGATCAAGGCGAACCCGAACGGTCGTCCGCTTCGTATCGGTGCGCTGACTTGCCAGAATGATTATGCTTTTCCTTATGAACCCGTGGCTGATAATGTGGCGCGTCTGGATCCGGACCTGCTTTATTTTTCAGGGGATCAATTGTACGAGAACCATGGTGGTTATGGCTTGATCCGGGACCCGGCCGGTCCGGCGATCCTGAATTACCTGCGGAAATTTTACCAGTTTGGTTGGTCTTTCCGGCACGCTTTGAAAAACAGCCCCACCATATGCCTGCCCGATGATCATGATGTTTTCCAGGGTAATATCTGGGGTGAAGGCGGGGCGGCAATGGACCGCCAGGGCGGAACCTCTTCCAAGGGGGGCTATCGGGAACCTGCAAGGATGGTGAACGTGGTTCACCTCACCTGCGCCGGTCATCACCCTGACTACTTTGATCCTGAACCCGGCAAGCAGGGAATTAGCGTCTATTTTGGTGACATGGTTTACGGAGGAGTGGGATTTGCCATCTTGGGTGATCGCCAATTCAAAAGTGGCCCGGAAAAGGTCAGTTTTTGGGGAGGACGAGCGGATCACGTCAAGGACGACAGCATCGATGTTTCCAGGTTGGACAAGGAAGGTCTGGAGTTGCTGGGTAAGAGGCAAGAGGATTTCCTTCGCGTCTGGGCGGGTGACTGGCGAGGGCATTCGATGAAGGTTTTGTTGAGCCAGACCGTGTTTGGTGCGGTCGCGACTCACCATGGCCGGTACGACGGTTACCTGAAAGCCGACCTCGATTCGGGGAGTTGGCCGCAGACCCCAAGGAACCGGGCGATCGACATCCTGCGAAAGGCGGCTCCTTTGCACATTAACGGCGACCAGCACCTGACGACTCTCGTGCAATACGGCGTTAAAAAACAGCGGGATTCCTGCTGGTCTTTCTGCACGCCTGCCATCGCGGCCGGGTATCCACGTTGGTGGCGCCCAGACGAAGTCGGAATGAAGCATGCCAACCGTCCGGAACACGGAAACGAACATACGGGCGAGTACATTGACGGTTTTGGTAATCGGGTTTACGTCTACGCTGTGGGAAATCCTGAGGTGGCCTCCCGCAAGAACCGCTACGAAAGGGCCCACCAGAAAGGGAGTGGGTTTGGCTTCGTTACGATCGATACGGAAAAAAAGACCTACCTTGTGGAGGCTTTTCGTTTCCTGGTGGATCCCGCTGATGGGAAACCGGAAAACCAGTTTCCTGGCTGGCCGGTGGAGATTCACCAACAGGAAAACCGCGGGGAAAATCGGCTGGGGTAAATTTTGAAAATGGCGAACCGGGTGGAGGAACTGAACTTTCTCCGGTAGCACAAACGGTAATCACACAATGATCCAAATTTGGGTCCCAACGAAAAGAACCTGAGCGGATGAGCAAATTTTCACTTTTGGAAAAATTTGAAAAGGTCAAAGAATACTGGGATCCGAAGATCGTCGCCGAGTTCAATGATCAACAGATGCGGATTGCCCGGCTGAAAGGGGAGTTTGTCTGGCATTCCCATGATGAGGAAGACGAGGTTTTCATGGTCCTGGAGGGAGACCTGAAAATTGAATTGCGGGACCAGGTCATTTCGATGTCGGCCGGAGAGGTTTTCGTGGTACCACGGGGAGTGGAGCACAGGCCGGTGGCTGCGAACGAAGTAAAGGTCCTTTTGATTGAGCCTGCTTCCACGGTCAACACAGGTTCGATGACTTCCGAGTTGACCCGCTCGGATCTTGAAAAAATTTGATTTCTGCAATTTCTGAAAATGCCACCGCCTGAATTTGAAGGCCGGTTGGGCGGTTTCGGGATGATCGGAAAGCTTGGTGATGGCTCAAGTTGGATAATTTGTAAATTGCAATCTCCAGAAAAAAGGATTCTCCGGATGGAAATTAATTTGTGGCCAATGAAATCGTTTCAAAAAAGGAAAAGTTGTCTCCTGTTCCCGTATTTGCTTTGCCTGCTTTTGCAGTTGGGCACCCGGGTGGTTGATGGACAGGAGAAAAACGACCGCCCCAATCCGGCCATTTCACCTCAACCGAGGCTCGAAAAGTGGTGGTTCGCGCGTCAGGCTGAAAAGATCGGGGAATTCAAAAAAGGGGATGTTGACCTTTTGATGGTGGGGGATTCGATTACGCATAATTTTGAAAGTGTTGGCACGAAAGTCTGGGAAAAACAATTTGCTCCCAGGAAAGCGGTCAATCTTGGTTTCGGCGGTGATCGAACCAATCACGTGCTTTGGCGCCTGGACCATTTGCCCAAGCCCAAAACCGCTCCCCGGGCAGCGGTGGTGCTGATTG
>JAYZFP010000104.1:0-28266 GCA_036336715.1 Planctomycetota bacterium
TGACTGATGTAAATTGCTCAGCCCGTTGGCTGTAAACAGGTCAGACTTCCCTTGCAATCCTGCTGAGCTCACCCATCGAGCCACAAATATTTAACTCCGGATCGTCCAACTGATAAGAACTCTGTCCGCCAATTACCAGTCGGCACTGTTTTTCCTTCGAATTCCTATGCAGCCTGGTAATTTCCGTTGTCAGATGCCTTGAACGAATTGGTGAAGTCAGTGACAGGCAAACGATGCTTGCTGCTTCGTCCTCAATTGCGTCTTCGAGAATATCCATTGGCGTATCGGGGCCAAGGTTAATTTCCACGAGCCCAGCTTCGTGCAGCACCAAAGAAGCCATCAGGCAGGGTAAAAAATAAGGGTCGTCCGATGGAGCCGCAGTAATACCTCGTTTGGCGTTGCCACCAACTGTTGGCATTACTGATCGAAGTTGAAGCAATGATCGCATACAAATCGTGATCGCCCGATGCTCGACAAATATGCTCCTTTTGTCCGAGGGAAAAGTTTGACCAATCTTGACCAACGCTTCTCGCATCGGCCCATCGCAAATCTCGTGGACGCTTAAACCTTCAAGATAAAGTCGAATAAGCTGGCTTACTGCAAGATCGCTTTCACCCACTTTCAACGCCTCAAAGAATCCTGGGCTCGTTTGATAGGTAGTTGTAAGTCCCAGAATTTCGGGTTTCGTAAGTTGAATCCTATTTGCTCGGATGTAACGGATGGCCTCCTCCACAGGAAACTTACGATGACCGCCGCGAGTTTTGTGAAAACCAATCTCTCCGTTGTCAGCCATTCTTCGGATGGACGACTCGCTCAACCCCAAAACATCTGCGAATTCGGTCGTTGAAAGCGTTTTTTGCACGCGAGCTCCCGTTTTTTATTTTGAGACTTGTTTTCAAAGCTTGGGAAAACGTTCAAACCTATCATAAACGCTGATTCGAAGAAAAAAAACCCGTTATTTTTACAGTCAAAACCTCGGTTACGGTCAAAATGAGAGTTTTGGAAGTTTTTTCACTTTGAGAGGTTTTGATAACATGACAGGCCACGTTTTGTGGGCAGCCATGCCCGACTTATCCATTTTTCAATACAGTTTGGTGGATAATTTCTTCTCCATGACGGTCGCGACCATGGGTGCGGCCGCCTTATTTTTCTTTATGGCCAGGTCGACCGTGGGAGTCGCCTACCGACCGGCACTGATGGTCTCTGGGATAGTAGTATCGATTGCGTGCTACCACTATTTCATGATCCGGCACAGTTGGCACGACGCTTACGCTCTTGCTGAGGGCGGTGGTGGTTACAGTGGTACGGGGGCCGCTTTCAACGATTTCTACAGGTATGCGGACTGGATATTGACGGTGCCACTACTGCTGGTGGAACTCGTTGCGGTAATGAGGTTGGCGCGGGTGAAAGCAACTTCTCTTTTGACCAGGCTCGTTATTGCATCTGCCCTGATGATCGGTTTGGGATATCCCGGGGAGGTTATTTCCGATCCCTCGGGAGCAACAGCACGCTGGATCTGGTTTGCACTATCATGTGTTCCCTTCTTCTACATCCTGTACATCTTGTGGATTGAGTTGACGGCATCTCTTGATTCGCAGCCAGTGGCCGCACAAGGGCTAATCAAGGTTGCCCGCGCTGTCATTTTAATTACCTGGCTCGTTTACCCGATTGCTTACGCACTCGGCAGCACACCTTCCGCACTGGCAGCAGCGTCAGGTGCTGGAGGAGATCCTTCGGGAATCGTGGGACTTCAAATCGGTTATGCAGTTGCAGACATGGCCGCAAAGGCGGGCTTCGGAGTTCTGATTTATTTCATTGCCCGGGCAAAGACTGCGACAGATGCCGAAAAAGGTATCGGCTTGAATGACATTCCTCAGGCGGTTCCTTCTGTGGCGTGAAAATTTTTCAGGCGTTGGGTTGAAATGCAGGGAAGCATCTCAACCCAATTTTCTCTTGGCTTTCCAGAGCGATTTCATGATTCACTTTTTGATCTATTGCGGAACTGCGATTCTCCTGGGTGTTTTGGCGCAAACCGGATGGTCGGTTGCCCAGTCGATCACAGTGAGTATTCTGGCAGTTCTGGTTGCTTTGATCGGATTGCCGCACGGTGGGCTCGATTTTCAGAAAGGTCGCGCGATCGTCGGTTCCAGGCTAACGCGTCCTAACAGTTCCATCGCCGCAACACTTTTCGTCGGCATTTATCTTGCTATTGCCGCAATCGGAATCCTGGGGTGGTTCATCGCACCAGTTACAACCGTTCTGCTGTTCTTCGCGTTGTCCGCCTGGCACTTCGGGTTGGAAGAAGAAGAGGACTTTTCCGGTTCCAATCCTGCGGGTGAACTAAATCTCGCCGCCCGCCTGGGCCTTGCCGCTCGTGGTGGGATGGTCATCTGGATGCCCTGCGTTTTCGTTTCGCAATCTGTAATCGACACGCTTGGTATTGTGCTACCCGGTCAGTCGGATGCCGCGGGAATTGTCGTTTTTTTCATTTCAAATTTGTGGCCAGCGTTCACTTTTGCCCTCATTTTTGACGTTGTGCGTCAAACGAGGGTTCTACCGAAACGAGAGTTTATCGTCTCGATAATCAAACTGGCGTGTTCCGCTTTCCTGTTCGTCACCTGCCCCGTTCTCGTTTCATTCATCGTCTACTTTTGCGGATGGCACTCGATACGTGGCTTGATCCATATGAGGCGGGAGTTCCAGGGCGACACTCGGAGGTTTTTAATGGCCATCGTGCCGATAACGCTCGCGACAATTCTTCTTTTTGCGGCGGGAGCGTTCTACTGCATGACGACCGAAGCAGTGCCTTCAGCGTTGGTGCGAACAATTTTTATTGGTCTCAGTTCTATTGCCGTTCCCCACCTTCTGCTGCACATGCTTGCCAATGCCCTCGATCGCGATTCCTTCGAAGAGCTTTCGTTATCTGGACGTCATCGGGAGCCTTGTTGATGTCAGTCTCAAGAGATTTGAACCTGGAATTTGTTATTTGTGGCGGTGGCCTTCAGGGATGTCTATTGGCACTTGCCATACAACATTATTCACCGCGAACAAACGTAGTGCTGATAGAAAAGTCTGACAGGTTGTGTGGGAACCATACCTGGTCATTCCATGAATCCGATGTCCCAGAGCGAGCCCACGCCTGGTTTTCGCAGCTCGTCGATTTTAGCTGGCCAAGCTATCTGGTTCGGTTGGGTGAATTTGAAAGAGAATCGCCGATCGGCTATGGCTCGATCCGGTCCTCATCGCTGGCTTCACGCGTTACAGAGATCGCTGCCAACTCAAATGGAAATTTCCAGATAATCCAAGACGAAGTTGACAGGATTCAGAAGGACATCGTATGGCTGAAATCGGGTGCCGTGTTTCATTGCGGCGTGGCGCTTGACTGTCGAGGAGTCAAGTCGGACGCTTTCTCAATTGGTAAATGTGGGTTTCAAAAATTTTTCGGCTTCGAGATTGAGCTCAAATCAGACTGGATTGAAAAGCCCATCCTGATGGACAGTCGAGTCGACCAGACTGACGGCTTTCACTTTATTTACACACTCCCATTTTCATCCCGGCGTATCCTGGTTGAGGACACGCGATTTTCGAATTCACCTGACTTGAAACGGGATGACTGCCTCGCGACAGTCAATAGGTATCTGAAGCAAAACGGGGTGGCCTCGCACGACATCGTTCGTGAGGAAACCGGCTGTTTGCCAATGCCATTCGGAAAGGCCACGAAGTCCAGTCCATTGTCGCTTGGATATCGAGGCAACCTGTTCCATGCGGCAACGGGTTATTCCCTGCCAATTGCGGCTTTTCTGGCTGACGAGATTGCCGCTAATTCCGCAACCGAGGCGTTGGGAATTATTTCAAAATTCAAACGCATCAACCGGTTTCGTTTTGCGTTTACCCGATGGCTGAATCGCATGTTGTTTTGCCTCATAAAACCCTCTGCACGGCAGAACATTTTCAGACGATTTTACGAAAATTTGTCGCCACAACAAATCCAGCGATTTTATGCACACAAGTTTAACCTGATGGATGGTTTGGCCTTTTTTGCCGGCGTTCCACCTTCCGGACTCACGCCATTCCGCTTCTTGAAATCTTTTGGGAGATCTCAATGTTTTATCAAAGCAACCTAGACGTCATCGATGACGGCTTAATGTCCGATCCTGACTTGTGCGAACTGGTAACCAAGGATTTGTGGAGCTCGGCCATCAGTGATCCTATCGAAGAATTTCTTTCTTGTCCCGGCAAGGGCATCCGCGCAGACTTGATTGATGTTGCCTACGCCGCTGGTGGCGGAACGGGAAAAACGCCATCTCAGTTCGTCATGTTTGTGGAATTACTTCACGCAGGATCGCTGATAATTGACGATATTCAGGACAATTCGCTTCATCGTCGAGATCAGGAAGCGCTCCATATCAAGTTTGGAATTCCTCTGGCCATTAACACGGGAAACTGGATGTACTTTGCGGCTTTCAGGCTCCTGGCCGAACTGAACGTTGATCCCAAGGTAGCCGTTCGAGTGTTCCGGCACTCATTGAATGTCGTCAAGCGATGCCATGAGGGTCAAGCACTGGATTTGACTGCTCGATTCGATTCAATCCACCCGGCCGATTTCTGGTCGACGGCTAAAGCCATCAGCCAACTCAAGACCGGGTCCTTGACCGGCTTGGCGACCTGGTTGGGCGGTATTGCGGCAAACGCAGACGATGCGTCATGCCACGAGCTTTCAACATTCGGAATGAACCTGGGCATCGCGCTTCAGATGCAAAACGATCTGATTGAATTGAAAAAGGCGGCACGGGGAACAAGTCTGTCGGACGACCTTGAGAATAAAAGAGTAACCTGGCCCTGGGGTTGGCTGGCAAACCATTATTCTACGAAACAAGTAAACGAAATTGTCAATCTCGCGGTGAACCAGAGACTGGATGTGCAACATGTTGCCGTGGAACTTTTTGACCGAATTGAAGACTTAGCCGTGGGAGAAATCATTCAAACCGTAGACGCTTCGGTTTCTCGCCTGCCACAACTAGAGACTGCCGATGCCATCAGGCTAGAGAAAATTCTTACAAACCTGGAGTTGCAGTATGTCTAGCATCCAACTCGTTCCCGAGCACAGTGACGCCGCCTTTCCCCAAACGCCAAAAGCAGCTTCTGGAAATTTCGAATCAAAACGGCAAAAAGCAGCGGTGATTGGAAGTGGTTTCGGAGGCTTGGCCGTGGCGATTCGGTTACAGTCCATGGGATTCGAAACGACTTGCTTTGAAATGAGAGACAAACCTGGCGGAAGGGCCTATGTCTACGAAGACGATGGATTTACTTTTGACGCAGGGCCGACGGTAATCACCGCCCCGCACTGCATTGATGAGCTGTTTGAACTCGCTGGTCGACGAAGAGAGGATTACGTAAAGCTCTTGCCGGTTACTCCGTTTTACCGTCTGAAATGGAAAGATGGTTTTGAATTTGATTATGTGGGAAATGAGAAAGAACTGATCAACCAGATTCGCACTTTTAACCCCGCTGACGTGGACGGATACAAAAGGTTTGCAGACTATACACGCCGGGTTTTCCAGAAAGGCTATATGGAGCTTGGAGCTGAGCCGTTTCTGCGTTTTATTGACATGGTCAAGGTGACCCCGCAGTTGATGCGTCTGAGAGCGGATCGAAGCGTATACAAAACAGTATCTCGTTTTATCAAGGACGAAAGGCTGCGACAGGCGTTCAGCTTCCACCCCTTGTTGGTTGGGGGAAACCCGATGGAAACGAGTTCGATTTATACGCTTATCCATTGGATTGAAAGAGAATGGGGTGTGTTTTTCCCCGAAGGGGGTACGGGGGCCCTGGTGCGCGGCCTGGTCAAGCTTTTTGAAGAGTTGGGTGGCCGTTTGAAGCTAGATAGCCCAGTCCAGTCAATTCAATTGACCACATCGCAAGCGAGGAAAGGAAACGGACCCTGCCACCAGGTAAAAGCTCAGGGCCATGAACCCGAAAATTTTGATGTTGTTGTCTCCAACGCGGATGTTCACCACACTTACTCAAGGCTCTATGCTGACAACCCGATCGCCCAGAAACGTTCACGTCGCTTGGGAAAAATGCAATGGTCAATGTCACTCTTTGTCATGTATTTTGGAACGAATCGCAGGTTCCACAACCTCGCACACCACACAATTCTTTTTGGCCCGAGATTCAAAGGATTATTAAAAGACATTTTTTACGGTAGCCAGCTGCCAAAGGATTTTAGTCTTTACCTGCATGCGCCAACGGCTACCGATTCTTCACTCGCACCGGATGGATGTGAATCATTCTACGTCTTGAGCCCGGTGCCCCATCTCGGCCAGGCACCCATTGACTGGGAAACCGTACAACAACGGTATGGCGATGCCATTCTGCAGTCGCTCGAAGAATATATTCCCGGGATTCAGAAATCGATTGTTACGAGGCGACATTTCACCCCGAGAGAATTTCAATCCGAACTCAACGCCCACCACGGTTCGGCGTTCTCTGTTTCGCCAAAGTTGACCCAAAGTGCCTATTTTCGTCCTCACAATAAGGATGGTGGAATACCGGGTCTGTATATCGTTGGAGCCGGGACCCACCCCGGTGCTGGAGTACCAGGAGTTATCAACACCGCCAAGGCTACCGCTAATGTAATCGCAAATGACTACGGAGTTTTCGCGTGAATTCATCAACGAAAATGCATACGTTACCAGCGACCGAGGAAAGCCAGTTTTTTGAGGATCGCCTTGACGCTGATGACATCATCAAGACACATAGCAAGTCGTTCAGCCTGGCGTCCTGTTTACTGCCCAAATCAATTCGCACCGACGTTCGCAAACTCTACTCCTGGTGCCGGTGGTGTGACAATGCGGTCGATGAAGCTGAAAGTCCATCGATTGCATCCAACCGACTGAACGTCATGAGAAATGACATCGTTCGTATCTTTGACGGTCAGGAACCAAAACTGCGAACATCAAAATGGATGAAGCAGCTGATCCTAAAACACTCCATCCCACGCCACCTACCCCTCGACCTGCTGCTTGGCATGAAGTCCGATGTTTTTTTCAAACCGCTCAGGAACCAGGCGGATCTCGAAACCTACTGCTACAGAGTCGCGGGTGTCGTCGGCAAAATGATGTGCTTCCTTTTCGGCATCAAAAATGAACGGGCCCTTGAAAAGGCCAACCGGTTGGGAATGGCAATGCAAATGACCAACATTGCGAGGGACGTTTCGGAAGATTGGAACCGCCGCAGGTGCTACCTGCCCGTCTCCTGGTTGAAAGATAAACATGGCTTTTCCTCATCGGTTAAACCATCGAACGAGTACTTTCGCACCGCAGTCGCGAAGTTGCTTGACCTTGCAGAACAAAACTACCAGATCGGTTACACGGGGTATGCTTTTCTCCCGGATAATACCCGACTGGCAATCCGTATCGCGGCATCCGTTTATCGACACATAGGACTGAAAATTATTGCAAGCAATTATCAGGTCCTCGACCGCCGACATTACGTTGCGAAATCCAGAAAAATTGCGGTTTGCTTGCGTGAAACAGTCGCCGAATTCTCATTTAGGGTGCAACGGGTTTTTGCTTCGTATCGCAGTCCCTTCGTTCAATCGTTTAACCGGAGTTCAAAATGAAAATTGAAACCAGGTACCTGGCCATTTTCGGAATGTCGATCGCCCTGTTTATGGCAACGGTTCTTTTTGTAATGGTCGGAATAAACCCGAAAAAGGAAAGTTACCAGTTGTTGCCTTGGCTCTATTCAAGCCTTACCGGCGTGGGTTCAGCCTCGCTTTGGATTTGGTCGAAATCGCTTGAGCGTCAAATTGAAATCAGGGAATCGCTGGCAAGTCAAGAAACGAATCAATAAATCTCTTTAACAATATTGAGACCCAGACATGAAAACTTAACTTGCAAAAAGGCTCAGAACAACAGCCACTGCGGACAAAAAAAGACCTTACTCACCCTTGAATTGCCGTCAGAGCACCCATCTGGCATTGGCGAGCACTCGACAAAGGCATGCCTCGTAACGCTCACAGGGCGTATTTTAAGCCACTCTTTGACCGCAGCCAGTGTTTCCGGCCACAGGGGCGTGGAACGCTCGATACCGGTCTTTTCGCGGCAATAACGAATCACTCCGTCCTCGATGGACTCCAGGTCGCTGACCATCAATGCTCGCAGGTCTGAGTTATTCCAGCCACCGTTGATGGCAAGTAGGTAAATTGCTTTGAAATCGACCGGTGCATCGTCGATGATCTGGCGGATCTCAGCGGCTGTCAGGAATCGTTGAGGCTTTTGAGAGCGGTGCTTTCTCACCTCTTTGGCAGGAACCTTTTTGAAGGCTCGAGAGCAGGGCAGGGGGCTGTCCACGAACTGGTTATCGACGGAGGCAAAGCGAAAAATGGTCCTGGCATAGCCCAGACGCCTGTTTTGAGACTGGGGTGAAATTTTTTTACCATTCTTTCCGACCACAAGTTGGTTCCTCATGGTTTGAAAGTCAAAGGTCCGAAGGTCCAGGAGGGGCGTTCGCGTGTCCATCTTGGACGCGATCAGGTCCATTACCTCTTCGTAGTCTTTGAGGGTGCGATGGCTGAGGGAGCCCTGGTGGTAACGATCCGTGGCGTCAGTAAGAAAATAATTGAACAGGTCGCCAAGAGAGATAGAGTCCCCGGTCACGATCGAGGGGCCATTTTCTATGAGAGACTTCTTGTCGAAATAAGCTTGCAGAGCCTGTTCATAATCAGGGCCGAAGTAGTGGACCTGCCCCTTGATCTTTTTGCTCCAGTAAACCTTTTTTCCGCGGACCTTTTTGGTAAGAAGTTTTTTTTCAACCATTATCATCCTCATCAACGGGGACAATAAGGGGACAATTTTTAATTGTCTTAGCAGCAAAGGACTGCCTTACCCTTATTTTTTAGGGATAAAACGGTTCCTTTCAGAGCGGAGGACACGGGACTCGAACCCGCAACCCCAAGGGGGCGCCGCATTTCGAGTGCGGTTGCTAGCCAATTCGCCTATCCTCCGGAATGGCCGCCTGCGGCCAAGTGTTCCAAACTATTCTAAGAGAGCGTCTCTGGCAAGCGGCAATCGGTTCGGGGCTCGCAGATATCGGTCTTGCCAGGACTTTGGAGGAGCGTTGTCAGCTGTTTGAAATTGACTACCGGACAGGATGCTTTCGACCGGATGTGTCAGCTGCTATCGGTCAGAGGCGCTGAAAGGCATGGAGGAACTTGCGGAAGGCCCTTGCCCGGTGACTGATGATCGATTTCACATGGCTGCCCAGTTGTGCCATGGTGATGTCATATTCGGGAACGATAAAGTACGGATCGTAGCCGAAACCGCCTTCTCCCTGCGGTTGAAACCCGATCTTTCCGAAACATTTCCCCTCCACGTTGAGCACAATTTCTCCCTCCGGGTTGGAAAGGGCGATATGGCAGACATAGTTGGCGTCCCGTTTCGATACTCCCTCCATTTCAGAAATCAGCTTCCGGTTGTTGTCATCGTCGGTCGCGTCTTCGCCCGCAAAACGGGCAGAGTAGATGCCCGGCTTTCCCTTCAGGGCAGCGACGCAGATTCCGCTGTCTTCTCCGATCACCCACC
The DNA here is from genome assembly GCA_036336715.1 of Planctomycetota bacterium. GTDB lineage: Bacteria > Planctomycetota > Planctomycetia > Pirellulales > Pirellulaceae > JABAAE01. Next base: position 9,588 of record JAYZFP010000104.1, read on the forward strand.
TGCCGAGGTGGTTGGCCTGTTGCGTCGCTTTCTTTTCCGCGTTGGCCTTGAAGGAATCCCCGTCTTCTTCCACCTCGATCTGCTCCGGGAAATCGGTCAGTGAAAAGACCTGGATCCGGGTTGGCTCAAAAAGCTGTTTCAGTTCTTTCAGTTTCTTCTGGTTGTGGGTTCCGAGAACCAGTTCGTTGGTCAACATGATCAGGAAAGGTTTGTGAATCGAAAGGGATTGAGGATGTCCCTGATTTTATCGGAATCCGCCAGGAACCCAAGTCCGTTGGCTTGTGGGCGGGAGAAGACTTGCCGAAGAGATGCTGGCTGCGGTTCGGGCGATGGCGGACCGCTCCGTGACGGTTCAATCGTAGTGAATCTTGCAGGCGTCACTTTCGCACGAATCTTCACTGCGGCCGCTGATCCGGTAACGACGTTTGGCGATTTGGCGGTACAGCCATTTCCAGATGCCGAGTGAAAACGGGAAATGCAAAAGGGGCGCCAGAAACCACATTTTGGGCAGGCGTCGGGAGAGATACCGGACGGCTTCTGCCCCGCCACGTGCTTTCCCGGTTTGACGCTCCACGACAAACATCTCTTCCATCAGTTGCTCGTGGGACAAACCGGGATGAATCTGCTGGACCTGGGGATCATGCAGCGACAGGTAACAGAGACGGTCCCTTCCGTCCCAGCGTTTCAGTCGCCGGACCTGCCCCGAACAGAAGTTGCACTGGCCATCGAAGATCACCACATCCGCGCCCGGCAACTGGTCCGGCGATGGAAGTGGATTCGGTGCCGACGGACTTGTGTGGGTGCTCATCAGGGGGAAACCGTCAAACTCGACGACCGGTTAACGGAAAAGGGGAAAGCAAAAAAAACGCCGGCAAATGCCGGCGCTGAATGCTAAACGATTTTGTGTTCAGTGAAAAGCTCAGGCAACCGGAGTCACCAGGAAGCCATACTGTCCTCGGGTCCCGGTCGCTTCAAAGTAGGTCGGCGTGCCTGAAGATTGAACAAATGCGGAGGTCAAGTCGATACTCACACCGTTTTGACTGCCGTCATCATTGAACATTCGGAGGGTTTCAATTCGCGAACCACCCCAAATCTGGTCTTTGATGGTCACCGAGCCGCTTCGGAAATCGTCACCGTCGGTGAGGAAGTTGATCCGCAGATCGCGTCCCAGTCGTTCGAAGGAAATGTCTTCCGAGAAATTGTCCAGTCCGAAGCGGTTTCCGAGGCGGACTTCAACCACGTCCCGACCGGTACTCCGTTCCTCGTCGTAGATCTCATGCTGGTCACCGACCTCGTAAATGTACCGGTCGTCCCCGGAACCACCAAACATGTGGTCGTCACCACCGGCTCCGTTGAGGACATCGTCCCCGCCGCGGCCCCGGAGTTCATTGTCCAGTTCGTTGCCCCAGAGGGTGTCGGTGTTGTTGGTTCCGATCGCATTTTCAATCGATGTGCCATAGGCAATGACCACATTTTCGTCAGCACTGCCGATGGAGCTGTACTCGCCCTCCTGCAAGAAGATGTCCGCACCAAATGTCTGGTTGGATGCATCAATGGTGTCGATGCCATCGCTGTCATAAACCATGTCCTGGAAGCGGGACGCATTCCATGTGTAGGTGTCATCACCTGGCCGGGTGTCCGGGTTGAAACCGTACGAGCTGCCCATGTACATGGAGTCGTAGAGCATCAGGTTGCGGGCCACGGTGCCGTTGGGATTGGGTACATAGGACATGACCGACATGCCGTCGTGATCAATGTCAGCCGAAAGGACGGTCTTTCCGGGCGGAAGTTCATGCGGGTGATGGGTACCAATCGCATGTCCAATTTCGTGCATGATCGTCAGGAACGACTGAGAACCGGGTCCCGGGCTGAAGAAATTGTTGGGAATCGCGTTGTTGATCCAGATATCACCACCATGAGGTGCCAGGATCACGTCCGACGGGAAGTAGGCGAATGCCGACCAGTCAGCCTCCGGATCAAAGTGGGTGCCAAAGCGGATAATTCCGCCGGTGGCCCCAGTTAATGGATCCTCGAAATTATCGCTGACCTCGACAAAATCAATGTCCAGCAATTCTCCGAACCGGGCCAGGGCCGTGCGGATGGAGTCTCTCTGGTTCTGGTTGGGAACCGGAAGCGGCTCTTCGGGTGGGTCCGGACTGATGTCACCGTAGTAGGCGGGGACGACCTGCATGAAACTGAAAGTCAGCCGCATCGAGCCATCGGCCTGTGGTGCGATCCAGTCGTGCCACGTGTTACGGAAATCACCACCAAAAGAGGGGGCAATCAGGCTGGTTTCGGCGTTGGGCTCGGTCTTGATGTTGATGTTTTTCCATTCGCCGACGAAAAAACTGTTCACACCCGCCCGGCTGTTTGCTCGAACTTTGACTTCGTCCCAGGTTCGACGGTGGTTGGCTCCGCCAATGAACTGCAAACGCTCTAACTCTCCTTGGCTCAGGTTGTGAACCTCGCCGGCTGCCAACCGGTTTCCATCCAGCTCCATGAAACCGGAAAGTGGATTTGTGTTCATGTCAATGAATTCATAATCAACGATCCTCGGTCCCTCGTCTGCCTGTCCCGTAACGATCGAGGTCATCGGGATGGCCTCGAATTCGTCTAGGACGACATTATCTTCGGTGATCAGGGTCGGATCCGGGATCGATTTGAATTCGATGGTTCGGATCTGGCTCCAGAAGCGTCCATCCCAGACACGCACCCGAACGTTTTCGATTTGGGATTCCTGGCTGGCAACAAATTTGGCGCCGGAAATGTCTTCGGCATCTATTGTGAACCATCTGTTGGAAGGTTTCCGGACCCCGTTGACCTCCACGTAACCGCTGTTTTGTGAACCTCTTGTGTCGAGGAAGCGATACTTTTTCATGGTGCTCATGTCTTCGTCCCGCACCACAAAAGTGTCAATCATCGGCACGCTTGTTTCGGAACGAATCGTGAAAGTCGAATTGGTAACAATCGGCCGGTTTGCATTGCGGGTGGTGACGGCGTCGATTCGTTCGACAGGGCTCCACTTGGTTCCGTCATAGGCACGGACCAGGATGTTTTCGTTATGGCTGTTCAAAGCACCGTAATAAAACGCCTGGTCAAGATGCTCGGCCCTGACATAGACCCACTGGCCCTGCTGGATTCGACTTCCCCGGTGTTCCATCTGCCCGCCACCGCTGGTGACACGGGCATCCTTGAACTTGTAACGGATGATCGGGTAGCCGTCGGGGTCGGTGGCTGAGAAATAGTCGGCCATCGGGACTTTTTCGTAGGCAACAACATCAAAGTTGGAATCGGCGGTGACCACCGGTCGACGTGTCGGTGCGGTCACTGAATACATGGTGGCCAGGTCTTCCGTACCCCAACGTTCGCCATCGTAAACCAGGGCCCTCACCACTTCGCTCCCTACGCTGGCGCCTGCGTGGTAACGGAGGAAAGAGATTTCATCGGCATCCACATCAAAATACGAACCCACGGCCTGGTTCACGCCGTTAAGCGTAAAGAACCCTCCACCACTGGGGTCGAAAAACCGGTAGGTACCGATCGGATCGCCATCTTGGTCAAATACCGAAGAAATCGAAGTCAGTTGAACGGAATCACCCAACCGGATGATGGAATCCTGAACATCGATAATTGGATCGAAATTGTTCACCCTTTTTCACCTTTGATATCGGTTTTTAACAGGTCGCGTTGTTTCCTTACGACGTTTCCCTAAGACGGACTGTCATTTGGACTGACGATTCCGGGAATAAGTTCCCAAAATCTCGAATTCGGCAACCATCGGGAGCCATTTTTTCCGATTTTTGCCTGTGAAAACTCATCTTAATTAAGAAACAGCCGTCTAGTTAGCCGTTTTTTCACAGAATCTGGGCCAACGATCAACAGGGTTTTCCGATAAAACCGATTGTTTTGGCTATTTGACCCGGTTGTAGCCATTTAGGGCGGCAACACGGTAGGCTTCGGCCATGGTTGGGTAGTTAAATGTCGTGTTGATGAAGTACATCAGGGTGTTTTGGCAGCCTGGCTGGTCCATGATGGCCTGACCGATGTGCACGATTTCAGCGGCATTCATGCCAAAGCAGTGAATTCCGAGGATTTCCAGGGTTTCCCGGTGGAAGAGGATTTTTAGCATTCCGGCGGTTTGGCCGAGAATCTGGGCCCTGGCCAGGCTCTTGAACTGGGCGTGGCCGACCTCGTAGGGGATTTTTTCCTCGGTCAGTTCTTTTTCCGTTTTTCCAACCGAACTGATTTCGGGACTGGTATAAATCCCGGTGGGAATCGAGCCTTTTAGCAGGGACTGGTCGACATTTCCCAGGATATGGTTTGCGGCGGCACGACCCTGAGTATAGGCGGCGCTCGCCAGGGAGGGGTAACCGACCACGTCACCGACGGCATAAATTGCATCGTTGGCCGTCTTGTAGTGCTCATCGGTTTTCAAGTATCCGCGACTGTCGGGCTCGAGACCGGTCTCCGGCAGGTTCAGCTCGTGAGTGTTTCCCGTCCGGCCGACGGCCCACAAAAGCACATCCGAGTTGATTCGTTTTCCACTCTTGAGATTCAATTCGACATGGTCCTCGTGCCCAACGATCGAGTGATAGGCCTCGTCGTGCCTGAGAATGATTCCCCGATCACGCATGTGGTAGCCGAGGGCATCGATGATCTCGTCATCGAGGAATTCAAGAAGCTGGCTTCGCTGGTTGACCAGGTTGACCTTGATTTCCAGGTTGCGGAGCATGGACGCGTATTCGCAGCCAATCACACCCGCCCCGTAAATGGCGATCGATTTGGGCCGGAAATCTAGGCTGAGGATTTTGTCGCTGTCAAAAATCCTGGGATGGGAAAAGTCGACATGATCCGGTCGATAGGGCCGGGATCCGGTCGCAATTACAAAGTGCTTTGCAGACAGGGTCATCTGGTCATCCACCCGGATTTTTTTAGAGTTGATAAACCGGGCCGTCCCGTGGAGCATATCGATGCTGTTCCGACGGTAGAAACCTTTCCGCATGGACTCCTGTTGATCGATGATCTGCCGGGCGCTCTGTTGCAGGTCGGAAATTGTGAAATCGATACTGACATTGGCGTTCTGCAGCAGCCGACTCCGCAGCGCCTCGGTCATCTGGAAGATCGAACTCCTCAGGGCCTTGCTGGGAATGGTTCCCCAATGCGTGCAGCCGCCACCGATCCGACGGAATTTTTCCACAATTGCAACTCGGAATCCACCCTTGGCAAGTTGCATCGCTGCACCCTCGCCACCCGGTCCCGATCCTATGACGACGACGTCGTATTCTCTGTTGTTCATCAATCCATTTCCGGGGCGTTTCTAGAGGACCCCGTAGCTGCTGAGGGTCTGCTTGAGAATTTCCAGCTGGGAGGCCGTCAAAGGTGTCATGGGCAGACGGAGTTCGCCGGTGTCACGACCCAGAAGCTGCATGGCAGCCTTGACCGGGATCGGGTTGGTTGCCAGGCCAAGCATGTCCCGGCAGAGGGGGAACAGCTTGTGGTGAGCTGCCATGGCTGCCGAAAGGTCGCCCGCCTGGAACGCCGCAACCAGGGCCAGCAGGTCACCCGGAACGATGTTGCCAGCCACCGAGATGATTCCCTCGCCACCAACTGCAAGGAGGGGCAAGGTCATGCTGTCGTCACCACTGAGTATGGTCAGGTTGGTGGAGTTGAGAATCTGGGAAGCCTGGTCCATGGAGCCGGTTGCTTCCTTGACCATCGTAATGTTTTCGATTTCAGCAAGTCGGCAGATCGTATCCGGTTCTATGTTTTTTCCGGTACGTCCCGGAATGTTGTAGACGCAGATAGGCAGTGAGGTTGATTCGGCCAATGCCCGGTAGTGCTGAAAGAAGCCTTCCTGGGTCGGTTTGTTGTAATAGGGGGCCACCACCAGTGCTCCATTGGCACCTTCTTTTTCAGCCCAGGTCGTGAGACTGACCGTTTCATCGGTACTGTTGGAACCGGTGCCAGCCATAATCCGGATCCGACCATCGGCAAAGCGGATGGTTTCGGAAATCACCTTTTGGTGTTCGTCATGACTGAGGGTGGGGGATTCTCCGGTCGTTCCTACCGGGCAAAGGCAATTCGTGCCGGCGGCAATCTGGAATTCGACATGTTCCCTGAGCATGTCATAGTCCACCTGACCTTCCTTGAAGGGGGTCACAAGGGCTACAGAAACACCGGCAAAATCAGATCCTTTTCGAGTCATTTTGGTTCCAGGTACGGGTGCTGATGGGAATAAAACGGAAGACGTGTCAGTTTACGCGTCCCGGCCACGATCGAACAGGCGAGGCGATCAGGAAATCAGTTGCTTCATCTCCCGCACGGCTTCACGCATTCCGCGGAAGATGGAACGTGAGACGATGCTGTGTCCGATGTTGAGTTCGTCCATTTCGGGGATCCGGGCGACCGGGTCGACATTGAAATAATTCAGCCCGTGCCCGGCGTTGAGAACGAGCCCAAGGTCCCTGGCCTGCCGGGAGGCATTGACGAGGCGGATCAATTCGGTGTCGTTTTCCCGCCAGTGATGTGCGTATTTGCCGGTGTGCAGTTCGATGGCGGGTGCTCCGGATTCCTGTGCGGCGGCAACCTGACGTTCGTCCGGATCGATGAAAAGGCTGACGATGATTCCCGCGGCAGCGAACTGTTTGCAGAGTTCGCTGACCCGCGGCAAGGATCCTGCCACATCGAGGCCACCTTCGGTCGTGATCTCTTCCCTTTTTTCGGGGACCAGGCAAACCTGGTCCGGTCGCACGTCGAGGGCGATATCGCAGACCTCCTGCTGACAGGCGATTTCCAAATTCAGCTTGACGGTTACGGTTTCCTTGAGAATCCGCAAATCACGATCCTGGATGTGTCGGCGGTCTTCCCGCAGGTGAATGGTAATGCCATCGGCTCCTCCCAGTTCGGCTTCTCCCGCAGCCCAGACGGGATCCGGTTCCACGCCATTGCGTGCCTGCCGCAAGGTGGCAACGTGATCGATATTGACTCCAAGTTTTACCATTGCATTCCCTCAAATGGACTTGCAGGATTTTTCGTCGATTTGGATCCTCGCCCCCGCCTGGCTGGGACGGGTAACGATGATGGTTTCGTCTTCGTACAGGTCCTCCGACATCTGGTGCCGGATCTGCTCCGCGTGCTCTTCCGTGCGGGCCATCGCATAAAGGGTGGGGCCCCACGATGATTGACCGATCCCCTGGATTCCACGGGAGCGGGCCAGTTCAATTATTTCGGTGATCCGTTTTCCGTTAAATGGGCCTCCCTGGATATCCGCAAAATAGGCGCCGGAAGATTTGCCGAATTCATGGACCGATTGGCAGAACAGATCGAAATCGCCCTCCAGAACGGCTGGAATGATTTGGTGACGGGCAATCTCGATCAGCAGCTTCCGTCGTTCGATGCCACGGGGAAGATCGGGCTGAAAGATTCCTTCTTCTTCGGCCCCCGAGATTCCCGGCTGGTTACGGCACTGGATCAGGACCAGCCTCCAGGATTCGGGTAACTGCAGATGCAGATCGAGCCGGGCGATCTGATCGGCAAATTCTTTGCCTCCATCGACAATCAGGCCGCCGAGCATGAAGCCGTGAGTTCCAATGGCCGACCTTTTACCCCGACCCACACTGCGTGCCAGGGTTTCCACACCGGGCGTTTCGCCGTGGTGAAAACGGTAGAGCCCGGCTGCCACGGCAAGGCCCAGTTGGGTACCGGTACCCAGTCCCACATGACTTTCAGGCGCCTTCAGGAGTCGAATGGCGAATTCCTGCCCGGGCTGAAAGCCGGTAAACCGCAGCCAGGAATCGGTGAACTCCCGGATGCGGTTGGAGAGGTCGCCGTGATGTTCCCTTTTTTGGGAAGCACGGATTTCCAGTTGAATTCCAGGATCGTCCACCATCACACCCACTCCGCCATAGGAGTTCCCCGACGGATTGTTGCCGCCGAAAAGACCGAAATGGATTCGGGAGGGAGCGTGAACCGTGATGACGGGAGAATTATCCAAGGTGAAAAACTGGACCGCAGGCCGGGGAGTAAACCCCAATTATCGGTCTGGAACCGGTTCTGAGAAGACCGGAAGGCAATGGAAACCTTCGGACAGCTAGGATTCGTCCGCTTGCCAGCTGGCATCGAGGTAGCGAACGATTTTATCAAATGCCAAGTGTTCGGTTCCGCCCGCAGTCTTGTCGACCACGATTTTCAAACGCTCCAGCTCCCGCCTGATTTCCGCGGGGTCCAGCAGGTGCACCCGCGTCGCCAGAATCGCTGCCTCCAGAACCGCATGCCTGGCACGGTTGAAACCCCAGAAAGGCCGCAGTTCACCCGACTGAACCACCTGGCAGGCCATTTCGGTTCTCTCGCTGGATTCATCGATCGAAAGGACACGGAACTCAAAAAAACGACAGGCCTCTGTCAGGACAAAACCGTCGACCGTTTCGGAATCCCGGTGGGGCGGCAAGGTTTCAAAGTCCCTCAGGGCGCCATCGACAAAGAGGGAGACGTCATCACTGACATGGAGGACACCCTGTCGGTCCCTCGCCAGGTTTTGGTAGGTCGTGGAGGTCTGGTAGGGCCGGAGGAGGAATCGGTCGAAATTGGTTTTTTCGACCCGCGGGCCCATCGGCGCTATGTGGATTTCCCCATTGGCCGAGCGGGTGGTGACGATCCCTTCAAGAATCATTTGCAAATTCCCGGCTGGTTGATTCGGAAGCCGCTCCGGCGGTTCCCGTCCGGTTGCTGGAAGCCGACCGGTTGCTGGAAGAATGAGCACCGGTGGACTGTGGGGTGGACGTCTGGAGGCAGCTGGGGCTGGAAATTCCGGATGGAAAGGGTAACGGGCCGGGGCTACAGGAGGTCGCGTTCGGGGACCGGCGATCGAGGGATTCCGACTTGTAGAGTTCGATCCCGCTTGTTTGGGTGTGTCGTTGATCCAGTCCACTCCTGTCGATGAAGTTGGTCAGGATCTGAAACCCAAAAGGGGTCAGGATGGACTCGGGGTGGAACTGAAGTCCAAACAGCATACGCCGATCGTCCGCCAGGGCCATGATGGTTCCGTCGGAGGTGCGGGCGATCACCCGCTGCTGCTCCGAGAGGGTTGCTTCATCCACCACCAGCGAGTGGTAGCGACAGGCATCGAATTTTCGGGGCACCTTGGCAAAAAGGAAATGTTCCTCGTGGGAAACGGTACTCTGGCGACCGTGGTAAGGTTCCCGGGCCCGAATGATGTTGGCACCGTAGGCCGCCGCGATTGCCTGGTGTCCGAGGCAGACACCCAGCATCGGAACCTGTCCGGAGAATTCGCGGATGATTTCCAGCGACTGCCCCGCCTGTTCCGGGCGGCAGGGGCCGGGCGAGATCACAATCGCCTGGGGTGCGAGTTTCGCGATCTCATCAGTTGACAATTCATCGTTTCTCCGAATGAGCGTGCGATGTCCCAGGCGGCGGAAATACCTCGCTACATTGGCGACAAAGCTGTCGAAATTGTCAATCAGCAGGATCATGATGCTGGTCTGCCAGTTCGTAAGGATTGGGCAAACGTTTTGCCTGGTTCGATTGCTCTCACTTCGTCACGTTCCTGTCAGCGGATTCGGTTGTCAGTCCGGTTTTTCCAGGCTTTTGTGTTTTCATGAGCGCTGGTACCGGGGGCTCCCTCCCCGGGGTCCCGGTCTTCTGCCATTCGGAGAGCTCAGACAATTGCCCGCAGCATTCCATGTGCCTTGTGGACGGTTTCCTCGTATTCCGAAACCGGATCCGATTGGGAAACAATTCCACCACCGACCGGGATCTGAACCCAGCCCTGGCCGAGAGTCATTGTACGGATCAGGATGTTCTGGTCGACCGTGCCGTTGAAACCAAAATAGCCGAGGCTGCCGCAATAGGCCCCGCGAGCCACCTTTTCGATTTCGGCAATGATTTCCATGGCCCGGACCTTGGGGGCCCCGGTGATCGAGCCGCCGGGAAACAGTGCCTTGAAGAGGGATTCGAAACGGGGCCGGCCGGGAAGCTGCCCCCGGATCACCGAGACGAGGTGTTGCACATACTCGTAGGGTTCAATGCCACAGAGCTTGGAGACCTGGATGGACTCATCAAGACAGATTTTCGACAGGTCATTCCGTAAAAGGTCGACGATCATGACGTTTTCCGCCCGGTCCTTTTCGCTGGTAATCAGGCCTTCGGCAGAAAAAAGATTGGCTTCGGGGTAACAGGAACGTTGCCGGGTTCCCTTGATGGGCCGGGTCTCGACGGTCCAGTCACCATCCACAGAAAGCAGGCGTTCGGGTGAAGAACTGAGGATCTGGTGCTTGCCAAGATCGAGGAAGGCAGCAAAGGTCGCCTGGTTTTTCCTCCGCAGGCGGTCGTAAATCGAGAGGGCGTCCTCCTGTTGCCTGGAAAGGAGACGCTGGGCGAGGTTGACCTGGAAAATGTCCCCTGCCTCGATGTAATCAATGCACTTTTGCACTGCCTGTATGTACTGCGAACGTGAAAAATTGCTGAAGATGGAGTTGGCTATACCGGAGGGGTGAAGGGCGGAAATTTTTGCTGCATCCAGCTTTTGACTGTTCGCCGCGGGTGTGCCTGGCCGGGGATCCTTGATCCGTGACTGGAACCAGGCCAGCCTGTTTTCCGCCCGCTCCCTTCTGGCGACCGGTTCGGTCTCCGGGAGCCCCTGGGAAACCAGCCAGTTCCGTCCCTCGAGGTGATCGAAAATGAAAACAACGTCATAGGCTCCCCAGAACAACTGGGGGACCGCAAATTCGTTGATCGAATCCGGAATGGATTCGAAACAGGTTTTCAGGTCGTAGGAGCAGAGATTGATGATGCCCCCCTGGAAAGGTGGGAGGTGGGGGAGGGATGGCAATTCATGCCGCCTGAGGACTTCGTCCACCTGCCGGAGGTGAGCCGGTTCTGCCCGGTCGATCAGTGACCAGGAAAACGGATCCGCCACCAGGTAGGATACCCCGCCCAGTTCAGGGTGCCGCAGGGAGCTGTCCAGTAGGACCGGGAAAGGGAGGTCCGAAAGGCTGCCAAGGGCGGAAAAAGGGTCGAGGTCGGAGGGGAGCTCTGCAACCACCGCCGATCCAGTGTCTTCTGTCGTTTTCATCATCCCCTTTTTCGCCGCCGCAATCGGTGCCGATCTTTTTCACTGACCGTCAGATGACCCCAATTCAAAGCCTGGTCCTGATGATACTCTTTGCCAAGTTGGTTGGCGATCAGGGCCTTGCACATCTCGAATCCCAGGTAAAAGGAGTGGGAAGGATCGAGGTTACTGAAATCCGCATCCGAAATCCGGTCAAAGATTTCAAATGGGTCCTGGTGATGGAAATGCTGATGGGACGCCATCGCATGGACTTCTTTGCCATCCGCCTGGATTCGGAAATTGGCATCCTTGATCTGGTCGGCCAGTTCGGAGAAGTAGGCTGTTTTTTCCCGGATCACTTTTTCGTCCCGCAGCACTACCAGTCGATTGTCGAGGTGTTTCGGGGGAACCCCGTTCCTGATGGAATGGAAAACCAGTCTCCGGGCGATATCGCATTCCTTCACGCTCGAGCGTGCCCAGTTGATCACCTGCGTGGTCAATACACTGCGAATACCCTGTTCCTGGCAGATCCCCATTAGCAGCGTGTTGATCCCGGCTGAATCGCAATCGGTCAGTTCTGTCAGGTTGCCGATTCCCATCATCATTTGCTGATTGGGGTATTTTTTTCGAACCTCAAAATAGCGCCCCAGGCTGCGGGCAAAACCAAAACCGATCGGCTCGAGGATCGGGTCGATCCGGAAGGGAACGTTTTTGGACTGAAGGAAATCAATTGATTCATCCAGTCCGGCCAGAGTCTCAAACTCATCGGGAATGACAACCACCTCGATTCCCCAGTCGGGCGCATTTTGCAAATTCGTTTGGTTGACCGACAGGACCAGTTCTGCCCCTGCCCGGGCAGCCTCACTGATTTCCGCAGGATTCAGGCTATCGATGGAAACCCGCAGACCGAGGTCCCGCACCGCTTTCACGGCGTCGGCCACACCCGGCCAGGTTTGGCCCGGCAGGCATCCGATATCGATCACATCCGCCCCGGCTTCTCCCAGTTCCCTTGCCTGCTTACAGATCTGTTCCCGTTGGAAACGGGGAGCGTGGTTGATTTCGGCAATGATTTCAATGTCGTATTCGCCGTAATTTTCCGGTTGTCCGCCGGTACCTCCAAAATGTTCACGCAGTCGACGTACATCCTTCGGTCCGATCTCAAAGGGGACTCCGAAAGCTTCCTGCAGGACGCCCACCTGGTCGCAAAAACCCGGGACAATGACCCGGGAGGTTCCCTCCGGCAGGGAAAGGTGCCTGGCGATCCATTTGGCGGTCATCAAAGCGGCAACCGAAATGGGCAGGGCCTGCACTGTCCCCTGGAATCCGAATTCCGCTTCGAGGCGGGAGACTTCGTCTCGAACCGCTTTTTCCGCCAGTCGGCCCGTGACAAAATGAATTTTTTCGCTCGTCATGTGTCGGGGCGTTCCGATCCCGTGGTGGCAGGGTGGTGGTGAGTCACCCGTTCCCTTAAAAAAGCTCTCAGGTTTTCAGCTTAACAAATTCGAGTCGATACCGTCATCAGCCCGCTGGTCCCTGGACTCTCCGATTGATTGGCATTTCCGAGATGAAATTCATTGCATCCAGTTTGGACCGCTCGCAGGCATTCGAAATCCGTTTCCAGGAGCCGGGGCTTGTTGAGGTTTCGGCATCCAGCACAGAACCTTGCCGGGAAAACAACCTGTTCCTTTGCCGGGGAATGGTCGATTTGCAGGTCAATGGATACGGGGGGATCGATATGGCGGATCCGGGAATCGATGTGCCGACCATCGAAACCTTTTGCCGCAACCAGCTGCAAATGGGGGTGGTCCGGTTTCTTCCCACGCTGACCACCCAGGCGGTGGAGTCCTTTTCGGCTGCTTTGGGTAACCTCCAGCGCCTGGCAAAAGAATCCACCCTGTTTCGCACGATGTTCCTGGGGTTCCACCTGGAAGGACCGTTTATCTCGCCGCAGGACGGACCTCGGGGAGCGCACCCCAGGCGTTTCTGCCGGGAACCGGACCTGGTGCTGTTCGAGGAGTTGCAGTCCAGGGCGGGTGGACAGATCCGGATGGTGACACTTTCACCCGAATATGATTCGGCGATGCCTTTCATTGAAAAGGTAGCGGAAAGCTGCGTGGTGTCGATTGGGCATACGGCGGCAACACCAAAACAGATTCGTCAGGCTGCCGAGGCGGGGGCCACTCTTTCAACCCACCTTGGGAACGGGATGCACAAGGAACTGGCACGACATCCAAACTACCTCTGGGAACAATTGGCAGAAGATCGACTGATGGCTGGACTGATTGCCGATGGTGTGCACCTGGATCGGTCCGTGCTTCAGTCCATGATCCGTTCCAAGGGGGCAAAGAGATGTTTCCTGGTGAGCGATTCGACTGTTCTGTCCGGCATGCCGCCAGGACGGTATGAAAATTCGTCGCTCGGCGATGTGGAGGTCACCGAGGATCACAGGCTGGTGATTGCCGGGCAAAGGATTTACCAGGCGGGCGCTTACCGACCTTTGATTGACGGGCTCAACCGGTTGATACGTGAGCAGGGAATGGACCTGGTGGATGGCTTTCGCCTGGTCTCGGATCACCCGCTGAAGGGGCTCGGACTCGGTGATCCCGATGACGAGCTGTTGGATTCCAGGGTCCTCCTTCGAGCGGATGAGGATGGGGTCTCCGTGGTGCTGGCCACGGTGGGTAGCACCACGGTCACTGAGAAAGATGCCCTCCATTAGTGCCCCAATGAGCCACTTGAAGTTGTTTTAAGGGGCTTTTTTCTGTGAAAGATCTTTCCGGTGAGACTGCAGTTTTTGCAGGAATCAATCGTTGGTGCCGTTTTTTGGCGATGAAGAGCCGTTTTTTTGGATTTCAATTGATGTAAATGTCGAACCTGCAAAATGTTGCATCGACAGGAGCATTTCGAATACAATTTGAAACGTATGCGGGATTTGCCCTCTCTCCCCGCCGAATTGTTGAGCAATTCAGTGTTGAGCAATTCAGTGTTGAGCAATTCATTGTTGCGCAATTCCATGAGCAATGGACTTACACGTTTTCCCACCTGCGTGTTTCGCCAAAAACGGAATGAGGGTTTCCATGAGGCGTTTGAAAAAGAATCGATTCGGATTTCGGTTTTCTGGCATCTTGAATCCCGGGCAGGGAGCGGGTTTTCTTTGTAACCTACCGGTTTTTTTCCTGCTGACAACGCTGTTTGACGGAATGAGTTTGTCGGCCCACGAGCCGTTTGTGGTCCCACCCTCGAAAAAATCCGAGAGGTCGGTTCGACTGGTCGCGGATGCCGACAAGCCAACCGGCCAAATCCAGGGGCCCAACGAACGGATCCAGCTCCTGATGCTTGGCAACAGCGCCGATGGAAAAACTGTTGACCTGACCCGAAATGCACAGTTCACGGTTCAGCCAAAAGGAATTCTGTCGGTGGACGCGGGAGGGCGGGTCACGCCCCTTGGAAATGGAACCGCTGAAATTCGGGCCCGTACGGAATGGGGAGATGCATCGACCAGCGTGACGGTCAGCCGGTTTGCACAGCCACCGTCCATTAATTTCGGCAATGACATCGTTCCCATCTTTACAAAATTCGCCTGCAATTCGGGGGGCTGCCATGGCAAAAGTGGCGGCCAGAACGGTTTTGCCCTGTCTCTTTTGGGGTTTGAACCGAAAGAGGATTACCAGTACGTGGTCAAGGAATCTCGGGGCAGGCGGGTATTTCCGGCCGCACCGGAAAAAAGCCTTCTGTTGCAGAAGGCGATTGGCGAAGTTCCCCACGGGGGCGGGGCGAGAATCAAAAAAGCGAGCTACGAATATCGTTTGCTGAAACAGTGGGTGGCCCAGGGAATGCCTTTCGGCAGGGAAAGTGACCCCGTTTTGTCCGAAGTGACGGTGTTGCCGGCACGGGCCAAGCTCGACCTGGATGCCCGGCAGCAGTTGAAAGTCATCGCGAAATATTCGGACGGCAGTCACAAGGATGTGACCAATCAGGCCCAGTACATACCCAACAACACCGAACTGGCCAATGCATCCGAAGAGGGGGTGGTCGAGGTCAAAGGGCTTGCCGGGACCGTGGCGGTAATGGTTCGGTTCCAGGACAAGGCAGCCGCTTTCCTGGCGACCATTCCACTGGGAGAGAAAATCAGCCAGCTTCCCGCCGAAGCAACCCTGGTGGATCGGCATGTGTTTGCCAATCTGAAGGAGCTTGGTCTCCCTCCATCCATGATTTCCACCGATTCGGTATTTATCCGGCGTGTATCGCTAGATATTGCCGGTCGCCTGCCGACCCGAGAGGAAGCGGAGGCTTTTGTTGAGGACAAGGACCCGAAAAAACGGGAAAAGCTGGTAGACCGCTTGCTCGATTCGGATGATTATGCGAACTACTTCGCGCAAAAATGGACCTCCATCCTGAAAAACCGGGTTGGCAACAATGAACCGCGTGCGGGCAACTTCCTGTTTCATGACTGGATTCGCCAGAACCTGGCGGACAACAAGCCATACGATCAATGGGTTGCAGAACTGGTTACGGCGTCGGGTGATGTGCGGACCAACCCGGCGGTCAACTGGCATTTGAAATTCAACAAGATGGAGGAACGTGCCGAGGATACTGCACAGGTTTTTCTCGGTCAGCGAATTCAGTGCGCCAAGTGCCATCATCACCCCTATGAAAAGTGGAGCCAGGAGGATTACTGGCGGTTTGCGGCTTTCTTTTCCAACCTGAGTCAGAAAACCGGCCGACGGGTCTACACCAAGCCCGGCATCGCCCGGGCCCGCAACACCAAGGACAACCAGATGGTGACCGCAGCCGGTCTGGGCGGCGAAGACCTGGGAGAGTTCCGTGGAGATGTCCGGATCCAACTGGCAAACTGGATGACGCATCCCGACAATCCGTACTTTGCCAGAATGCTGGTCAATCGCTATTGGAAGCACTTCATGGGTGTGGGGATCGTCGAGCCTGAAGATGACCTGCGGGGAACCAACCCTCCTTCCAACCCGGAATTGTTGGCGGGATTGGAATCGAGTTTCAAGCAGTCCGGTTTTGACACCCGGCAGCTGATCAAAACGATCTGCAACTCTTCTACCTACCAGCTTTCTGCACTGCCAAATGAACACAACCGGAGTGACAAACAGAGTTTCTCCAAGTTCAATCCCCGCCGGCTTCCGGCGGAGGTGATGCTGGATTCGATCGACGCTTTTCTCGGTTCCGAATCCCGTTTCCGCGGACTCCCCGTCGGGACAACGGCCACCCGGATTCCCGATCACGGAATGGCCAACAATTCCTTCCTCGATACGTTTGGACGTCCGGCGGGCGCAAGTGCCTGCGAATGCGAACGTTCCGGTGAAATCACCATGGCACAATGCCTGCAACTGCTCAATTCCGATGACATGCATTCCAAGTTGAATGCCAGTTTTGTGGGCCAGTTGGCTCGGGACCCGGGGTTGGACAACCGCGAAAAAATCAGGCAATTGCACTGGATGGCTTTTGCCCGGGATCCCAGGCCCAAAGAATACACTGCCTATCTCAGTTACCTGGAGGCAACGGACAACCAGGACGTCTACCAGGCCTTTCAGGACGTGATGTGGACCATGATCAACACCAAGGAGTTTCTGTTCAATCACTGATCAAAGTGGACAGTCATCCGTCGAGCGGACGGTGGAACTGCCTTAAAAAAACTTGGGAAACCGAGGACGGTTGCAATCTCCTGGTTGTAACGGTCCCCGCTTTCTGGAGAAATCAACCAGGTTTATTCATTGGAGAATTAAAATGCTTGAATTTCTGGGCACAAAAAATGGCCGTTTCTGTGATGGTGTCTCGCGACGGGACGCGATGAGGATTGGAGCCCTGGGTTTTGGTTTTGGCGCCATGAGCCTGGCCGACCTTTATCGCCTCGAGGCTGCTTCCGGTGAACAGAAGGGGACCCGTTCGATTATCAATATTCACCTCGGCGGGGGACCCTCCCACCAGGACATGTGGGACCTGAAACCTGAATCGCCGTCGGAGTACCGGGGCGAATTCAATCCGATCAAGACGAATGTCGATGGGGTTGAGATCTGCGAGCATTTTCCGGAACTTGCCAAGCTCGCGGACAAGTATGTTCTTTTCCGTGGTTTGATCGGAAATGTCAACGAACACAGTTCGAGTACCACCCAGACCGGTTACAGCCAAAAGGAGTTCAGCGCAATCGGTGGCCCTCCCGCGATTGGATCGGTGGTTGCCAGGCTCAAGGGATTCAACGGGGGAGTGGCTCCGTTTGTCACCGATGGAGTGTCCACCACTGCGGGTTACCTCGGTCCGAAATACAAGCCCTTCAGTCCCAACGACGCGCAAAAGATGTTGCAGCTGAACCGGATTGATGCCAAGCGTATGACCCGTCGTGCCAACCTGCTGGAAACAGTGGACGACCTGCGGCGGGATATCGATGCCAGTGGCCAGCTCGAAGCTGCCGACTCGTTTTCCCGGCAGGCGGTCGAGGTGGTTCTCAGTGGCAAGATGGCCGATGCCCTCGACCTGAAAAAAGAGGATAAATCGGTTTTGGAACGGTATGTCGGCAACCGTCAGGGGCGATTGAGGGACAACGAGCGATTCCTGCGTGCCCGCCGGCTGGTCGAAGCGGGTGTCCGCTGCGTTTCCATAGGATGGGGCGGTTGGGACACACATGGCCAGAACTTCAAGACCCTCAGCACGCAGTTGCCGGCCCTCGACCGGGGACTCTCTGCCATGATTCGTGATTTTGATGAGCGGGGCATGCTGGACCAGGTGACCATAGCCGTTTGGGGAGAATTTGGCAGGACACCTAGGATCAACGGGAATGCCGGTCGGGATCACTGGCCTCGCGTGGCCGCAGCTTTTGTTGCGGGAGGTGGATTGAAGTACGGGCAGGTGGTGGGAGCCTCCGACCGGATTGCCTCGGATGCGGACGATGCCGTGCATGTCCAGGAAGTGCTGTCGACCCTGTACCACAATATGGGAATCGATCCCAAAACGACACAGATTATCGATCCACAGGGGCGTCCCCGTTACCTGTTGGATCAGCGAAAACCGGTCGAGCAGGTTATCTAGCAGCCGGGAAGTGGAACTGGGTCTCCAATGGCTGGCCTCGAGCTGGCTTAACCAGGTGACGTCAATCCAAAACAGAAGCCGGCGGTTGTCGGCTTTTTTCATGTTCAGGCATCCGCATTATCATGAATTTCTTCAGAACCAAAACGTTTGTGGCAGTCCTTTTGCTTTGTGCGGGGGCCCTGAACGCCCAACAGCAACCACCCACGCCCCAGCTGCTTTCCATTTTTCCCGCCGGTGGTCAGGTGGGAACCTCAGTAGAGGTTGCCATTACCGAGCAGTCGGAACTGGAATTCGCTGACCAGTTGATCTTTTCCCACCCGGGCATCCAGGCGCTGGCCAAAATGCGCGAAACCAGCCGGTTCTTTCCCCAGCCGGTAAGGTTGCGAAATGCGTTCGTGGTCACGATCGCTCCGAACGTCCCTCCGGGAACCTACGAAGTGCGGGCCCAGTGTGAATATGGTCTGAGCAATCCGAGGAGGTTTGTGGTTGGCAATCAAAAGGAAATCCTGGAAGCCGAGCCGAATGATACTTTCGACAAGGCAACCCCACTCGATCGAAATTCCAATG
>JAYZFP010000105.1:0-23374 GCA_036336715.1 Planctomycetota bacterium
CCGAGGATGCCGTGCTGGCGGTGGAGGCCCTGAATTCGATTGTCTGGTTCAAGGATTTTTTTGGCCAAAAGTATCCGGTCCAGAGGAGTGATTTTGATCCACGCGTTCGTGGAGGCGACGTTGATGACCGTTTGAACTACATCAATGGAATTCCCTATCCCAAAAAGAAAAACAATTCGCGTGGGGGAAAACGAAAAAAGAATCGGGCGGTTCCAAAGCAGCCCCGGTAAAAAGGGCCTTTCGGCTCCCGGCAGGACGGGGAATTCGGTGGCTACCTGGTGTCGTGTCGAAAAGGGGCCGATGGAATTCAGGCGTCAAATACGTAAAATTGGAGCCAGATGTTTACTTCACGAATAGCGGGCGTTTCGGCGCCGTTGGCGACGCAGGTTTTCGGGCTCAACGACCGGAACCTGAAGGAGCTGCGCGAACGTCACCAGGTTGATATCCTGTACCGTGACGGGGAGATTCGTGTGTCGGGAGATTCCGACCAAGTCATCGCCGCCACCCGGACTTTGGAACAATTGCGGGCGGAGGCTGAACAAAACGGCGGTGTCACCATGTTTCGTGGCGGCGGTGGAGATGTCGGTTCAGGCAACTGCATTGTTTCGGCGATTGATATCGTAAAGTCCGGTAAGGAGGTTCGTCCCCGCACACCCGGTCAGCAGGTCTATGCTGATGCGATCCGCGATCACGATGTCGTGTTTGCGATGGGGCCAGCCGGTACCGGTAAGACCTACCTGGCAAGTGCGATGGCGGTGGAAGCACTGAAAACCAGACAAATGAAAAAAATTGTTCTGGTTCGACCGGCCGTCGAGGCGGGAGAGAGTCTTGGCTACCTGCCGGGCGATCTTTACGCGAAGATCAATCCCTACCTGCGCCCCCTGCTTGATGCCATCCAGGAGATGATCGACTACGACCAGTTGCAGCAACTGATGTCCCGGGATGTGATCGAAGTGGCTCCGCTGGCCTACATGCGGGGGCGAACCCTCAACGATGCATTTATCATCCTGGACGAAGCGCAGAACACAAGCGTCGCCCAGATGAAAATGTTCCTCACACGAATGGGGACCAACTCGAAAATCGTGGTTTCCGGGGATACGACCCAGATCGATCTGCCCCGCGATCAGAAAAGCGGTTTGATTGACGCGATCGATCGCCTTCAGGGGATCTTGGGCATTAAAATCGTAACACTCGGTAAAAAAGACATTGTCCGACACCGATTGGTCCAGGATATCGTGCGTGCCTACGACCAGAAATAAACCGCGAATTAGGCTTCATGCTGTAGCCGTCCGGAAGCTCCCAAGTCCATTTGCTGGTACATTGGTAAGCAGGCCCATTTTTCCAGCGGCTTCTTCATTCCCCGTGTCTGAATTCATCCGATTCTGAAATGGTCGCAAACGGTAGCGCACCGAAAAGCAATCGATTCACCTTTGCACTTCCCAAGAGTCGAATCAAGGGAATGCTGGCCTTTTGCAGGCGAGGAGAAATCTGGAGCCGCGGATTGGTCTGCCTGCTTGGCATGGTGGGAATCTGGCTGGGAACGGGAGGCTGGAATCCACCTTTCGCGTACCGGACCCGGGACGTTCCAGATCGCGAAATCGTGGCCCGGGTGGCGTTCGAATACGAGAACGAAGCCCTGACAGCCGAGAAGCAGGCCACTGCCGAGAGTCGGATGCGTTGTATCTATCGCAATGACCCCGCCCGGGTGCTGCTCGTCCAGGACAGTGTGATCGAGGAGCTGTTCTCGATATTGAGTTCCGATTATTCACCGGCCAAGTGGCGGGATTTTTTTCCCGAGGAAGCACTCGAGGAGGACATCCGCCCGGTATTCGATACCTTCAAAAACGAGCTGCTTTCCAGCGATGCCCAGTTGCTGAAAACAAAAAACGCGGTAACCGGGGCCTTGAAGCCGATCGTTAATCGGGGGCTGCTGCAAAAGCTGCAACATGAGGTCTTCCAGGGGCGAAGTGAATCGATTTCGGTCTACCAGGGGGATGACCTGGACAGCATGACGGAGGTACAGGTTTCCGATGTGCGAATTCTGCAACTGGAAAAACCTCTCCAGGAATCCCTGAAAAGGGAATTCAATGAGCAGGGAGGATTTGAAAATGTCGACCTGCTGGTTGAACGGATCGGTTACTGGATTTTTTCCAACTTCAGCGAAACGCTCAAGCTGGACGTCGAAAATACAAAGGCTCGCCGAAAGCGCGTCCGTAACGAGGTGCCTGTCGAAAAAAAGAAATATGACGTCGGTGACAGCCTGACTTACGAGAGCTCAAAAATTGACAAGGGCCGTGGTATTCGTGCCGGTCAACCGTTGATCGAATCCGATATTGATATTCTTCTTGCTGAACAGGCGGCTTTCGTAAAGCAGTTGACCGGTTCCCGCAAGACAATGGTGGCCTTTGCGGATTTCGGATTGTACACGGCAGTGTTTCTTCTCTGCGGTGCTTACATGTACTTGCGTGAACCGAAGATCATCCGGGAAATCGGTCGTTTTTCCATGGTCACTGCGGCCTTCGTCCTTGCGGTGGTTCTGGCTTGCAACTTTGAGGATCGCTGGCGGGTGGAACTGGTTCCCCTGACCGTTTTTTCGATGGTCATTTCCATCGCCTATCGCCACGAAATTGCCTGGATTCTCGGTGCCTCGGCGTCGCTGGTGACCGTCTATTCCCTGGGAATGGATTTGAATGATTTCGTGATTTTCGTTTCGGCCGTAACTACCGGAAGTTTTCTATGCACTGAAATTTCGAGCCGCACCAAACTGTTTTATGTTGGAATGCTGATGGCATTGATCACCTTTGCCACCTCCGTCGGTTCCGGGATTGTCAGCGGCCAGGCTTCCACATGGTCCGCGGTGATCTCCAATCAGTTTCTGCTTGCCTCCTGGTACGGATTCTGTGCGTTTCTGAGTGCATTGCTGATTACAGTGATCCTGCCTTTCATTGAAAAGATATTTGACGTTCAAACCGACCTGACCCTGCTCGAATGGAGTGACCCCTCTCACGAACTGCTGAACAAGCTGATTCAACGCGCGCCGGGCACCTACAATCACAGTATTAACGTTGCATCGATTGCGGAAACAGCGGCCGATGCGATCGGTGCCAACGGACTTTTGTGCAGGGTGGCCGCCTATTTCCACGACGTGGGAAAGATGCTCAAGCCCGAGTATTTTGTTGAAAACCAGACCCAGGGAGAAAACAGGCATGACGGCCTCGTCCCGGCAATGAGCTCCCTGGTGATCATCGCCCATGTCAAGGACGGTGTGGAGTTGGCCCGTAAACACAAACTGCCGACAAGCATGATTGACCTGATTGAGCAGCATCACGGAACGACGCTTGTGGAGTACTTTTACGAACAGGCGGTCAAGGAAGCTCGGGAAAAGGGCCTCGACGAGGAGGTCGACGAAGCCACCTTCCGCTACCCGGGACCCCGACCGCAGACCCGGGAGGCCTGTGTGATGATGTTGGCCGACGCAGTGGAAAGTGCCTGTCGAACACTGACTGAACCGGCTCCGGCCCGCATCGAGGGCCTGGTCAATGAAATCACAGCGAAGAAACTGGATGATGGACAGTTCGCCGAATGTCCTTTGACCCTGGAGGAACTCGACAGCATCAAGCGAAGCTTGACCAAGTCCCTGATCAGTGTTTACCACAGCCGAATCAAGTACCCTGAGCAGAACGGGAATGATTGACGCCTATTCAGTGGAAATAACAGATCGCCAATCGCGAATCTCGGTAGATGCCCAGCGACTGGAGGTTGCCGTCAGGAAGGTCCTCACCGAAAGCCCCTTCCCAGAGGCGGATATCAGCATTGCCCTGGTCGATGATCGTGAGATGCACCAGCTGAATGTAGCTTACCTCGATCACGACTATCCGACGGATGTTCTCAGTTTCCCCCTCAGCCGGGAAAAAGGTTTGCTGGTTGGCGAAATCATCGTCAGTGTTGATACCGCTGAGCGGGACGCGGCTGAGAATGGTCTGAAGGGGGCTGATGAACTGCTGCTGTATGTGATTCACGGCTTGCTGCACCTGGTGGGATATGATGACAAGAACGAGCAAACCCGAATGGTGATGAGGGAAAAGGAAAAACATTTCATGGAGAAAATGGGTGTCAGCCTGTAGGAATCACCGGCTGCAATTTCATTGATGATTACGGCTTTGTTCTGGATTTCGTTTTTTTCTTTCCTGGTGGTGCTTCCCACGGCCATTGCAGCAAGGGTTCTGCACGAGTTTTCCCGGCATGAACTGGAAAGCTACTGTCGACGCCGGAACCGGCCGGAGATGTTCGACGAGGTACTGGATCATCACGAGAAATTCGCACTCGCGGCAGAAACTCTGCAGTGGTTTGGAACGGTCTGTTTCGTGGTCGCCGGCACGCTCTGGTTTTTTTCGGTTCCCGAAAGCGAGGGAACGACCTCGACGTTTGCGGCTGCCCATGTCAGGCTGCCCCGGTCGCTGGAATTGGCAAGCTGGTTCTTCCTGCTGACCGTTTTTCATCTCCTGATCAACAGCTGGATACCCTGGGCGGTGGTCAAGCTGGCATCGGCCCCGTTTCTGTTCCATACGTGGCAACTGTGGAGACTGGTCAGCTGGCTGGCCATGCCGATGCTGATTGGATTTTCCATGATCCAGTTTGTGGCTCACCGGATGGCGGGCAAGGAGGAAGATGATGAGGAGGCAGAAGAGGAAGCCCTGGAAGAGGAAATTCGTTCGATCGTGACAGCGGGCGAAAGAGACGGGCTTTTGGAGTCGCCCGCCCGGGAAATGATCGAGGGTGTTATCAACCTGGACGACATTGACGTGGGTGAAATCATGACGCCACGGTCCCGCATGAATGCCCTCGACATCCATCTCGATTCCCGGGAGCTGATCCGCCGGGCGATTGACTTTGGTCATACCCGGATCCCGATTTATGAAAATGAAGTGGAAAACATCATCGGGATCCTGTTCGTCAAGGACCTGTTGCCGATTCTGCTGGAAGAGTCTTCCGAGAAGAACGCGGAGATCCGGAGTTTTCTTCGACCGCCCCAGTTTGTTCCCATTTCGATTCAGAGTGATGACCTTTTGCAGAAATTCCGCGAGTCGCACAGTCACCTTTCCATCGTGGTTGACGAATACGAATCGGTGGTGGGAGTTGTGACGATTGAGGATGTGTTGGAGGAAATCGTCGGTGAAATTACTGATGAAACCGATTCCGAGGAGTCACCTGAGATCGTGCGACTGGCGGATGGACGTGCCGAAGTGGTTGCCTCGATCCGAATCGATGACCTGAACGAACACCTGCAAATCGATTTGCCTGATACCGATGATTTTGACACACTGGCGGGCCTGGTTCTTTCCAGGTTGGGCCGAATTCCCCGACCAGGCGAGCTTCTGGTGGAGGGGAATGTCAGGGTGGAAGTTCACCGGGCCAGCAGCCGAAAAATTGAGAGTTTCCTTGTTGAAATGACCGAAGAAAACTGATTTGCCCGCTCGGCAGCCAGGACGTCTGCCGGTGTTCCCATGAAGTCAGGATCCCATGTCCGCTGAAAAAACCGATGCGATCGTCATCCGAAGTGTGGACTTCAGCGAAACCAGCAGCATTGTCACGTTTTTTTCTAGGGAATTTGGCAAGCTGTCAACGCTAGCGAAGGGAGCCCGCCGGAAAAAAGGCCCCTTTGAGTCTGCTCTTGACTTGCTGGCAACGTGTCGCATAGTGTTCCTCCACAAATCGAATGATGCACTCGATTTGTTGACCGAAGCAAAGCTGGTGAACCGTTTGCGGGCGTCGGAGGTGGACTTGCACCGTCTCTATGCCGGCTATTACTTTGCCGAGTTGCTTCAAAACCTGACAGATGAGATGGATCCTCATCCGGAACTTTACGACGTCACGCTGGAAAGCCTGAGGCTCCTGGAGGATGGAGAGGTTTTGTACGAGCCCGTAGTATTGCGTTACGAACTGACCGTATTGCGGGAAACCGGCCACCTGCCATCGCTGCGGCAATGCGTGGGTTGCGGCCAGGGCATTTCTTCCACCGGGAGGGTTGCTTTTGGCCTGATAGCCGGTGGCGTCCTCTGCCCCACCTGTCGTGCGGGACACCGAAGGCTGGTCAGTCTGCGGCATGAAGTATTGTCCGTGATCAACGATTTTTCCGATCCCAAATCGGATGCATGGCGTAATGCACTGGAATACCGGGAATACGAAAAGGAAATCCGTCCCCTGATCAACAGTTACCTGACCCACCTGCTGGGAAAGAAAATGCGATTGCACCGGTTTCTGCCGATCCTGGGCAAGGTTTGAATTGAAAGAGTTGGACAAGGAAGTCCCGAAATGAATAGATGTTTACTGGTATTTGGCCTGGCCGGGTTGGTGTGTTTCTCCGGTTGCGGTCTGTTTCGATCAGCAGGGCAGGGGACCAGTGACCTGTTCAACCGGATGGTCTCTTCCGGAACCCAGCGGACTTCGGCACTTGATGAAATTGAGAAAGATGACCCGGAATACCTGCTGGATACGGTCTTTCGGAAAAATCGCAGCCAACAAAAGCCGGGACAGAATCAGAATGAGGCTGCTGCCCGGCAGATGATTGTCGAGGCGGACCAGCTTTACCAGCAAGCGGTGGCCCAGCGGAAGTCCCAGTCCGGCGATCACGTGGCTGTTTTCCTGCAGGCAGGAAAGAAATATGCCAGCGCTGCGGATCGCTGGATCAACTCGACGTTGGAGCAGGACTCCCTGTTCAAGGCGGGCGAATGCTATTTCTTTGCGGACCACCTGAAAAAGTCAAACGACTATTTTGAGCGTCTGGCCAAGGATTACCCGGGAACACGCTACATGGATGTGCTGCAGGCGCGTCGGTTCACGATTGCTGAATACTGGATGCAGGCGTCCCGCTCCGCACCGCAGAACCCGGTAGTTCTTAACCTGAAAAATGAAAAACGGCCTCTGCGTGATACAGCCGGCAATGCGATTCGGATTCTCGACCGGATTCGACTGGATGACCCGACCGGCAAACTGGCCGACGATGCGACACTGGCCCTTGCGAATGCCTATTTCGATCGACAGCGTTACATGGATGCTGCGGATACCTACGAGGATCTGAGGGTGAATTTCCCCAACAGCGAACACCAGTTCCACGCGCACCTGTTTGAGATGAAAGCCCGGCTACAGGCTTACCAGGGACCCCATTACGATGGCACCCACTTGGCGACGGCCGACAAGCTCCTACGAGCCATGGTCATCCAGTTTCCCCGTGAGGCGGAAGAACAGAGTGAGCTGTTGACGCGGGAAAACGCTCGAATCAGGAAAATGAAGGCAGAGCGGGAGATGGCGTTGGCCTCCTATTACGAAGCCAGAGGAGCTTACCAGGCTGCCGGGTTGCATTACCGTGAGGTCCAGGGTGAGTTCAGGAATACACCGGTAGCTGATGAGGCGGGGGAACGGTTGGCCAAAATTTCTGACAAGCCACCGAGGTCCAATGATCCTCCCCAGTGGGTGGCGAACCTTTTTCCTGAACCCAAAGCCACCGAGCCCCTGCTTGGGGAGACATTGAAAGACCAGATTCGGTAGGTGACATGGTGAAGATCCGAATTGCAATCCTGTTACTGACTACGACCGCGTGCCTAGGCTGTGCCACTTACCAAATTGGTAACCAGGCCCTGTTTCGCAAAGATATCTGCACGGTTTGCGTTCCCGTTTTTGAATCTGATTCTTTTCGCCAGTTTCTGGGGGAGCGACTGACCGAGGCGGTGATCCGCGAAATTGAGACACGGTCACCCTACAAGGTGGCCCGTCTGCAAACCGCAGATTCCATCCTGCAGGGAAAAATCCTTACCGACCAAAAGCGGGTTCTGATCGAATCCCGCTCGGATGAGGCCCGTGATATTCAGGTCAGTCTGATCGTGAATGTGGGCTGGACGGACCGATACGGCCGCCCATTGATGAAAAGTCGACAGATCCAGATTTCCCAGGCTGACAGTTTCGTGCCCGAGGGTGGACAGTCCATTTCCACGGCTCAACAGTCCGTGATCGACAGGACTGCACGGGATATCGTTTCACAGATGGAAATACCCTGGTGAAACGCGGCTTGATCCGGACCGCGGTTAGTCCAGGTTCCCGGGCATCTATCTGATGCTGGACGGCAGAAGCAGGGTTGGTGGGAAACAAGTGTTTGGAATTCTCAACATCGATAAGCCGGCAGGTGTGACGTCCCGGGACGTGGTCACGAGGGTGGTAAGACAGTTTCGCCAGGCAACCGGCCAAAAAATCAAGGTGGGACATGCGGGGACGCTGGATCCCATGGCTTCGGGCGTCCTGATTCTGGCAGTAGGAAAAGCTACCCGGTTGATCCAGTACATCCAGCGACGGCCCAAGACCTACCAGGCGACCTTCCGGGTTGATTGCACCAGTGAATCCGCAGACCTGGAAACCGAGCTTCAACCCCTTGCGGCTCCTTCCCGGCCGCAATTGGCCGATCTGCAGGAAGTTTTACCCAAATTCCTCGGTACCATTCTCCAGGTCCCTCCGGCGTATTCCGCGATTTCAATTGCTGGCCAAAGAGCTTACAAACTGGCTCGGCGGGGGATCGAAGTCAATTTGGAGCCCCGCCAGATCGTCATTCATGATCTGCAGGTTGAATCTTACCGCTACCCGGAACTGAAAATGAGAATTGAGTGTGGCAGTGGTACCTACATCCGGTCCCTGGGACGGGATATCGCAAAACGTCTTGATTCCGATGCGGTGATGACCGACCTGGTTCGCACTTGCATTGGTACGCACCACCTTGAGGAAGCCCTGTCTTTTGAATCGCTGGATTTCGAGACGCTTGTTGCCGGTTTGACAGACCCTCTTCTGGTAGTCGACTTCATGCCGAAGTTGGCGTTGAGCCTCGAAGAACGGGACAGGATCTGCACGGGAAGATTCATCGAATGGCCAGCTGCGTTCCGGCAAGCTACCCAAATTGCAGCCACCGATTCACAGGGTCGGTTGGTGGCGATCCTTGAACCACGGGGGGATCAATTGAAGCCCGTTTTCAATCTCGGCGACGGTCTTTTTCCCCAATCAGGGTAACTGCTGGCAATAACGGGACATTCCTTGCGGCAGTGGGAGAAGAGCCACCGGGAAACCGATGCAGAGGGATCGGCGAAGTGGAAAAAACATGGTGAGAAAATGGTACGACCGGATCACGGATTCAGGATTGCCGGTTGCTCCATTTCAAAAGGGAGGCCGCTACCTGGGCCGGCGACAGCGAATCGGTGGCAATGACATGATCGCAACACTCATCGTAAAACGCCCGGCGGTGTTCCAGGTTGGTGCGAATCTCCTGCAGAGGATCCAGTTCAGTCAGAGCGGGCCGGTTTTCTTTCGATCGTGAATCACCATGAATGCGATGGAAAATGGTTCCCTCCGTAGCCTGCAGCCAGAAGGTGATGTTGGAACCGGATATTGCCTGCCTGTTGTTTTCCCTGAGGATGACCCCGCCACCCCACGACAGAACCGCAGAATGTCTTTGCATCATCTCGCTGCAGACTTCTGATTCCAGGTCGCGGAAAGTGGACTCACCTTCGGATTCAAAGATTTCCGCGATGGACCGACCGGCTCTTTCGACGATCTGCTGGTCCGAATCCAGGAACGGGATCGCGAGTTGCTCTGCCATCAACCGGCCGACTGTTGTTTTGCCGGTTCCTCGATAGCCGATCAGGGAAATGATCATTTCGATGCCGCATCCACACTGCTTGATTGAGGTTGCGAATCAGATGGGGCAGTGTCTTTTTTTCGTGTCCGGTTGAACTTGGCCGGGTTGATTGCCTCGAGAAAAATTCGCTTCATCTCGGAAACGTTTGGATCCTGTCCGGTAAAAAGCTTGTATTGCATGGCCGCCTGCCGGACAAACATGTCCGCACCCGTGATGGTCCGGCATTTCTGTTCCTTGGCACCCTTGAGCAACAGCGTCTGCTGCGGGTTGTAGACAGTGTCAAAGACAAGAATCCTGGAGGACAGTTTGTCCGTATCGAACGGGGTGCTGTTCAGGTCGGGGTGCATTCCCGCCGGCGTACAGTTGATGACGAAATCGACCTCGGTGTCGTGTCGTGCCGACCAGTCGATTGGTTTGCATTTCATGTCGAGACACATCTTTTCGGTGGCCTTGGTGTTTCTCCCGGCGATCTGGACCTCGGCACCTCCCCGCTTCAAACCGTAGGCCATCGCCTTGGCAACGCCACCACTGCCAAGGATCAGTGCTGTGCGTCCGGCAAAGGGCTGGGCGTCATCGAATTTTCCTTCCTGGTGAGCGAGGCTCAGCATGGCCGCTCTGCAGTCGGTGTTGTAAGCCCGAACCGCTTTGTCCCGGAGCACCAGGGTGTTGGCTGCCCGGATCCCGGCCACGTCTTCGTCCAGTCCGTTGACAAATCGAAGAATGGATTCCTTGTGGGGGATGGTCACACTCAACCCGGTGATTCCAAGTTCCCCCGCACATTCCATGAATTCATCCAGGTGTTCACGAGGAACCCGGATCGGCAGGTACACCTTGTTGATTTTGTCCTTTTCCAGCAGCTCATTGTGCATTGCGGGACTGAGGCTGTGTCCGACCGGATCGGCAATCACCCCCAGGAACTCCGTGTCCGCATTGATTTTATTGCAGCGGAACATCTCCTTCATTTCCTTGAAGGTGAATTGTCCGGGGGCAACGGCTCGTTCGGAACTGAGCGCTGCAAAGGTAAACGGAGATCCGAATTTGCGGCAGATAATTCTGGAAATGGCACCGAATTCCCCCATGCAGAAAGCGACGGTGGGAACCGGGCTGTTTCGGATCAGGCGGAGAACACGGAGATTGTCTTTTGGCGAGTTAGCAAAGGTCGCAATCTTGATGATGTCCGGATCCTTTGCGAGCATCGAGGCATGGATTTCTTCGATGTTTTCAGGAGTTTCCTTGAGATTGTGATAACTGATGATCCGTTTGGTCTTTCCGTACCGCGGAATCTGGTCAGCGACATCCTCTTCGATATCTACATAGTCCACCCCGGTGGCAACGGCGGTTCTCAGTAGGATGATCCGGTCCGCCTCCGAGCCTCGCCATTTTCCGCCATCCTTGGGGCGACGACAGGTAATGACGACCGGTGTTGGTCGTTCTTCAACCAGACGCGAGAGGTTTACCGTCCGCAAGACGTAATCGATTCGCAGTTCAACCAGGTCCGCACCAATACGAGCGGCATGGCCATGCTCGGCCTGCAGCATTTTATGGCGTCCGCGTCCGATGGATACACAAATCATGAAATTGAATTAATTCCCGGTTTCGGCATTGGCTGAGTCGTGAAATCCCGCCCGCTCAACTGACTCCAGTTGTCATCATATTCACTTGCCCTTTGCGGGAAAGTGTCCGGATCTGCAGGATTCGCAGCCGCACGGCCCGCTGTGCACGCCAGCCTGGTTCCGGATTTGCGGAATTCATGGAAAACGCGTGCCACGAGGGTACCGGGAGACCGGATTTCACAACTCTTCAGTGGAGTATAGGTTATCGAACAAAAAAGTTCCGCGATCCGGTAAATTTCCGTCAACAAAATGTATCCGCGGAGCTTTTTGTCAAAAAAGGGACGCTTGGGGAAGCCCTTACGGCAAACCGGGAGGTCAAATCCTTTTGAACCGTCGGTCCAGTTCGTCTCTGGAAAATACAAGGGCCGTTGGCCGGCCGTGAGGACAATGGTGGGAATCCTGGCACAAATCCCGATTTTCCAGCAGGACCGTTATCTCCTCGGGCGTCAATTTGTCACCTGCCTTGACGGCAGCCTTGCAGGACATCATGTGCATCAATTCGTCGATGGTATCCCTCCGTTCCGGTTTTGAACCGGCCATGTATTCTTCAATCATTTGTCTCAGCATTTCGGCCGGACTGTGGTTGGCGATCATTGCGGGGTAACCCGTGATCAGAATGGTGTCTCCTCCGAAATCTTCGATCTCGATCCCAATTTTTTTGAACTCTTCCCGGGCCTCCAGTGCAGCGGCGGCTTCTGAAGGGGAGAGTTGAACCGGCTCGGGAACCAGCATCCGCTGGGTTTCCAGTTTTCCGGCCAGGACTTTTTCCCGCAGCTGCTCATAAAGGATTCTTTCATGCAGGGCGTGCTGGTCGATGATCTCCACACCATCGGCACTTTCGGCAACCAGGTACCGGTTGTGGATCTGGATGGCACCGGATCGGTTGAAACGGTCGATGACGACGGGGGAATCGACGACGAGGGAATCGACGACGGGGGAATCCTGGTCAATGCCGTCCAGGGGGCTGGAAAATCCAGTACTCGCCTGGGCAGGCTGTCCTGTTTCCGCAGCTGGGGGGAAACCGGTCGCATTTTCCCGGTTCTGTTGAACTTCGTCAGGAATCGGTGTTGCAGAAGCCCTGCCACTCAGTGAGCCTGGGGTCCTGTTCTCGGAGACCTCCCAGATTCCGGGCCGCTGCAGCGGAAATTCCAGTGATCCCTGTTGCCGAACCACACCACCGGGGTCTCCCTCGGCAGCAGGAGCTCCCCAGGTGGCTCTCCCGGTTCCCGCAGCCGGCAGCGTCTGCCCTGGGAATTTTTTGAATTCCGGCGTCGCGACGTTTGGAGCGGGATGGTCGACCCGTGAATTCAAATCCGTTGACAGGAAACGGTTTCTCAGGGTACCCAGCAAATGGCTGTAAATCCGTCCACCCTCCTGGAATCGGACCTCCAGTTTTGCCGGATGGACATTGACGTCGATCTGATCTGCCGGCATTTCCAGATGAAGAAAGCTGATTGGGTATCGTCCGTGCAGAAGCAGTCCACGGTAGGCTTCTCTTAACGCGTGTTGCAGGGACTTGTCGCGAATGTGTCGACCGTTCAGGAACAGGTACTGCATCCGGGTATGGCTTCGGCTTTGTGACGGGTCGACCGCAAAACCGGAGATCCGGATACCATCGTGCTCGCTTTCCACCGGGATCAGCGCACCGTGCACCTCGGGACCGAAAAATGCGAGGATCCGGTCCGTGAAATCGCTGGTGGGTGGGAGGTCGTGCAGGGTGCGCTGGTTGTGCTTCAGGCTGAAATGGATGGATGGAAATGCCAGGGCGATTCTTGTGAAGGCTTCGCTGACGTGGCCGACTTCGGTCTGGGTGGTCTTGAGAAATTTCCGTCGGACAGGTGTGTTAAAGAAAAGGTTTCCCACTTCAATCACGGTACCAAGAGGGCAACCGCAGGGGACGATTTCGCCAGTGTGACCACCGTTGACCGTCAATTCATATCCCGATTCACCCTCGCGTGCATAACTGCGAAGAAGGAACTGGCTGACTTCGGAAATGGATGCTAGGGCCTCGCCCCGAAATCCCATGGTGCCAACATCGAACAGGTCATCTGCATCGCGAATCTTGCTGGTCGCGTGACTCTCAACGGCCAATTCAAGCTGGTCGCGGGGAATTCCACAACCGTTGTCGGAAATCCGAATCAGGTCAACACCGCCCTTTTCAATCAGGATGTCGATCCGTGTGGCCCCGGCGTCGATGGAGTTTTCCATCAATTCCTTGACGACACTGGAGGGGCGCTCAATGACTTCCCCGGCCGCAATCTTGTTGACCACCCCCGTGGGAAGCTTCATGATTTTCCGGCGTTGACCGGTCCGTTGTCCAACGTCACTGATTGGCTCTTTATCACTCGGCCGGTGACTTGCCGGGTCCGTACGACCCTGACTTGGATCCTGGCGGGCTTCACTTTCCATGATCAATTTTCCTGTTGGGGATCCTGGGGGGCCTCGTCGCCCGTGGGGAATTCTCCCCGGGCAGTCTCCACTTCATCCAGCTCGTCCTGTTCCTTCATGGCATCGATCTTCCGGTACAGGCTCCTTTCGCTCATGCCGAGGATCTTTGCGGTGTCCTTTCGATTGTGATTCACCAGCTTGAGGGTCTCGCGGATAATATAGGTTTCTATCTCTTTCCATGATTTTCCGACAAGCGGATTGAGGCCGTTGGTGGGTGCCGGGCTGGAGGCAATCGATTCGATTGGCTGTTCTTCAAGCAGGTCGGGTGAAAGATCATCGAGATCCAGTACGCCATCAATGTCGAGGACGACAAGGCTTTCCACCACATTGCGGAGTTGTCGAACGTTCCCTTTCCATTGGTAATTGAACATCCATTTCGTCAATTCAGGAGAAAAATTCCTGATTTTTTTGCCGTGTTTGCTGGCTGCCTGTTTTCGGAACAGGTCTGCCAGTGGCACGATGTCGTCCTTGCGCCGGGAGAGTGGGTCGAGATGGACGGAAACGATTTTGAGACGAAAGTAGAGATCCGATCGGAAATTTCCTTTTTCAATTTCCTGCTCCAGGTTCTTGTTGGTCGCAGCAATGACCCTGACATTGACCGGTTTGGATTTGTTGTCGCCAACTCGCGTGATCTGTCTTTCCTCAAGGACCCGTAGCAGCTTGATCTGGGTAGGCATTGGCATATCGCCTATCTCGTCGAGAAAAAGCGTGCCACCATTGGCGTACTCGAATTTTCCTTCACGGTCTGCGATCGCGTCGGTAAAGGCACCCTTTACGTGGCCAAAAAGCTCGCTTTCTACCAGCTGTTGTGACACGGCGGCCGTGTTGATGGCAACAAAGGGCCTGTTTTTTCGGGGACTGTTCTGGTGAATGGCCTGGGCCACTACATCCTTGCCTGCACCGGTTTCCCCGGTAATCAGAACGCCGGCATCTGTGGGGGCGATGCGTTTCAGTCGATCCACCACCGCCTGCATGCTCTGACTGGCGTAAATCAGGTTTTCGAATCCGAATTTTTCGTCAAGGCGACGGTTGAGTTCGAGGTTCTGTTTTCGCAGTCCGGAGCTCTCGATCGCCTTACCGACGATTGCCTGCAACTTCTTGGGAGTGATCGGCTTTTCAAGGAAATTAAAGGCCCCTTCCTGCATCGCTTCGACCGCCTTGGGGATGCTGGCATGACCGGTTACCAGGATGACTTCCGATTCGGGGGAGCTCTCGCGCGCGGTTTTCAGGATTCCCATGCCATCGAGGTCGTTCATGACAAGATCGGAAACGACCACGTCGTAAGAGCCCTGCCGGATTTTTTCAGCTCCCTCGGGGCCCGAGGTTGCCATGTCGACATTCAGCCCGATCCTTTCGAGGCTCTCGACCATAACCTGGGCCAGGGGCGTTTCATTGTCGACCACAAGGATCCGTGCCGAATCAAAGTTGTTCGCGTCGTCTTTATCCATGCGGTCATTTTAGCGAACGTCTGCACGGAAAAAAGGCGGAGCGTCGCTGCTCCCCGGACAGTTGAGATCCGGAGAAACACCGGATCAGAAAAAACTGCGCCTGAAGGAGCATGGAATTCAGGGGAAACCTCCATGCCCGGGGCCGCGAGTTGCCGCAGGGACCGGTCTCGGGGTTGGGCCGGGCCGACTTTCGACCCATTACCGGAGGTCCCGTTTTTTGAAAAAGCTTTTTCCACCCCGGTCCGCTGGGGTGTCTCATCCCCGGGGAGGTCATCCGGCCCCGTGTTTCAGCTGATGAGCCGCGACCGGGCGGACAAGCTTCCATGGCCAATTCTTTTGACAGCGACCTCGGTTGCTGCCGGCACGCCTGGTATGTGCGAAAGGGGCAAGCAGGTTTGGGGAAATGAAAAAACACCCGTCTCGTCAACAAGCGGGGCTCATTGGATGAAAAACCACAGGAGGTAACTCCGGCCTGGGAGGGAGATGACCCGCAGGTCCCGTTGGGAGTTGGATCTGGAACAGGGGTTTTTGAGTCTCCTGGTATGGGGGCCGCCACTTTGCGGATCCTGGCATGCGGGACGCCTCGGATCCACCGCCCTCCCCGGGGGGGCCGCCTGGTTTCCCAGCTGACCCTGAGCGAATCGAAGTTGTTTTCACCGCTGCATCAGAATAGCGGGGCTCCGGCTACAGATTCATTTCCTGTCTTGCGGGTTTGCCGTGGAATTTCTTTCATCTCCGGGAACGCGGGCATTGCTGGATAACGATGAAATCGACGGAAAATCAACCGGCCTCCAAATGGCAGGAAATCTATTCTTGCACAGGATTGGTACCCCAGGTCCAGCACCGGGCGTGCACGAGCTGATCCGTTTGTCAGACGTCGACCTTATTCTGAATCGGCAAGGTATTCATGCTTTCCAGTGAAGATTTTGAAAACAAGAGAATACTCCTGGTTGATGACAATCCGGCTATCCACAGTGACTTCAGGAAAATCCTTCTCAATGATGACCGAGAGGATTCTTTGAGGGAAGCCGAAGCCATGTTTTTTGGGGAATCGACCGAGGAACCCCAAAGACCCGGCTTTGAACTGGATTTTGCCCACCAGGGGGTGGATGGTTACGAAAAAGCAAAGACTGCCGTCGCTCTGGGGCGGCCGTACGCCGTGGCATTTGTTGATATGAGAATGCCACCAGGATGGGATGGTTTGGAAACCATTGAAAAACTCTGGGAAGTTGACCCGGATCTGCAAGTGGTTATCTGCTCCGCTTATTCTGACCATTCCTGGGTGGATATCTGTGGCCGCCTGGGCCAAACCGACCAGTTGCTGATTTTGAAAAAACCTTTCGACAATGTTGAGGTCAGTCAACTAGCATTGGCACTGACCCAGAAATGGAGTCTGGCACGGCGTGCCCGTTTAAATACCGAACAGTTAAATACCCAGGTTGAAAAGCAGACCCGGCTTCTCCGGGAAAAAGATCGTGAGTTGAGGCACAAGCAAAAGCTGGAGGCGATCGGTTCGCTGGCTGGAGGAGTGGCCCATGAATTCAACAACCTGCTGCAGGTAATTCATGGTTTGACAACGATTGCACTCGAGGACACGCCCGAGGAAGATCCGACTTTTGAAAATCTCATGGGCGTGGTGGAGGCCGCCAACCGTGCTACCGGAATTACCCAGCACCTGTTGAGCTTCAGTCGCCGGCAACCCGCCCAGAAAATGGTTTTTTCAACCAACGAGATCGTTACGGCAACGCTTCAGATGGTGCGGCCACTGTTGGGGAAACAAATCGATATCAGGACCGAACTGGCTGTTGACGCAGGCGAAGTGATGGCAAACGGTGATCTGATTTCACAGGCAGTACTGAATCTCTGCGTCAATGCCCGTGATGCCATGCCGGAGGGCGGGCACCTTTCGCTGGTTACTGAATCACTTGAGGTTCAGGATGCCGAGGCGCGTTACCCGGTTCCCATCGATCTGAGGTCCGGACCTTACACTGTCATTTCGGTGACCGATACCGGCAGCGGAATTCCGGAAGACCAACTGGACAGAATTTTCGAGCCCTTTTACACGACCAAGGACGTTGGGAAGGGGACGGGAATGGGGCTGTCCATGGTATTTGGCACTGTCGAAGAGCATGGTGGCGGGGTGACCGTCCAAAGCCGCGTCGGCCAGGGAACGACTTTTCGCATCTTTCTTCCCCGTGCCAGGGAGGTCCGGAAAGACCCGTCCGGTTCGAGCCAGGGCGTGGAACAGCAGGAGGAGCGATTTCCAGGGGGCAAAGAGACTCTGTTGGTAGTAGATGATGAACCGCAGATTCGCCAGATAATGGTCCGAATGCTGGGCAAGGCGGGCTACCGGGTTCTGGAAGCTGAAAACGGTCTGGCCGCAGTGGAGCTTTACCGCGACCGTCACCTGGAAATCGACGGCGTGCTCCTGGACATGATGATGCCGGTGATGAATGGTCGCGAGGCCCTTCGTGAAATGAAGGCCATCGACGATCAACTGGTGGCCATCGGTTGTTCCGGTCACGACCCTGGAGAACAACCTTGTGAAGCGGAGTCGGAGGAAACGGACGCATTTTTTACAACACTGCACAAACCGGTCACCCGCTCGGGCCTGCTGCAAGCGGTTCGGAAAACGATGGACCAGGGTCTGAAGGCAAAGTTTGGGAATTCTTTTACCTGAGTTACCGAAAGCGGGCGCCCCTGCCCGATTTGAGCGGGTGCAGGTTGGCCAGGGCTAACCTGCAGTTGCAACGAACCCATTTCCCGGGTTTTCTGGCACAGTCTCCCTTTCGGCTGGCAGATTGAATCCTGATTGCGGTCGCCGAGGGTACGGACCTATAAACCCACGGGCCCGCATTCATGGAAAGCTGGCTGAGGCGCTTTCGCTTCAGACGATCAACAGGAACTAGGAGTGATTGGCGATGGCACGCAGGACAGCCTCACCCATGGTGGAGGGGCTTTCGGCCACTTCAATGTTGGCATCACGCAATGCTGCAACTTTTTCTTCCGCGGTACCCTTGCCGCCGGAAATGATGGCTCCCGCATGCCCCATCCGTTTTCCCGGAGGGGCGGTTTGCCCGGCAATAAATGCGGCAACCGGCTTGGTGACATGTTCCTTGACATAGGCAGCCGCTTCTTCTTCTGCGGTGCCTCCAATCTCGCCAATCATGATGATGGCTTCTGTATCGCCATCGTCCTCAAACATCTGCAGGATATCGATAAAAGAGGAACCGACAATCGGGTCACCACCGAGTCCTACACAGGTCGTTTGCCCCAGTCCGGCTGTTGTGGTCTGCCAAACCGCTTCGTAGGTCAGGGTGCCGCTGCGACTCATGACACCCACCTTGCCCTTCTTGTGAATGTAGCCTGGCATAATCCCGATTTTGCATTCTTCAGAGGTAATGATGCCCGGGCAGTTCGGCCCAATCAGTACGGAATCGCTGGCCTTGACCCGTTCGTAAACGGGAACCATGTCAAGGACGGGGATACCCTCGGTAATGGCGCAAATCACCTTGATGCCAGCGTCGATGGCCTCGAGGATCGAGTCAGCAGCAAAAGGCGGTGGAACAAAAATCATGGTGGCATCAGCACCCGTCTGTTCAACGGCTTCCATGCAGGTGTCGAAAACAGGAACACCCTCGGCCGTCTGTCCACCCTTTCCGGGTGTGACACCGGCGACAATGCTGGTTCCGTACTCGATGCAGTTCCGGGTGTGGAAGCCTCCGGAGCTGCCCGTAATTCCCTGGCAGATGACCTTCGTATCTTTGTTGACTAGGATGCTCATTGGGTATTCTTGTGGTTGTGGTTCGTCGGGGCGGCGTGGATTTTCTGGATCAAGTTGCCGCGTTTTCAAATCAGGTGTTTCATTTGTTCCGGGGCCTCGATAACCCGGTTTTCCAGATCACCGAGGAAAAAGGTGACCGGGAGTCGTGTCAAGCGATCGAAGCAACCACTTTCTTGGCTGCGTCGGTCAGTCCATCGGCTGTCAGGATGTCGACATCACTTTCCGCAAGGATCTTTTTGCCCTCTTCTACTTCGGTTCCTTCCAACCGCACGACCAGTGGCACGTTGAATCCGATGTTCTTGTAGGCAGTGATCAGGGCTTCCGCAATCGTTGTGCAACGCATGATGCCACCAAAAATGTTCACCAGTACTGCCTTGACGTTGGGATCAGCCAGGATGATTCGGAATGCCTCGGTAACTTGGTCGGCATTGGCCCCACCGCCCACGTCGAGGAAATTGGCAGGCTCTCCCCCGTGCAGTTTGATGATGTCCATCGTGCTCATTGCCAGCCCGGCACCATTGACGAGGCAACCGATTTCTCCATCCAGCTTGACGTAGCTGAGGCCGAATTCGGCCGCCTTGACTTCTGACTCTTCTTCTTCGGAAAGATCCCGGAATTCCTGCACATCCTTGTGACGAAAGAGAGCGTTTTCATCGAAGCTCATTTTGGCGTCGAGTGCGATCATTTCTCCCTCGGCGGTGATGACCAACGGGTTGATCTCAGCCATTTCGCAGTCGTACTTTGAGTAGACACGACAGAGGGTTTTCATGAAACGGTCGGCACTCCGAACCGTCTTGCCCTCGATACCGAGCAGTTTGCACAGTTTTCGGACCTGGTAGCTCTGTAATCCCTCGGCCGGATCAAAATGCTCCTTGAAAATCTTTTCAGGAGTCTTGGCGGCGACTTCCTCAATTTCCACGCCGCCCTCCGAAGAAACCATCAGGACAGGTTTTTTGACCGCCCGATCCAGGACAATGCCCAGGTACAGTTCCCTCGCGATATTGCATCCCGCCTCAACATAAACCTGGTTGACTGTCTTGCCTGCAGCACCGGTTTGCAGGGTTACGAGGGTGTTGCCAAGCATGGCGGTTGCGGCTGCCGCCGCCTCGTCGGCTGATTTGCAGACCTGGACCCCACGCTGGTTGGAGTCTTCCTGAAATGTCCCCTTTCCACGCCCTCCCGCATGAATCTGGGACTTGACGACGCAGACGGGTGTGCCGAGTTCGCCGTAGGCAGCGGCGGCTTCTTCGCCCGATCTGGCAACGATGCCGTCCAGAACTGCGACACCTTCTGCGCGAAAGATTTCTTTTCCCTGGTATTCGTGAATCTTCATTTTGTGTCTTGATTGAAAAACGGGTCGAAGGGCGGATTATAAATTTCCGCGGCAGCGATGCCAACCGGTTGGGATCTTCCCACGGCACGTCGCGATAATCGGCCCAGTCTGCTAATCTGGGGGATTCAATTCAAATGCCGCTTCTGATGACTTCCAGTTCACCCACAGATAACTCGCCGAAACCGGAATCAACCCGGGAATCCAGTGTGACCCCTCCGTCCCGTGGTTCGCTGGGAGTGATTTTTGCAACTGTTTTTATCGATTTGCTAGGGTTTGGCATGGTTTTGCCCATCCTGCCGATTTATGCCAAAAAATTTGGTGCCGATCCGAGCGGGTGGAAGTTGGGAATGCTGATGGCGATTTTTTCCATCATGCAGTTCTTTTTTGCCCCTGTCTGGGGGTCTCTTTCGGACCGGGTCGGGAGGAGGCCGGTGCTGATGGTTGGGCTGCTGGGCTCGGTTTTGTTCTACAGCCTTTTTGGGTTGGCAACGATTTTCGGCAGTTACTGGATGCTGTTCTGGACACGTTTGGGAGCCGGGATTTTTGGCGCGACCATTCCGACGGCCCAGGCTTACATTGCCGATACCACCACTAAGGAAAACCGTGCCAGGGGCATGGCTTTGATTGGAATGGCTTTCGGGATGGGCTTTACGTTTGGCCCGATCATCGGTTTTCTGGCCGTGGTGGATGGCGACAGGGATCCTGGTGCACTGCCAGGCTTTCTTGCTGCCGGTCTGTCCCTGCTTGCTTTTCTCGCGGCGATCTTTCTCCTGCCTGAATCCTTGCAGCGTGATTCGGACCCGGAAAAAAGAAAGTGGCTGGATTTCCAGGCGATCCGGATCGCGGCGCAGAGTCGCGCGATCCTGTTTGTCCTGGCCACCATTTTTCTTTGTGTGTTTTCTTTTGCCAAATTTGAGACCACCCTCTCAATCCTGATCGAAGACGAGGCGTTGTTTGATTTTGATCTGAAGCAGGTCTGCCTGACTTATGCGTTTATCGGGTTCACCCTGGCTGTTATCCAGGGGGGCCTGGTGCGCCCCCTGTCCAAGCGGGTTTCGGAGACCATCATGGCTACTTCGGGGGCTGTGCTGGAGGTCGTCGGATTTCTGATTGTGGTCCTGGCAATCGGCCGAACTTCGGTCACCCTGCTGTATGTGGCATTGGTGGTGATTGTCACCGGTTTCTCCTGTTTGCAGCCCTCACTGAACTCGTTGCTTTCCCGTCGTGCCGACCCCAGAAAGCAGGGAGTCATTCTCGGCGTGGGGCAGAGTGTGAACTCACTTGCCCGAATCGTCGGTTCCGCAATCGGGATTCCGATACTGACTTGGCAGACCAATGCGCCTTACCTGTTATCTGCGATTCTGATGAGCCTGGGAGCGGTGTTCATCTTTGCGGCTGTTGGATTGGGCAGGGATTACGCCGCAGAAGATAGCAGCGAGGATGACGTCCCGGATTCAGACGTCCCGGATACCGTGGACAAATAGACGTTACAATGAAGCACCACAAAGGAGATCCGCATACCGAATTCATCCGGACGACAGTTTTCGGTTGAAAAAGCTGCGGGCAACATCAACGGAAGTATTCATGGACCGTGCTGAGCGTGACCGAATCAAGCGACTGGATGGCGACGAGCTTGTCGGGCTGCAACTGGAAAAATTGAATCGGCTGCTGGCCGATATCCTGCCGCACAACCACTTTTATTCTGAAAAACTGTCAGAGACCCGGAAGCAGCTGAATTCACTGGATGAACTTTCGGAACTTCCTTTCACCTTCAAGGATGAGCTGGTCGACTCCGGTTCCCACCAGGACTTTGCTGCCAACCTGACTTTTCCTGTAGAAGACTATGTCCGCTTCCACCGTACCTCGGGCACCCGCGGAAGGCCGATGGTGGTTCTGGATACAGTGAACGACTGGAAATGGTGGGTGGAAACCTGGCAATACGTACTGGATGCGGCGGAAATCGAGGCCGGAGATACCGTTTTGTTGGCATTTTCCTTTGGCCCCTTCATCGGATTCTGGTCTGCATTTGATGCCTTGATCCATCGCAAGGCGTTGGTGGTGCCTGGTGGAGGATTGAGTACCCTGGCCCGGATCGACCTGATGCGATCGACGCGTGCATCGACCGTCTTTTGCACGCCGAGCTATGCACTGCACATGGCGGAAGTGGCGAGGGAAAACCAGATCAATGTGGCCGAACTTCCGGTCAGGACCCTGTTCGTAGCAGGTGAGCCAGGCGGCTCGATCCCCGAAATCAGGGAGCAGATTGAATCCAGCTGGGACGCCAGGCTTTTTGACCATAGTGGCGCCAGCGAAGTGGGGCCCTGGGGGTTTGCCAACGAATCCAACAGTGGACTGCACATCATTGAGAGTGAATTCGTCGCGGAGTTTCTTTCAGTGGAAACGGGGAAACCGGCCGAAGAAGGGGAATTGTCGGAGTTGGTGCTGACGACACTCGGTCGTAGTGGCAGCCCCGTCATCCGCTATCGTACTGGAGACCTCGTCCGCCCCTCATGGAATTCTGACAGTGATTGCAAATTCGTGTACCTTGATGGAGGGGTGCTGGGCCGGACGGATGACATGATGGTCATCCGTGGAGTGAATGTTTTTCCGACGTCCATTGAGCAGATCCTCCGCAGCTACCCTGAAGTGATCGAATATCGCATGACCGCGAAAAAAGAGGGGGCCATGGACAGGCTGGAAATCGAAATCGAAGATCGCCTGGAGCAGCCGGAACGGATTGAAAAAGCTCTGAATGTGAGGATCGGACTCAAGGTCCGGGTCGATTCGGTACCGATCGGGTCATTACCCCGGTTCGAGGGGAAAGGGAAACGATTTATCGACCAGCGTTAGAGGTGTCCGGGCCTATGCCCCTGGTGAGCGGGGGCGATTTTGAAGCCAGGTGGAATTCAACCGGAGAGCAGGAATGCATCTTACAGAAGAAAAGGTGGCAGGGCTGCGAAAGCAATTCCCTGCTTTTCAGCGAACCGTCAATGGTCTGCCGGCTGCTTACTTCGATGGACCGGCTGGGACCCAGGTCCCCCGTTCGGTGGCCGATGCCATTTCGCGTTACCTGCTGGA
>JAYZFP010000106.1:0-14995 GCA_036336715.1 Planctomycetota bacterium
GCTGCCGGACTGGAAAGGAAAATCGCGGCTCCCTGGATTTCCTCCAGGTTGCCCCAGCGTTCGAGGGCCACTGCACCGACGATGAATTTCCTGGTTTGTTCGTCTTCTGCGATCGGGATATTCATGGGAGTCAAAAAGGGACCCGGGCAGATCGCATTCACGCAAATACCGTCGCGTGCCAGTTCCAAACCCAAAGCACGGGTCATCTGAACGACGGCTCCCTTGCTGCTGGCGTAGGGGGTTCGGTTGGAAAGACCGACGACGCCCAGTGTGCTGGCCATGTTGATGATTCGGCCGTACTCTTTTTGTTTCATGTGTGTAACGACCGCCCGCGACATCAGCCAGATTCCATCAACATTGACTCGTTGAACCTGCTGGAATTCCTCGAGGGTCAGCTCCTCGATGGAGCCCCGTATATTGATGCCGGCATTGTTGATGAGGATTTCGATGCTGCCAAACTCCGAGAGGGTTCGCTCGACGATCGCAGCGCAGTCTCCTGCCCGGGTCACATCGCCCTGGATGCCGATGGCTCGCACCCCGAAATCGGCAGAAATCTGCCGGGCGGTTTCCTCCACTTCTTCCTGGTTTCGGCTGACAAGTACCAGGTTGGATCCCGCGGAGGCCAATCCGGCCGCCATGGCCTGGCCCAGTCCCTTGGAGCCCCCGGTGACAATGGCGTTCATTGAGGAAAGGTCAAACAGTTTCAGTCCGGGAAGCATTGGCAGTCTCGTCGGTTCCAGTGTGGATATTGATATGAAGGGTTGGGTTCAAAACGTCTCGGGCCAACGGGCCCCAGGAGCGGCGGGCAACCGGTTAAAAAATGCACTTGCCTGCCCTGCAGCTCGTAAGCGAAAGTCCCCATTAATGACTCGAGGTGTTGTCTTTTCCCGCGTGATCGGTGAGACCCGTTTCGCGGGTTGGGTGGTCGATGGTTCCCGCCTGGATGGGAAAAAACAGGCAGAAACGGCTTCCCTCGCCTATCTCGCTCTCGACGTAGATGTCACCTTCATGCTCGTTCATGATCTTTCGGCTGACCGGCAGACCCAGCCCCGTGCCCCGTTGCCCCTTGCCTGACTCAAAAACACCGAAGATCCGATCCAGGTTTTCCGCTTCGATTCCCTCACCGTTATCGGCGATCCAGATCTCGACCCGGTTTTTTTCGCTGTTCAGCAAGGTCTCGATTTTGACCTCGCCTGCCTCGGATCCTTCGGCCTGCTCCAGGGCATCGATTGCGTTGGAGAGAACATTTAGGGTTGCCCGATGAATGCCCTCTGCATCAAACAGGCAGTGAGGAAGTTGCGGATTGGGTTGCCAGTGAATTTCAATCTCGCGTTCCTGGGCGCGGTGCAGCATCAACTCGACCACGTCGGAGAGTGTCTGGTTGAGATCACCCATTTCCAGGTCCGGCTCACGTTCCTTGCTGAAGGAAAGCATGTCCATGACCAGTTGCGAAATTTTTTCCTGGTTTTTTTCCACGATTTTCCAGCCGGTTTCCACGACCTCCAGCTTGCTGTCCGTGATGCCATTTCGCACGAGGTAGGAACCCCCGTTGATTCCCTGGAGGATATTCTTGATGTGATGGGAGAGCGTGGCGATCGTCTGTCCCATGGCGGCCATCCTTTCGGAATGAATCA
Organism: Planctomycetota bacterium; assembly: GCA_036336715.1. Taxonomy (GTDB): domain Bacteria; phylum Planctomycetota; class Planctomycetia; order Pirellulales; family Pirellulaceae; genus JABAAE01. Next base: position 1,635 of record JAYZFP010000106.1, read on the forward strand.
TCGCCGAGTAAAAATTGGTGTCTTCTATCGCCAGGGCTGCCTGGTGGCCGATGGCAATCATCAGCTTCAGGTGTTCGATCGTCAACTTGGAACGCGTTTCGAGGTCGGCGATTTTCCCGGGAGGTGTGCGAGTGTCCACATAAATCACTCCCTGGGTTTCATAGCGACCCTGCATGGGAACGCAAATCGCCTCGGAAACGCCCATGTTGAGAATGCTGGCGTTGGACGTCCAGCGTTCGTCATTGACCGCGTCGCTGGTCAGAATGCCCTCTTTTTTTTCCACCACGTAATCCACGATGGAACGGCTGATTTCCAATTCGTCCGTTTCCCGATCTGCCATTTTGGACCGGGTGATCCGCGGGATCATCTGTGCGGACTCCGCATCGTACATCAGGATGCAACCCCGGTCGGGCTCAATGGCCTCGAAAATCATGTTCATCAGTTTTTCGATCAACTGGTCGATATCGAGGGTCTGGCTGACCTCAAGTGCCGTCCGGTAGACAAGGTCCAGGCTGGGACTGGCCAGCCTTTCCTGTTCTTCACCGCCGGTCATCAGCTGCCTGGCCGAGCGGGCACCGTCGGCCACCAGGGAACTGACGATTCTCGAGGCCGATTCGGGTAGCGGTCGCTGCACAATCTTGACCAGGTCCGACCGGTTCAATTCGGGGGCACTGCTACTGAGAGTAAAGATCAGAACGGTCTTGCCGATCCGGACGCGGTCACCGTTCTTGAGGACATGTCGTTTGACCTGACTGTCATTGACGAAGGTTCCGTTGGAACTGTCCAAATCCACCAGTTCAAAAGTCTTTTCATCCAGCTGGCTGATTTCGGCGTGTCTTCGGGACGCCTCCCGATCATTGACCAGGATGGAATTCTCGTTGTCCCTGCCCAGCCGGCAGAGGCTTCCGGACAGCTCGAACTTTTTCCCCTGGTCGAGGCCTTTGATAACAAACAGGGATGACACTTCGGTTTCCTGCGGATGTCCTGTGGAAGATCGAAGCCCCAATCATAGCGTTTTCGGAGGGGGAAACGAATCCTTTGTCAGCCGAATCCCCCAGGATCCGGTCAGCTGTGGTTTGCCCAATCGACATATCCATGAAAAAAGGCGACCGTTGTTACGGTCGCCCTGGATCATGTGGAGCTTTGGCCGAATGGGGTGCCCCAATGGTTTGGGCCCCTTTTCACGGTTTTTGCACTAACTGTCGTGATGATCAGTCGCCTCGCGCAACGTACCGTCTTCGGCCACTTCGAGGACCTTGTAACCCCCTATCGACTTGAAATAGAGCATCAGGATCAAGAACCCGATGGCCATGATGGCAGGAACATAAGCCGTCAGTGTCAATGCCCGGCGTCCACCATAAATGTCCGCTGCCTGGACCTGGGAGATGTCCTTGTTGGCGTTGCGGATGCATTCAAGAATCTGCTTGTAACTTTCGGGATCCTTTTGATCAGAAATTTTCTTTTCATATTCGGCCAGCAGTGATGCCGTTCCGGATTTCATTTTCTGTTCGAATTTTTCAGGATCGGTTCGCGAGAGCTCTTCCAAGGTTGGGTCGAGCAATTTGAAATAGCCCGCAACGTCGTAATCCTTGCTGTCCTCCAGTTGTTTGGAGGAGTTGGCGGTGGCAACCAGATTGGCGGCCAATGGGGCGTACTTGGGCAGGAAGAGGTAGCCTTTTTCCTCACCACCTTTGTAACGATCGAAGGTTTCCGACGAAATTTCTGCAAGCTTGGCGGAAGCATTGGAAGCCTGTTTGTAGCCGATGGCTTCGCCCGCAATCAGTCCAACGGTCAGCATTCCGGCAGCCCCCAGGGCTCCCATCGCGACCGAGCCGCTCTGGGGATACCTCTCCCCGGCAACGCCCAGCATGGTTGGCCAGAAAAAAGCCTTTCCGAGGCTGTAGAAAGTGGCCGCCGCAAAAATCGTGAAGACTGATTCGATGGGGGTTCCCAGCCAGAACAGACCCAGGCAGCCAATAACCGAGCTGACAAAGAGCAGGCCGATGGGATTGATCTTGTGGACAATTGGCCCGGCAAAAAACCGGAGGATGAACATCAGGAACGATGTGTAGACGAGGATCAGGATCGAGTTGGGCAACAGGTTTTTCATCAGGTTGGTTGTCCAGGAGTCGACTCCCAGCTCAACGTAACCGATGCATCCGTGAAGGAAAATCAACAGGATGAAAACCGGTGAGGCAAAGCAGGAAAAAATCAGTCCCCAATTTCCAGAGCTACTTTCTCCGACCGTTTCCGGGAATTCCTGAGGGAACGCCAGGAAGGCGTAGACGAACAGCAGCAGCATGAAGCTGGCCAGCGGGAGTTCCCAGTAAGAAAGGTTGGTGATCCATGCGGCATCACCCACAAGTGCGGCAGCCAGGAGACCGCCGAGGATCATGCCGGCGGGCCAGCCCGCATGCAGGATATTCAGGTAATGGGTCTTGTTGTCCGGGTACAGCTGGGCAATCAACGGGTTGATGACCGCTTCGTAAAGACCCTGGGCAATCGAGAACAGGAAAACACTCCAGTAGAGAATCGTAAACGCGTTATCCGGTGAATAACGGGGAACAAACAGCATGACACCGCTGAGCAGGTGGAGTGCAAAAGCGGCCATCAGGAGCTTCTTGTAACCAAATTTCTCGGTGAGAATCCCGCCGAAGAAAATCATCACGCCAAATCCCAGGAAACCGGCTCCCATGATCTGACCGAATTGCTGGCCGTCGATATTGAAGTCCGCACCCCAGATACCACCCATGGCCGTTCGTACGGCAAAGCCGACGCCTGATGCGACGAGTGTCAAAAAGCTCGCCCACATTAATTTGTTACGACTAGAATCATCCATCTATCAAGGCTCTCCGAGGTGTGATTTTTGAGGTTGTGTGAGTTTGTTCTTGTTGGGAAGAAGTTGTTGAGAATAGCATGGGGAAAACCCGATTTCAACGCAACGCCCGGCAATCTCCGGATTTGAATCTGCTGGCCCGCCGGGTAGCAGGAAAATCAGGAGACTGTTTCCCAGAACACCCAATCCGCAATGTTGACAAAAGCCCTTCGATTGAATTCCATCGGGACGATTCTGGTCCTGGCAGCGCTGATCCGGATCGGGGCAGCCGTCTACTGGGAATCGAAACTGGGGGACGGGCAATCGTTTCAATTCGGGGACTCGGACGGCTACTGGCACCTGGCGTCAACCATCGGCCGGGGGGACTCCTACGATTACAACTCACCCCATGCCCGGGTTTTTCGTACTCCCGGCTACCCGATCCTGCTCTCCCCGCTGTTCCTGGTTACCGAGCAACCTCCGGTCTGGGCGGCCCGCCTGATCGGGGTCCTGTTGGGTGTGATCTCGATTTTTCTCCTGTGGCTTCTGGCGAAAAAACTGTTTGACGATTCGACGGCAGTGGCTGCTGCGTGGATTGCGGCGTTCTACCCGGGCGCCATTTCGATCAGCATCCTGGTCCTGGCAGAAGCTCTGTTTGTTCCTCTGATGCTGGCGCAGTTCCTCTGTTGGTTAATGGCCTTTCGCAGCCCGAAAACCTGGAGCTGGGCAGTCCTGTCCCTGTTGTCGGGGATCTTTTTCGGAGCTGCCTGCCTGACGCGGTCAAGTTGGCTGCTGTTTGTCCCCTTCCTCCTTGTGGGCGGACTGGTTTTTTTTGGCCACAGGAAGAGGAAGAGGCAGTTGAGTACCCTCGCGATGGTTGTTCCGGGGTGTGTGCTGGTCATGTTTCCCTGGTGGGTCAGGAATTACGAAGTGACAGGACGCTTTGTCTTGACGTCGCTGCAAACCGGGACCAGTCTCTACGATGGTTGGAACCCGGAGGCAACCGGAGCCAGTAACATGGCCTTTGCTCCGAAAATGAAAGCTGCCAGCCTGAAAGAATGGAAATCGGCCGGACGCCCGGAACGGGAATTTGAATTTGCCTTCAACGAGCAGATGAAAAAACTCGCGTTCGAATGGGCTCGGGAGAACCCGGGGCGGGTCACGGAATTAGCCTGGATCAAGCTCAAGCGGATCTGGTCTCCCCTGCCCAACAGCCGGGAGATCGGTTCGAAAATGGTTCGATTCGCAATTGCGCTCTTCTTCTTGCCGGTGTTGCTCCTGGCCCTGGTCGGTGCCTGGCGGGTCCGCGGTGACGGCATGGCGATGGCAATCTGCGTGGCCCCAGCGGTCTATTTCACTCTCCTGCATATGGTTTTTGTCGGCTCGATTCGTTATCGCCATCCCCCGATGATGACCTTGCTGATCCTTGCCGCTGCAGTGCTAGCAGCCTGGGTTGGCCGGAAGAGCTGCAACGGTGACGGGCTTTCCAGGCAAGAGGCCTCCCAGACTGTCGTTGGAGAATCTGCTGCAAAAAAGTAAACTTTTCTAATGAAATTGCGTAGACGGACCGACGCAATCCGAGCTCTTTTGGCAAAGCGGGTATGGAAGCCCAGTCCAGGAACCGATCTGAAGATCCCGATAACCGCGCCGGCTGGGTCCGTGGGCTGGCATCTTTCCGTCGATTCGTCTCCCTGCTGCTGATAATCGCCCTTTTTCTTTTGGTGGGTCTCCTTTTACTCAAGGACAACCTGAATGATCAGATTCGGCATTCTGTTGAAAAGCAGCTGGTCGAAATATTAAGGGATACCGATGTTTCTGTTTCCCTTGAAGAAGCAGAGTACAAAAGAGGTCGTGGACTTCGTTTGCGGGGACTGAGGCTGTTTGAAGGCAAGCAGCCGCTCCTGTCCATTGACACCCTGCTGGCCCACTCGAAAGCTGAAATCTGGGAACTGGCGCAGGGAAAACTCCAGGTCGAGGCGATCGATCTCCGGGGCGTCCGGCTGGAAGCCCGGCAGAACCGTGACGAGGAATTCAACCTCGTTCGGATCGCGCAGCTGCTCAACCTCCCGACCGGGAAAAAAATGGGGACGATGCCTGCAATCCATGTCAGCGATTGTCGCGTCCGCTGCCAGTTATCCGGGGAGACCCGGCCACTGACGCTTGATCTTGAGCAGGTCAACCTGGTGCACCTCAAAGCATCGGATCGCCTTGCGGCCTCGGCCCGCGTCTCAAGCGATTTCTGTAAAACGGTTGGGATTTCGGCCGAGTATTCAATCTCCCGGCAGGAGTGGAGGGTCTGGGGAAAAGCGGAAAAAGTCCGCGTCACGCCGGACGTCTTTGGTCATTTGCCGGAGAAGCTTCAGCAGGATGCGCTTCCGCTGCAGGCCCTGCAGGCGAGGGTCGACTTTGATTTCGATGTTTCCGGGGATTCCGGTGGGGATACGGTGCCCCGTTTCTATCTTGTGGGGAACCTGAACGAAGGTCAGGTTGCCGACGAACGCCTTCCTTTTCCGGTCACTGGTCTGGAGGCCGATTTTTCAGCCGATAACAACGGGATCCGCTTTGAAAACGTCGTCGCCGAAAGTGCGCTCGGCAGGATGCATCTGAATTTCACCAGCGGTGGCCTGACGACGGAGAGCCCGTTCGAACTGGTCGCCAGGATCGACCCGCTGTTTCTGGATCAACGCCTGGCATCCCGCCTCCCCTCGGAAGCGGCTCAGTTTCTCCGCAAGTATTCACCGGTAGGAAATATCCGACTTCATTCCCGACTGTCTTTTCAGAACGGTCGTTGGGTTCCCGATGTCGTCGTCGATTTGCTGGATGTCTCGTTTGCTTTTCACAAGTTTCCCTACCCTCTGACAGGTGCCACAGGCCGGATCACTCTCGGTGAAAAAGAACTTGAGATTGATATCCAGGCGTTGGCTTCCGGTAAAAAGATCAAGCTTGCCGGCAAGTTTCTCAACCCGGGGCCCATGGCCCATGGCGAGCTGCGTCTCGAATTGGATGGGAGGATTCCGGTGGATGCCAAGGTCCTGGCTGCCATGGAAAAAATGCCCAACCTGTCCAACCTGACGCGGAAATTTCACCCCCGGGGGTTTTTCGGATTCCGGGGGTTGTTTCAGCGAGTCAAACAGCCGGATGGCCGGATCGAGGAAAAATTCAGGCACCAGCTTTCCGTTGAGGAGGGGGAGATCAAGTACGACTTGGTTCCGATTCCTTTTCATTCTCTCTACGGTTCCATTGTGATTACCGAACTGGGGACCCGCTTCCAGGGCTTTCGGGGATTGAATGTCAATTCCGAGAGCTTTGCGGAGGGCACCTGGGATCCCGTGAACGGGCTTCGACTGACCATTGACTCGTATGACCTGGAATTGAATGATTCGCTCAAGTCGGCGTTGCCTCCTGCCGCAATCCGGTTCTGGAACGATTTGCGCCCCAGCGGCACCCTCGAAGCGGTGCGGTCCAGCATCCACGCGATTCCCGGCCGGCCGATTGATTTTGATTTTCAGCTGCGTCAACGGGAGGGTCGAAACTCGGTTTCGGTGCACCCGGTCTGGTTCCCCTACGAAATGAAAAATGTTTCGGCACAAATTTCCTTTCAGCCCAACCAATTTCAGATTCGCTCCTTCAAGGGACAGCATCGCAAGTCGACGCTGACACTGGAGGGGCAGGGAGAATACGGACCGGAGGGTTGGGAGTGCCACCTTCAGAGAATGATGTTTGATCGCCTGGTTCCGGATCGGGAATTCACCTCGGCGCTCCCTGTTTCTCTCGGGAGTACCCTCGATTCCTTCCGGGTTTCGGGAACCATCAACGTCGGCGGTCGCATCTCTTTTCGAAGCCAGGCCATGGGAAGGGAATCCGGACAGACGAAGTACGGTCCGATTGAAACCTCCTGGGACCTGACCGCAGATATCGACCAGGGGTTTTTCCGCTGCGGCGTCGATTTCGAGGACATCTACGGGGCTGTGCGCCTGACCGGGTTTGCCAAAGGGGAGGAGTTTGAAAGCCTGGGGGGGATCGATATTGACTCGCTGGTCTGGAATGAACTGCAATTCCGGAAAATTCGCAGCCCCATCTATGTCGATAACCATGTGGCACTTTTGGGGCTTTGGGCAACCTCCCGCAAGCCGGACGCACAGCCGCAGCCGTTGACCGCGGTCCTGTTCGGCGGTCGACTTGCAGGAAATGCACAATTCTCCCTGCACGGGAACCAGCCCTTTGAAATCCAGGCAACACTGAACGCGGGCGATTTGGAAGAGTTCACGTTCGAGATGGCACCCAGCTATACCGATATCCAGGGAAGGGGTTTTGGCGGTATCCGGATCAATGGCGATAATTCCGGCACCCATTCGCTACGGGGGGAAGGCCAGGTTCGCCTGGTGGATGCCAAGATCTCCGAGGTGCCGGTGATGCTCAGCATGCTCAAGCTTCTCTCGGTTAACCAGATTGACCGAACCCTGTTCAATGAAAGTCACGCTGACTTTCGAATCAAGGGCGAGCACCTGTTTTTTGACAACCTGGAATTCCTGGGAGATGCGATCAGCATCAAGGGGAACGGAGAAATGAATTTTGACCAGAACCTCGACCTGCAGTTTTACACGGCCGTGGGCAGGGATGGATTCCGCATCCCGGTTATCAGCCCCCTGATGGGGATGGCCAGCCAGCAGATCCTGGTAATTGACGTCAAGGGCACGACCCAGCAACCGGTTGTGGAGAAAAATTTCTTCAAGATGTTGAATGGCAAGTTAAAAGAAAATCTCGAGGACCTGGAGGATTCGATTGATCGGGGTGGGGATCGCCTGATCGAAGCTGCCGAGCGTCCATTGCAAAAATGGTTTCGGTAAACGAAAGAGGATCTTCCATTCGATGGTTGAGCTGTTGTTGTCAGGAACCGGCGCCCTCGATCCTTCGCCAGCCGGTTTCTTCTCCTGTAATTGCGTCCACCCGGATTCGGCGGCAGTCCCATCTTGACGGGCCAGGATAAGAACGGATTCAGCCAGATTCTCCTCCCTGTTTTGTGAAATCCCAATGGCGGTTTTGGGACGCACCCTTCAGAAGTGCGGTTTCGATGAAACCTTTCGGACGTTTCCGGGATTTCTAAAATGATCGTAACGCGTTCGGGAGAGTCCCGGGTAACCGGCAACCTTTCGGGGGGTCGCTTTTTGAAAACCGTCTTGTGGATATCGCATCGTGGGAATCAGTGCCGAAGCGTACCGGAGAATCCTGGGGACCCGAGTGCCCCCGAACGAAGGGGACCACTACCAGTTGTTGGGTTTGCCCCGTTTTGAATCCGATCGTTCGAAAATGGAACAGGCTGCGCTGGAATTGGAAAAACGCCTGCAGGCGGTCACGTCGGGAGAGGATCTGGAACCGGCGCAACAGCTTTTGAATCGATTGGCGACAGCCAGGCTGTGTCTGCTGAGCGAGCGAAAGAAATTGGAATACGATCGACAGCTGGGCTCTTCACCATCAATGTCTCCTGCAACTGATGCTGAGGCCCTGCCGACGGTGGGACGAGGGGCCCGCCCGGGATGCACCGAACCGTCGGCCGGCCGCCCTGGTCCGAAAGCAAATTCGTTGCATTCCCCGGTCGGAGTTTCTTCACCCGGGAGCTGCAGTGGGGTTTCCTTCCTGTGGCAGGGATTAAGCAGTGTGCTCGGCATGAGAAAGTGCTGGTCGAGCGTGCCCCTTGGAAGAAGATTGCCGGTGGGATTGCCGGTGGGATTGCTGGGGGGATTGCTGGGGGGATTCGTCCTGCTTCTGCTGATCGTCGACTGGAAAGCTGTCTGCCGGCCGGCGGATCAGAAAGGCCCCCTTTCGAAGAGGCAAACCCGAGCGTCCGGGGTTGGCACGGAAACAGGTTCCCGCTCTCAGACGCCCCATCAAAAGGACGGTCAAAGGCAATCGGCCATGGTTCCTGCCACTGGCCCTGTCGGCAAGCAGCACGTCGCGACAGAGACCGAGGCTCCGCGATTCCCGTCCAAGCCCAGGCAATCCGGGGAACGGGTTCCGCCACAAGGATTGAAGGTTTGGCTCGATTACCAGTCGCGGGAGTATTTTCATGATTCCAGCGCCCGGGACGCTGGGAATCCTGACCGTCTGTCGCTCGAGTCTTTTTCATTTCAGCGGGTTGCCGGTCGGGAGCTGGCCCGTTTTCCCCTCCAGCATCCCGGCGATCTTCGGCTGATGGTCGAATTGTCGGGCCGGGCTTTGACGGTTCACTTTGTCGCGGCGGGAACCGGGATCCTGCTTTCCAGCGGTGATCCTCACCGGCAACCGGGAGAGACATTCTCGGTTTTCAATCGGGGGCACATGCGGGTCCGGGTCGGTTCACGCAAATACTGTCATGACCTGCGACATGCGTCCCAAGACCTGATCCCCCGCAGAATAGAGATCTCTCCCGCCGGTGTCTCCTTTTTTGCCAGGGGCAAGGTTTCCGATTCGATTGTGTTTCCGATGGATCTGCCCGCGCTGCTGGAGTTGCGACTTGGAGGACGCAACAGCAGCGATCCCAACCGTCGATCGATGGATCCATTTCGGGGTGTCCTGGGGGAGATTCTGATTCACGATCGAATCCTGTCTGAAAAGGAAAACGATCGAATCAACGAATACCTGGCCAGCCGGTGGCCGGCGCAGATTCCGGTAAAGCCGGTTCAATGAAAATCTGCTTGCATCATGAGAGATTCATTGCGACAACAGCAGCTACGATCGCCAGGATTGCCATCCCGAGAATCATGCCCAGTTTTTTCCAGCTCACTTCCAGCGGGGCGTCCTGGCCTGGCTGGCTGTCGAATGCCTGTTGTCGTCGGGACAGTTCCTCCTGGTAGATTTCCTCGTCTTCTTCCCAGCGGTATTTGAGTTCCGAGAGGACTCCCTGGGCAGCCCGCGCGTTAAAGGGTCGAAGGTGGCGTTCCTTTTCCATCAGTTGCTCAACGAGCTGAACCAGCGAGGCAGGAATTCCCCCTGCCTGGTCATCCAGCCGGGGCACCGGAGCGTGCAGGTGCTGGTCGAAAATCTTGGCAAAAGTTTCTCCCCGAAAAGGGGGGTGACCTGCAAGCATCTCAAACAGCACGCATCCCAGGGCATACAGGTCAGCACGCGCGTCGGCCTGCTGGTCGCCGCGGATCTGTTCAGGAGCCATGTAGGCGTAGGAACCCACAATCAGACCGGTTTCAGTCAGCTGGGCTTCGCCACTGTCGAACGCAACGCCAAAATCTCCCAGTTTGATGTCGCCTGCGTAGGTGATGAAAATGTTCGAGGGTTTGATGTCCCGGTGAACGATTCCGTAGTTGTGCAGGTATTGCAGGGCACTGCAGATCCGGATTCCGTAATTCACCGTCTCCTGCCAGGTCAATTGGGAGTGCCGGTCGATCAACTGCCGCAGGGTCCCACCCTCCACTTTTTCCATCGCGTAAAAAAGTGAGTTTTCGTGCCTGCCCCCTCCGAAATATTCAACGATGTTCGGGTGGTCCAGTTTTCCAAGGATGACCATTTCCCTTTCAAATCGGACGTAGATATGGTTGTCCGTGGAAAGGTCATGAGGGAGGATCTTCAGGGCGCAGGGCTGATCCCGTTTTCGGTCAATCGCCTGGTAGATTTTTCCCGCAGTGCCGGTGGCGATCAGTTGACCCAGCTCAAATTCTTCGAATTTTCGGTTCAGCATTGCGTCGATCCCCGGGACCGGCTATTCAGACAGACTCTCCCCAAAGTTTACCGCATGCAGACGCAAAAGCGAATAATGATCCGGAAAGAACGGTTTTCAGACGTGGCCCCGCAGGTAGCTTTCCCTTTTTGATGGGCTGAATTTTTCAATCGCGTAGCGAAGCATGGTTCGTGGCATCCGGCGGTACCTTGTACCCAGGAATTCTACCAGCATGCTTTCGTTGCGTTTGCCCAATTCCCGCAACATCCAGCCCACTGCCTTGTGGATCAGGTCATGCTCGTGTTCAAGGAGTCGGTCGGCAATGGCCAGGGTGTCCGCGAAATCGTGTTTCCTCAGGAACCAGTAGGTCGATACGATGGCCACGCGCTGGCTCCAGAGGTGGCCGCTGCTGGCCAGTTGGTAGAGCTTTTTCCTCGGACGCTCCTCCAGGTAAGAACCGACGATTTTATGCGCCGAAGCATCGACCAGGTCCCAGTGGTTGACCTGGCGAATGTGACGCAAAAAGAAATGGTAATGGTTTCTCCGGGTGCCCTCGTCCCCTTTTTCAAACTGCAGTACCAGTATCAGAAGCGAGGTCAACCGGCACTCGTGAAATGGATCATGGAGGAGGATTTTCAATTCTTCAATGGACAGCTGTTTGAATTCCCGGGCGACTTTTCGCTGGTGGGGTACCGTTACTCCCAGGAAACGGTCACCTTCTGCATACTCACCTTTTCCGGCCTTGAAAAAGCGGGGGAAAAAGGCTGCTTTTTCGGGGTTGGTAAACTCCTTCAAACGTTTTTTGACCTTTGCGGCAGTGAGGGACATGCGAGTGACTGAATCCGGTGGCCTGTTTGTGGGTGGGAAACGGATGAGCGGGGGGGACTGTTTGGGAACGGCAGGGCGGGAGCGGATTTCGTCGCATCACCAGGCCGCTCCATTGGCGGTCAGGAGCGGGGCCAGCGAACCAGGTTGCCGGCATTCAGTTTTCTCCCATCCTTCGATTTCAGGGCGAGGGGTTCAGCAAAAACCTGGGTGGAACAGCTGCCGAAAATGGAGTCGCAGAACGTCGCCTGCAATTCGGCCGGTCCGTAGCCCGGAGAATGACAGGTGAGAACCATGAATTCGGGGTCGTCCACCAGCAACTGTTTGCAGTTTCTCAGCAACCCAATCAGGTCGCGTTCAATTTTCCAGACTTCTCCCTTGGGACCGTGTCCGAACGAAGGAGGGTCGAGGATGATGGCATCATAGCGTTTGCCACGCTTGATTTCCCTTTCCACGAAGCGTTTGCAGTCCTCCGCGATCCAGCGGATCGGGGCCTCCTGCAGGGATGACCGGGCGGCGTTTTCCCTCGCCCAGGCGACGATGTTTTTAGCCGAATCGATGTGGGTGACTTCCGCTCCCGCCTGGGCGGCTGCGAGAGTCGACCCGCCGGTGTAAGCAAAAAGATTGAGGACTTTCAGGGGGCGATTCGCTTTTTCGGTTTTCTTTGAAATCCAGTCCCAGTTGGATTGTTGCTCGACGAAGATGCCCAGGTGGCCAAATGGAGTCGGTTTCAGCTGAAAGGAGAGTCCCTCGTGTTGCACGGTCCAGTCCCCTGGCTCCCGGGCCAGCTTCCAGCGGCCTTTTTCCAGGCTGGATCCGGAGAGCTGGTATTCGGCGAAGCAGTTCTGCCAAAGCTCGGGGTGCCTGGGAACCGAATTCTCCGCAGGAGGTGAAATCCTCGAAACCAGTTTTCCGGCAAAGCACTCCAGTTTCCTCCCTTGCCCGGAGGCGGTCCTGCCAAAATCAAGGAGCTGATACTGGTCGACAGAAAACATGAGGTTGAGTTGTTGCCGAAAAAAGGGGTTGGATTGCGCTGAATGGATCTGTTCGAAAATAGGCCCGGCAGGGAAAACTGGCAAGGGAGTCAACGCCCGGAGTTGAGTAAAATCCCGCCTTTCAAATCCTCCTGCTCCTTGGACTTGCCTGCTCCTTGGACTTGCCTGGAAAAGAGACCGGTTTGCCCGGCGTTGTCATCCAGGTCGCTTCACCCGGTTCTCCAGCAGCACCACCGGAGTGAACGGCCGGCCGTCTTGATTTCGAGGAAACCTTACCCTGTCATTCAGCAGGGAAAGCTATCTCTTTTTGACACCTGCGAGGTGAATGACGATGCACAATCCATCGGACGATTTGAGCCGTGTTTTCTCCCGGTTCAAACCGAAGACCATCCACTCCGATCCCTGGAGAAACGGACCTTCCACGTCACCCGGAACCAGCAGGGCCTTTTGACCGGTTTCCAGTAATTCGACCAGGATTGCCGGTTCGTTGTTCACATCTTGGGCAATTCCGGAAGGCTTCAGAACCTGGACACAGCCGTACCAGCCATCCTGCTTGGCGACAAAAGCGTCCATTGCCATCTGGTTGACCTTGGCCAGGTTGTCCTTGTTTGGCCAGAAATGGAACTGGTCCAATGCTTTGGCCACCCGTTCCTGCAGTTTTTCAATCTCAATTCGCCGGGTAAAGTCCGCGTCTGCGTATTCACCGTTGGCATTCCACCAGCTGCGGGCCACCTGTTGGGCACAAGTGTAGGAACCTGGATCGGTAATTTTCCATTCCAACGCGTCCATGGCACCCAGTGCCCCGTCGAATGTGCCCTCGCTGACCTCGGCTGGGGGGGCGGTGATCGCCGCGTTTTCTTTTTTGTTCCCGCCCCCGGAATCCGGTTTCCCGGCAGGCTGGTTTTCCCCTTTTTGAACGGCGAATTCGGTTGCACGGGCAGTCGGGTCATTGACCAGTTTGCTGATGGGCGCGTAAGGAACCAGGAAGCTGCTTTTGGCATCTTCGTCATGCGATACATGAACTCCTACCAGTTTCGCCTGTTCATCAAACACGGGGACGCCGACACCGTTCTTGTTGACC
>JAYZFP010000107.1:0-54572 GCA_036336715.1 Planctomycetota bacterium
CTTGTCGAATGTCTCCTGTCAAATTCGGCGTCCTTGGCTGGCCTTTGCCCAAGCCTGCAACAAGCCCGGGCCCCCGTCTTCCACCGCTCCCAGACCCGGCTGCACAAGCTTCCACTCCGAACCAATAAATTCACCCATCAGACTTGCCAACCATCCTCCCGGGAAATTACCGGAACGAAATTTGACTTTTAGTGACGGTTCCCGGGGTCCAGTAATCCCGGTTTCAGCACCTCGACCAGGAATTGCCTGGTCAGCCGAAGAAAAAACCCGGATCATTTCCCAACCTCAAGAAGATCCTGTAAAAAGAAGTCGCCAAAACACACAAATCAGATCGGACTTCCCATGCAAACCAATTGTCACTTCCTGATTGCGTCATTGCTGCTCTGCCTGTTTTCCAACTCAAACATCACTTCCCAGGAACAGTCCACCGACTACGTTCCCAAGGAAGCCTTTGGTGCCATCCTGCTGGACCTCGAGTCACTTGGAAAAACACCGGGAGCCGAGTACTTTCCCCACGAAATCGTGGACGCCATGGGAAAAAGGGACTACGGGATCCAGATTTCTGAAATCGCATCTGCCAAAATGATCTTCGGGATCAATGATGCCGCCCCCCAAAACAGTCCCGAAATGGGAGCCACTATTGAACTCAAAAAACCCAGGAATCTGGCCGAGCGATTCGAGGAAATCGGCCCCTCCACCGTCGTGGACGGCGAAAAAATATTTTTCGATACCAATCTGCAAATGCATTTCCTGCAACCTTCGCCAAAGACCCTTCTGCTGGCCAGCAGCGAACCTTTTGTGGTCCTGATGGCCGCCTCGAAAAACGTCCGGAATCCATTCACACGCCTGCTCGCCAAAACCGGGACCGAGCGTAGCATCACGGCAATCCTGTCCGTGGAAAAACTGAAAGGGCTTTTGGGCAACCTGCTGACGAGTTTCCCCGCGCCGCCCCCTTTTGGAGCCGCAAACCGCCTCCCCGAGTTGACCCAGTCGATCGAAATCTCGACAGATCTCATGGGAAGTGGATTGGACATGTCCATCCAGTTCGTTGGGTACGGAGAAAAGGGCGCTGGGCAAATCCAGAAAATCCTCAAACAGATGCTGGCCCTCGGCAAGGCGGCCGCCCTGACCGCCATGGCCGCCCAAACCGACAGCGACGACCTGGTGAGCCAGGCCCAATATGCTTACGCAGCCCGCATCGCCGACAAACTGGAAAAGGACCTGGCGCCGGAGCGAAAAGACAACACCGTGACCATCCGCTTCGAAAGCGAGGTCGCAACCGTAGGGGTGATGACCGCCCTGCTCCTGCCTGCCGTACAAGCGGCCCGTGAAGCAGCACGGCGGACTCAATCCGCCAACAATCTTCGCCAGATTGGACTTTCACTGTTCCATCACCTCGACACGCAAGGAAGATTTCCTCCCCAGGCAATCACCGACCGCAAGGGAAAAAAGCTTCTCAGTTGGAGAGTTCAAGTGCTCCCCTACCTCGGGTACCAGGAGCTGTACGACTCGTTTCACTTCGACGAACCCTGGGACAGCGAGCACAACATCAAGCTGCTGGAACAAATGCCTCCCATTTACCGCAACCCGAACTCAGCCGAAGAAACAACCACCAATTTCCTGGCTGTCACGGGCAAAGGAACCGCTTTCGACGGGAAAACCGGACGTAAAATCAACGAATTCCGTGATGGCACCAGCAAAGGCATCCTGACCGTAGAGGCCGACAAGTACGTCCCCTGGACCCAGCCTGTGGACTTCGAAGTGGACTGGGAGAATCCTGTCAGCGGACTCGGCAACATTCGCCCGGGTATTTTCCAGGCGGGCATGGCCGATGGATCTTCCATCGCGATTGCCATCAGCGTCGATCCGGAATTACTCAAAAGCATGTTCCGCATCCAGGATGGCAAGTAGGAATCACCCGGGCAACTGGTGTGGCAATCCACCGCCGGCAACATGGTAGGCCTCCGTTTCGCCCTGCGTAAAATGTTGCGTCCGGATCGGTTCACCCCATTCAGCCGGTTCCTCTTCCATGGTTACCGCTCCGCTGAAAGATCTGGGCGACACCCATAAAGCGCGAGGCAAAAGCACCCGATTTCAAAAACCGCCCCATCCTGGCCCCTGCCGGCGACCGACCGCCCCCCCGGGGTTCTGTGCAGGCCTTCGGCCATCGGCCTTGCCAATCGTCAGAGATTCCAGAAAGGTCAACACCGCCTCCCGGTCCCGGGCAGATAAACTGCGAAACCGTTCTACCGATTCAGACGCTTCTCCCTGGTGCAACAGAATCGCCTGTAGCAGGGTTTCCGCCCGGCCATCGTGCAGGTAGGGGGCAGAATCTGCAACACCCCATAACGGAGGAGTTCGCCACTCTTGAAGAATGTTGGTGGTCACCTCACGGCGGCTCACGCTATGGGTAAAAAAACCGGCTCCCAAATAGCCGCCCCCCCGCGCAGAATCATGATGCTGGAAAAATTTCAGTTCAGGCATGGCCGGAAGGGGATCGGCCAAACCGGGTCCCATGTCGTGGAGCAGCAAATCACTGTAAAGCCCCCGCACATCCCCGACATTTTCAACATGACAGGACACGCAATTGATCTGCCGGAACAACTCCAGTCCACGCTGCTGCCGGAGGTTCAACTCCTGCCACGGTCGATATTCAGGTCGCTCGATGGATGCAACAAAACGGTTCAGGGCCTCCAGTTGCGACTCGCTCAGGTCATGACCGATCAGCTGGGTGTTGGGGGCAAATGGATTCTGGTTCTGCACCTGTTTTCCGCTTTGCAGGCCCAGCTCTGCACCGCAGGCACCCCGGACAAAACCGGCCAGGGAAGAGGTCTGTCCCCTCCAGCCAAACTTGCCGACCCTGCCGTCAAGGGCGATCGAAATTCGCCCCGAGATTCCATCGTTTCCCCGGGCCTGTTGCTGCTCGAGGCGTTCCAGGTCAGCCTTTTGAATGCTGTCGATCAAGGCCCCCCCAAACAGGGCCGGTGTATTTCTCTCCGAGACGATCAGTTCCAACCCGGGGAAATCCCTGAGAACGCGGGTCATTGGTAATTGCGATCTTTTCTTCTTTTGCCGGTTTTCCCAGAGCCGCTTTCTGCTGGCAGGAAGCCCCGCGGGGGGATTCAAGTCGAGCAGTTCCCGCCGGGCATGGTTGTAGGCTTCATCGGTACTCTGCTGGTGCAGGATCACCGTCCGCTCCCCGTTGATTTCAAAAAATGGCATCAGCCGCTGCAAATCCTCCGGAACCCGTGATGGTTTCTTTCTCCCGGAATTCTTTTCTTTCAACGAAAGGAGTTGCACGTTTCGTTGGTTGTCGGCACTCCCACCCCCGGGGTGGCAAGCCGTACAACTTCGGGCATTGAACATCGGGCCCAACCCATCTCCGGAGGGCGAGAGGGGATCCCTGGGTTGCCACACATGCTGGAACAGCTCCTTGCCTTTCTGTTCGATACTCTTGAACGCATTTTCCTGGGACATCACGGCGGAACTCAAACAGAAAGTCAGCGCCAACAAAAATCCCCCAAGCCTGAAATGAAATCGCATGTTTCGCTCCGTTTAAATCCCCTTGCCCCGGGAGTCACCAGATGGCTTACACTGCAAAAAGAATGCCAGCGAAAACTTGACGTATTGGACGCAAAAAACGGGAGCCCACTGTACCGTTTCGCCACATCAACGGATCATAATGCAGCAACCGGAAAGACCTCACCCGCGGCCCGGGAACTCATTCCCCGAAGACAAAAAGAAAAGGCATCACCAGGACAAGAACAAAAACCAACCCAAAACAGAGGCCGGCGATCAGAAGAGAACCGGTAAATTGAAAGACAAAAAAAGCGATGATCGCCGAAAACAGCCCGTTGGCCAAAAGGGCAAATTCCAGGGGCCAAAAAATGCCCTGTAAATCGGGTGTTTCATTTTCCCCCGCTGGTCCGCAATGGGGACAGGCATCAATCGTGTTGGCGGTCAGCTGAACTCCGCATTTCCTGCAGCGCATGAATTGCCCTTATCGGAACGGTGCCCGGGTAATCACTCCCTGGAAGAAGGAGTCAGTTCAAACTTGATCCGCTTGCCTTCCCGCTCAATCACGATGGTTGTCTTTTTGCCAATTTTGAGCGCCTCGATCGCATAAGTGTAATCATAGATATTTTCGATCTTTTTCCCCGCCAGCTCGACGATCACATCCCCCGCCTTGAGTCCCGCCTTTTCCGCAGGAGCGCCCTTGGTAGCACCCGAAATCAGCACCCCGGTCACATCCTCACCATAGTCGGGAATGGTCCCCAGGTAGGCCCTCAAACCGGCACGGGGCCGGTCCTGGGCTTTTTGCTCGGCACGGGTGAAGGTGGGGGGCGCAGCGGAAAGGGAAAACTCCCGCACCAACAGGCCAATCAAGCGGGCAATCTGTGCAGCCTTATCGTAATCCAGTTTTTCCGGTGTATCCCTCGGAGTGTGGTAGTCGCTGTGAGACCCGGTAAACGCTGAAAGGATGGGAACACCCGCCTCGTAAAACGAAGTCGCATCGGTCGGAAGATTGGTATCCTCCACCAGGGAAAGCGGCAAACCGATCGGCGCGTTTCTTCTTTCAATTGCGGAACGCCAATCTGAAGAAGAAGCGATTCCCTGCAGGATCAATTTCTTGTCAAAACGCCCCACCATATCCATGTTGAAACAGCCAGAGATCATGCCGTAAATCGGTATGTTTTTCAGGTCCATCTTGACCGGCCCCACCTCGGGCGACGGTTTTCCATCACCGGATTTCCCGGCATTTCCCGTGATGCCGGCGTGAGCCTTCATCATTTCTTCCATGTAGCCGTCCCGCCTCATTTTTACATAGGCCTTGGAACCGTGCAGCCCAAGCTCTTCGCCGGACCAACCTGCAAAAATCACATCACGATTGCCGTCCAGCTTTCCCTGTTTTTTCTGATTGGCCAGGTACTCGGCAATTTCCATCATGGCCGCCACGCCGGACGCATTGTCATCCGCACCAACATGGACCCCCATTCGCTCCTCGTTCCGCGCGAGGGAACCGGAGCTGGGGCCCATTCCGAGGTGATCGATGTGTGCGCAGACAATCAGGGCATCATCGGAAGGCTTGTCACCGACGACCAACCTGCCCAGCACATTCCTGCCCGTTTTCCTGACCTGCTCCACCTCGATCCTCGCCTGCAGCTTCTGCTTCAGATCAAACCCGATCATCAGGCCACCTGCATCCAGCTTGTCCTGCAGTGACTGCAATCGTCGCTTGGTGTTGGAAAGGAGTTTTTCTCCCATCCGGTCCGTGACACTGACCACGGCGATACTGGTACCTGACAACTTGGAGTCTTCCCGCAACGGAACGAGCTGGCTGCGGACTTTGGAATTGGGGCCGCTGACGACAATCAGGCCCCGGGCACCTTTGTCCCGGGCAACCATCGCCTTTCGCCGAATCCCGGAATAGGGCGAGAGGAACTGTCGTCGCTCTGGAGAGATGTTTTCCGGCAGAAACCTGAAAACCATCACCCACTTGTCTTTCACATCCAGGTGGACATAAGAATCATATTCTTCCTGGTTTTCGGTTTTCGGAGCTACGATCCCATACCCCCCGAACACAACCGGTGCTGATGGAAATTCCCCGTTTCCGGAAAAGGTCAGCGGTCTCCAGTCTTCATCCAGCTGGATGGGACTGTCACCTAGTGACAACCGATTGTTTCGGCCGAGGCGGGCTCCCGCCGGAAAGGAAAACTCCTGGTACCAGCTCCCCTTTTTCCCAGCCGGTTCAAGCCCGAGGCTGTCGAAGTAACTGGCCACGTAGGCGGTAGCCAGTTTTTCGCCCCGCGTTCCCGTCAATCTCCCACCCAGCTCCCGGCGACAAAGGTAATCGACATGTCGCAACAAATCGGCCGGCCGAAAATCGGAAGAGGTCAGCTTGGCGGCCATCGAACCCTGCCGGTCTGCAGATTCGGTTTCGGGATCCACGCGTGCAATCGCATCCAGCCCAAGGCTTTTCAGCGCCGCTTCATGATCCCAATCCGCAATGAAAATCTGGGATTTCTTCCCGGATGTCCGGTTGGAAGTCCATGAAATTTTTTTGCCTCCCGGCAGGAACACGGGAAGACCATCAAATCCCCTGGTGTAGGTAACACGGACCGGCTGCGAAGGCCCTTCGGCCGCTACCAGGTAAAGCTCAAAGTTGCCAAAACCATGTTTGTTGGTAGTGAAGATCAGGTATTTCCCGGATGGATGAAAATAGGGCGCCCAGGACATGTGATTCAAACGAGTCAATTGACGCTGGTTGGATCCGTCAACATTCATCGACATGATTTCCGCGGTGGCCCCATTTTCCGAAAACCGTCGCCAGCAGATTTTCTTTCCATCAGCGGAAAAAAACGGACCGCCGTCGTAACCTGGAACATCGGTCAGCTGTCGCACATTGGATCCATCGGCATTCATCACGTAGATGTCGTTCATGTAGGCAGGATCGATCTCAAAATTCTTTTTTTCCTTCTCGGACATTTGGCCCTCGAACGCCCTTCGGTTCGAAGCAAAAGCGATCAGCTTTCCATCAGGCGACCAGGATCCCTCGGCGCAATATCCCCGGGCGCTGGTCAGCCGACGGTAGGCCTTGGTCTTCCGGTTAAACTCCCAGAGATCAAAAAACGGATCGTAATCCCAGGCATAACGCCTTTCCTTTCCGGAAGCCCGGAAATCAAGCTCCTGCTTTTGTTTTTCCAGGGCCTCCGGGTCAGCGTGAGTCGAAGAAAACAGGACCCGGTCACCCTCGGGGTGAATCCAGGCACAGGTCGTTTTCCCCTGGCCGGGAGAAATTTTTTCCTGGTCACCGTTTTCCAGGTCCATCAGGTAAATCTGGTAAAACGGGTTGGCCGGATCTCTTTCACTTTGAAAGACAATCTGCTTTCCATCAGCACTGAAGTAGCCCTCCCCTGCCCTTTTCCCTTCAAAGGTCAGCTGCCGAGTATTTCTGATCAACCGGGATTCCAGTTTTGCCGCTGCGGCAGCATCCCGCTCGGTAATATCCGCCGGCTGATCCTGGGGCGATCGCCCACTCACCAATGAGGCGGAGGAAAATACGCAGACAAAACAGAAAACAAACAGGTACTTGGAGCGGGACATATTTTTCAGTCTTCAAACGATTGGTTACCGCGAATTCCAATCAGGTCTTCGCGTCAATGTTTATTATGGTAGACGGCATAATCGTTAGGGAAGTCGTGACCGTCGTGAAATGGGTTCGAAATCACCAATTGGCCGGCAAAACCAAACCATTTGGTTCCAGAAAACGAAATTTGATTAATCTGGGTAGAGTCCTCGAATCATTCCCGCTGACCGATGCAACTCGTTCTCCTGTTTCTCATCATTACCAGTTTCCTGGCGGCGGCCGATTTTTTCGTTTCTCCCGCCACTGCATGGATCCCGCTGGAATCCTGGCTGGCGGTCATGATTTTTTCTCTCATCGCGCCTATCGCCCAACTGGCCCTGACCCTGAAGGCAACCGCTACCGGACCGCCCCCCATAACCGAGAGAACAAAAAAACGAATCCACTGGGCAAGCGAATGGGTCATACCTGCCATCTGGATTCTCGCATCCTTCACAATCTGCCTGTCCTCCCGGTGGGGAACCCTGACCCGGAACGTGGTGGGTGAGAGCGGATTTTTCCGTTTTGCCTTTTTCCTGGTACCCATTCTCCTGCCGTTGTGGCTGATCTGGTGGCTGCGTGCCTTTTCGCTGAGCGGTAGTCCCCGGCAATCCTTTCGCGAGGCTGGATGCCGCTTCAAGGTCTACGTGCTTACCATTGTGGTACCGATCCTGATCCTGATCGCGTGCAAGGATGTGGGGGACCACTTTTCCGGCCAGGCCTTTTTGTACATCAACGTTTTCCTGGTCCCCATCTGCTTTACGCTGATCCTGGTGGGAATGCCCCGAATCATCTCCTGGATCCTGCCCACGAAATCCATCAGACAGACCGACCTGGGAGAAACCCTCCTCCAATTATCGCGCCAGGCAAAGACCCCCATTTCAGACATCCGTATCTGGTCCACCAATCACCGTATGGTCAATGCGATCGTCGTGGGGCTGATCCCTGCAGGCCGAACTGTTCTTCTGACCGACAGGTTGGTCCAGGAATTTGACCTGGCAGAAATCAAGGGAATCTTTCTGCATGAGGTCGGCCATGCAAAAAGAAATCATCTCTCCCAGAGATTGGCGGCGGCCGCCCTCCCCTTCTTTTTTACCTATGCCCTGTTTGACCTGGCCACCGGCTCTGTTTATCCCGCACTGATCTTCTCCATCCTGATCTCCCTGGCCACACTTGCCCTGGTGGCGCGGTACCTCGAATATGATGCCGATCGTTTTGCGGTAGAACAAATGTTGAAATGCGGTGAGCCAGTCGAAAGGTACCTATCCGCACTGCAACGAATGCGGCTGGATAATCCCCATGCAGACAAACCGACCTGGTTGCACCCGCGAATCTCCGATCGCATCCGAAAAATCCACACCCTTTCCCTGCCCCGTCAAAAACGGCCGACAACCTGAACCCAACGGCCACCCGCCCGCAAAGTCACCGCGATCCTAAGAAGCACCCGGCTAATCCTGACACGCCGGTTTATTTCCGATAAAACAGACAGCAGACCGTTGCGATCGGGGCATATAAGAACAAGCATTCTCTCTGGCAGGAAACCATGCCCAACGCAATTCTCGACAACCTGAAACGGCTCGATCTGCAAATTTACCGCTCGATCGCATCGCATCCGAACCTTTCCAAAATCGAAGATATCGAGCTGCACACCACGCAAAAACATATCCGGCTCCGCGGAACCGTCGGTTCCTTTTTCGAAAAACAGCTGGTGGGTGAAACCATCCGGGAACTCGACAAGGACCGGCTCATCGAAAATGAGCTTTCGGTCAGCTGGGATTAACCCTTTCCACCACTCTCCCTTTCGTGTTGCCAGAAACCTTCAGCCCCTTTTTTGAAGGCAGCCCCATTTTCCTTGCCGGGCCGGCAGATCCCCTTTTGCATTTGGCAACGCGCTTTACCCGGTCCGAACTTTCCCGGCGGAATACAAATAGGGGACACCGTCTTGCCATGGGTTGCCACTGGGGCACAGGCGCGGGAAATACCCCATCCTGATCCTGAAATTTTTTGAAGAATTCCAACAAGAATAATGCCGGAGGAACGAAAGAAACCCGGAAACGCAGGAGAACGGCAATCTCCCTGCAGCTTTCCGATAGCTGGTAGATTAGAGATGCCCGCAACACACCCGCCGATTCCTGTTGAAAGTACCCGACCGATGACACTCCCCTCATCCCCAGAAGATCCGCTCACAGGAATCTCCCTGAAAGGCGATTCCCTCCCTTTTGAAGCCGGAGATCACCTGTTCGTCGAATGCGGGGGCTATTCCCACCACGGGATCTACATGGGGCAGGGGCAAGTGATTCATTTCGATTCTACGGTGGGTCGAAAGTTGCTTGGCACGCTGAATGGAGCGCCGCCCAGAATTTGCGAGATTCCAATCGAAGAATTTGCCGGGAAAAAAACCCTTCACACCCGGACGTACCACGAGAATGCCCTGCCGACGAAGCAATCCCTCGAAAGAGCCCGCAGTCGACTTGGAGAAAGGGGATACCACCTGTTCGAAAACAACTGCGAGCATTTCGCTGTCTGGTGCAAAACCGGCCATGGCAAATCGACACAGATTGATGCCGCAAAAAAGGCAGACAGGTTCGGAGCTGCCGGCATGGCGATCGGATCAGCCGTGATCCGTTCTGCGTCCGTGCTGCCGGGACCCTACCGGCTGGTGGCGTACGGTGCCGGGGCCGTGTTGGCAGTTGGCTCCACCACCTGCAGTTACCTGTTGCACCGAAGAAAGAACCGCGACCACCAGCTCTCCTGAGAACGCCGAACAGTTCAGGGGCATCAGGAAGGACCGCTGCCCTCCGCTCTAGCTCACGACATCCATCCGGAGTCTGTCTTTTGCAAAGACCACTGAGCCGGGGGAAACCGCAGTGATTACCGGCAGTTGGATCGCCCCGCTGTTGAGGGTCCGGCCACAAGAGGAGTTCTACTGTCTGCTTTCAGGCCCCGGAAGCATAACGGGAACGGAACTCCGGCAGAGGATATTCGGTGATTGGCAGATCACTTCCAGAGAGTTGCTTGAGGCGTACAAAACCCCGTGTCAGCAATTCGGTTTCCCGCGCGACAAATTGCTCGTCCAGTGAATCTTTTTCAAAACCCTCTGCAACCTGCAGACCGTGGAATTCAGGCGAATCAATGAACTGGGCCAACGTGGGGTTGCAGCGAATGTGACGCTCCGCCTGCAGGTGCAGGGTTTCCGGATCAACACGTCCAATCACGAAGCGAAGATACAAATCGCTTTGCGTGATCCCCTTGACCTCTTTTCCACACACCTGGCAGAGATAACCTTCATCACATTTGGCCATGTTCCCCCCGCCGCATTCAAAAACCCAGAACATCGTACATGCTGTACTTGCCGGCCGGCTTGTCCGCGACCCAGATAGCAGCTTCGATCGCACCCAGTGCATAGCAATCGCGATTACTGGCTGCCACGCGAATTTCTATGGTTTCTCCGAGCATGCCAAAAACAATCGTATGCTCTCCAGGATTGTCACCGGTGCGAATGGCATGGTACCCAAGTTCCGATGCGGGACGCTGACCCACCAGCCCTTCCCGACCGTGGGCTTCGGAAGTCTGCCCCATCGCTGACCTGACAATTTCACCAAACCGCAGCGCCGTGCCCGAAGGGGAATCCTCCTTGAAACGGTGGTGCCGTTCCAGGATTTCCACATCGACCCCGGATGCCACATTCTTCAGCGAGGTGGCTGCCGATTCGACCAGCTTCATGGTCAGGTTAACCGCCATGCTCATGTTGGGCGCCCATACGAGGGGGATCTGCCGGGCTGCTTCTTCCACCTGGGCAGTTTGCGATTCAGTCAGCCCGGTCGTTGCGACCACCAGTGGAAGTTTCTTTT
Source organism: Planctomycetota bacterium (assembly GCA_036336715.1). GTDB lineage: Bacteria > Planctomycetota > Planctomycetia > Pirellulales > Pirellulaceae > JABAAE01. The sequence goes on from JAYZFP010000107.1 coordinate 10,975, forward strand.
CGAGGCAGTTCTGAACGGCAACTTCGCATCCTGCGGGTGTGGAAAAATCAATCACCGCGTCCAGGTCTTCGGAAAACTGGTCGGCAAAAGGCACACCAATTTCGCCAACACCGGCAGCCAGGCCTGCATCCTTACCCAGTTCCGGACTGCCTTCGTATTCGATGGCCCCGGCGAGATCCATCCTGGGGTCCGCATGTCCCAACGCGACCAACCGTCGTCCCATCCGGCCATTGGCCCCGTTCATCGCTATTTTTTTCATGGCCATTGAATTCATGTTTTATCCAACTCCTGTCTGGATTCAGCTGTAAAGTTTGATCGCCTTGATGATGTCATCAAGATCGTTGGGGACACCGATCGCATGATTGGCAAAGGAAGCCCTCTGGACCCCGTATCCGCCGAGTACGCTTTCGAATTCCTGTCGGTCTGTAGAGTGATAGGCAACGGTCACATTGGGATCCTTCAACTGGTGACCGGTGAGGACGCAAACCACGCGGTCAGAAGCGGCGATCACGCCCTCCTCACGCAGGCATTTCGCCCCGGCCACACTGGTGGCACTCGCCGGTTCACACCCCATACCGCCTGCCGCAATTTTTGCCTTGGCGTCCAGCGCGTCCTGGTCCGAGACCTGGCGCACCACACCCTCGCAGGCATCCAGTGCCCTGAGGCATTTCCTCAGGTTGACCGGGCGATTGATTTCGATGGCGCTGGCGAGGGTGGATGCCTTGGCATTTTGCCGATCGAGTTCCGCGTAATAGGCGGATTCGATCGAATCGTCAACTCTGCCCCCCTTCCAGCGCAGTCCCTGCTGCTCATACAACTCGAACAGGGTCCTGGCCCCGCCAGAATTGATCACCGCGAGACGGGGCAAGCGGTCGATCAGCCCCAGTTTTTTCAGTTCAATCAGCGCCTTGCCAAACGAACTGCTGTTTCCGAGATTGCCTCCGGGTACCACAATCCAGTCCGGAACCTCCCACCGCAGGGCCTCGAGAATCCTGAACACTATCGATTTCTGGCCTTCCAGCCGAAAAGCGTTCACACTGTTGACCAGGTAGATCCCCAGCTTGCTGGTCACCTGCTTGACACGATTCATCGCGTCGTCAAAGTCACCCAGGATCTGAATGGTCAAGGCTCCGTAGTCGAGGGCCTGGGAGAGTTTCCCGTAGGAAATTTTCCCCGACCCGACAAAGATAATCGCTTTCATCAGGTTCGTAACCGAACAATACATGGCCAGCGATGCACTGGTATTTCCTGTCGAAGCACAGGCTGCCCGGGTCGCACCCACCGAACGGGCATGCGTGAACGCGGCACACATGCCGTTGTCCTTGAACGAACCCGAAGGATTCATCCCCTCGTACTGTAAAAACAGGTTCCCTGCTTCCATTCCCACGTAGCGCCCCACCTGGTCGGCCTCTTGAAGCAGAGTCTGGCCCTCCCCAACGGTTACCAGTAGATCTTCGGAGGCAAAAGGAATCAGTTCGTGAAAACGCCAAACGCCACTAAATCGGGTTTTCTCGTTTTTCCTCTGCCAGAATCTCTCAAAGTCGGACAGCTTTGTCGGTACGGGCAAACGATCCCAGTCATAGTCGACATCCACCAGGCTGCCACAGACGGGGCACGCCACCAGCGCCTGCCCCAGGTCAAAGGTCGCACCGCAATCGGCCGAAATGCATTTTTGAAAGGCGTGCTCTGAAAGACCCAATTTCCTGCTTCCGATTCAATCCGCTGCCTGACCCCACAAAATGCGAAGTGGTTCTCCAGGATTCCTGAACCCCGCCGAATGCTCACTTCCCAGGCCGGTGTTTCCGGATGGGGACTCTAAATATCCTTTTTCATGACGTTCAGGATAAGCCTGCCATCCCGCTCGTCAATGGTTGCAGATGCCTGCCAAAATGTTCCACCAGGAAATCGGTGTAAACCTCCTGGTTTTCAGCCAGGTTCCGGCGAAAACGGGGCCCCAACTGCTCATCGTTGACCACCGACCCGAAGGTCACGTGCAAAATTTGCCGTCCAGCATTTTTTTCCATGTATTCCGCAAGCAGGGCCCCTCCATCCCGAAGGTCCCCTGGATGGACGGCATCGCCCAGCCCGGAAGACAGGTGATAGGTGGCACGGTCCTCCTCAAACCGGCCGCGGGAAAACATGACGATTTCCCGAAACAGCTGTTCATCAGTGGTACCAATCACCCGCAACGCCTCGAGATAGCTGGTGCCGGCTGTTTTCACGTGAAAGCACCCCCGGGTCTGTCGGGCAAAAGACTCGTAGATCGACAACTTGTCCGAACCGGAATGCAGGCTCAACTTGTAGGAGTTGAAATAGCGGGACACGGCCGCATGCTGTTTGAGCGTCTCCTCGAAACGCGAACGGTCTCCCCAGAAATCGATTCCCTTTTCGAAATTACCGTGAAACCGCGGAGCGATACTGACCAGAGGAATCTCTCTGGCGTTCAGCTGATCTGCAAATACAAAGTGCTCCAGGGGGGTCGTCGGCTGGTCGGTTTCATCGATGCTGAGTTCAATTTCGACAGATCTCGACCCCGATTCCGCCCGTTGGACAATGTACTCACCGAGGCCGATTGTCTCCTCGAGGGCGCGTCCGTACTTGATGGCACACCGCTTGAGGGAAATTTCATCCAGAGACAGTTTTAACCCGTCTTCCAGTGCCACCGTCTGTCCGGAGTACCGTTCCATCCAGGCCGGCTTCCACTCCAGCAGGTCATACTTTTCGAAAACCTGGTCCACCGTGTAGTCGTCGGCCTGGTTGTCGACATGGTCGGAGGGATCGATGGTAAAAAAGCTGAAGCCGGCGTCCATGACCGCATCCACGTCCCGGGACGTCTTCAGGTGGTCGGCGTCGGCCCCCCTTGGTTCCACGAACCCGACCCGGAAGAGGCCCTGTTCGGCATCATCCATGACCTGCTGCGGCGTTCGACCTGTTCGGGTCATTTCGCGAATGGACTGCTGCGCAAAAACCCCGCGGACCCCACCGCCAAACTTCTGCAGGGCCAATGCATGCCCGGGCGTCGCCATTCCGAGACGATCGCCAAATCCGAAAGAGGGCTCCCTGCCCAGTGTTGTGATCAATGCTCCGCTACCTATACCGAGTGAGGGTCAGTTTCTACATCCTGGAGGCATCCTGGAGGCATCCTGGACGTGTCCGGGGACTGCCGGCCCGCGAACCTTTCTTCGATCAAAAAACCGGGGATACCCGGCTGCACAAACCCAAACCGGGGCTCGTTATCGGGTAAAAGGGAAACGCTAACTGGACTCTGATTCATCCCCAGGTTCTTCGCCCGGATCGACCGAGTTTTCTTCATTCATCCCTTTGGCTGGATCCAGCCCTTCCTCAGCGGATTGCGGGGCAGACCCGGTATCCCCCGCTGGCGTGAATTCTTCGCCACCCTCGGCCGAGGCCTCCTCGTTACCCTCTTCCTCGGGCGGAACACGTACCACGGCAGAGAGGGAATCACCCTCGTCAAGCTTCATGATCCGTACACCTTTCGTATTCCTGCCAACGATCCCAATTTCATTGACCGCAATTCGCTGCAGTTTTCCGCGGGCAGTCATCATCAGGATTTCATCATCCTCGTCGACCCGCACGATACTGATCACTTTTCCGTTTCGACCACCGGCCTTGATATCCCTCAAACCCTTTCCACCGCGACGCTGGCAGCGGTAACGGGCGGTTCCGGAAGTTTCATCCACAGGCTCCTCATCACCTTCCACCGTTGAAGAGGCACCGAATCGGGTCCGCTTGCCAAAACCATTCTCGCAGACCGTCAAAAGCGTCTGCTCCGGTTCAGCCACCACCATCCCCACCAGTTCGTCGTCGCCCGTCAAGGTGATTCCCTTGACGCCACTGGAGTTTCTGCCGGTGGAGCGTGCATCTTCCTGGTTGAACCGAATCGCCATTCCGTTGGAAGTGGACAGGACAATATCATCCCCATCCTTGGCGACTACGACGTCGACCAGCTCATCATCTTCCCTCAACTTGATCGCGATGATCCCCCCTTTGTAGGGACGACTGTATGCCGAAAGAACCGTCTTTTTGACAAGCCCCTTCTTGGTTGCCATCAGCAGGTAATGGTTCTCCGCTGAAAAATCACGTACCGCGCGGCAGTCGGCGATTTCCTCCCCCTCATCCAGTTGCAGCAGGTTGACCACGTTACGCCCCTTGGCATCGCGACTCTGCTGGGGAAGACCGTAAACCTTTTGCCAGTACACGCGCCCCTTGGTCGTGAAAAAGAGAAGGTAATCGTGGGTGCTGGCAGCGAACAGGTGCTCGATGGGATCCTCTTCGTCGGTTCGAGCTCCCTTGAGACCTTTTCCACCGCGGCGCTGCGCCCGGTAAGCACTCACGGGCGTCCGCTTGATATAGCCACGATGGGAAATCGAAACGACCATGTTTTCTTCGGTGATCAGGTCCTCCAGATCAATGTCACTCAGATCCTCGCCCGAAATTTCGGTCAGCCGATCATTTCCATGTTTCCGCTGAATCTCTTCGAGATCGTCCCTGATAATCTGGCGGATATTCTGCTCGTCACTCAGAATTCTCAGGTACTCGTTGATTTCATCCAGCAAAGCCTGGTGTTCGTTCCCCAGTTTTTCCTGTTCCAGATTCACCAACTGCCCCAGCGTCATCCTCAGGATGGCGTCCGCCTGAATGGGTGTCAGGTTGTATGCGTCGGCGACTCCCCGCTCCAATTGAAAAGCCTGGAAACCATCCTCTCCCAGCGCCCGTTTCATCATCGACGCAGGACAACCTACCCCCATCAATCCACTCTTGGCTTCTGCCTGGGTTTTGGAAGCCCGGATAATCTTGATAATCTGATCAATGTCGGCCAACGCCAAAAGCAGGCCTTCCACCACGTGCTTTCGTTTTCGGGCCTTGGCAAGCAGGAACTGCGTCCTCCTCCGAATCACGGTAATCCGGTGTCGGACAAATTCTTCCAGCAACTGCTTGATGTTCAGCTCACGGGGCTTTCCATCGACCAACGCCAGGAAAATCATTGAAATGGATGTTTGCAACGGCGTGAACTGGTACAGCTGGTTGAGAATCACGTCGGGATCCTCGTTGGCCTTGATGTCAATCAGCAGGCGGACCGGTTCTTTGAGATCGCTGACGTCACTGATGCCGCTGATCCCCTTGATCTTGTCCAGCTTGATGACATTGGCAATTTTTTCGACAACGTTGTCCCGGGTTTGCTGGTAGGGAATTTCCGACACCACGATCTGATGTCGATTCCGGGATCTCTCAATGATCTCGCAACGGGCCCGCACCACGATCGTGCTCCGGCCGCTCAAATAGGCTCGGCGGATTCCGGATTGCCCACAAATGATTCCACCGGTAGGAAAGTCGGGTCCAGGCATGACCTGAATGATTTCAAGGATCGAACAGTCGGGGCGATCGAGGACAAGCTTGAGGGCCTCGCAGACCTCCTTCAGGTTGTGCGGGGGAATTGACGTCGCCATGCTGACAGCAATCCCGCTCGATCCATTCACCAGCAGGTTGGGAAATTTACTGGGCAAAACAGTCGGCTCGGTCCGCCGCTCATCATAGGTGGGCACATAATCCACCGTATCCAGCTTGAGATCGTCCAGCATCATCGAGGCAGCGCCTGACAGACGCGCCTCGGTATATCTCATGGCAGCCGGAGGCAGACCGGCAATCGAACCAAAATTCCCCTGTTTGTCGACCAGGACGTGGCGCATATTCCATTCCTGGGCCATCCTGACGAGGGTCGGGTAAATGACACTTTCGCCGTGCGGATGGTAATTTCCGCTGGTATCACCAGAAATCTTGGCACATTTAATCCGGGCAGCTCCCGGGCTGAGGTTCAGGTCACTCATGGCGACCAGGATACGGCGTTGGGAAGGCTTGAGACCGTCTCGCACATCGGGAAGGGCACGACTGACAATCACGCTCATGGCGTAAGTCAGGTAGCTTCCTTTCAGCTCTTCTTCGATGGGCAGGTCAAGAAATGATTCTTCTTCCGTTGGAGGGGTGCCGTCTGTCGACAAGGGTCAAATCCTTTTGGTAATGGACCCGTGGAGACCAAAAAAAATGGCCACCGCTGAAATCCGGTGAAACCGCCAATTTTAGCGGTTTTTCCCGTATTTTTCAACGTGGCTCCAGGAATTTGACCAGCCCGGAAGAGGGCGTCAGACGCGGAAGAATCGATCGGTCCGGAAACCGGTATTTTCCACTTTGGAGATCTTGTAATCAGGTGGAATTTTCCATGAATTACCAAACAGGTCACCGTATCGCTGCTTTTCCCACGCCAGGGCGATGGAGCCAGCCAGCAGAAAAAGGGCGGCTACAAAAAGCATGGCGGTGTAGATATCGACCAGCTTCTTGGCAGGCGGTGCCGGTGCAGCGGCCGGTGTGTTTTGGGAAGGCTCCTGCATGGGAGCATCAAAGCCCATGTTGTCCATCGGTGCGCCAGCTTCAAAATTTGGATCAGTTGCCATTTTTAGTTCTCCTTAGTTGCCAGCTGACGTCACGCTGTACTTGTCTTTGAGCAGCATCTTGGTGGTCACCTTGTCGTTTACTCGAACCGGCGACTCCTGCAGGATCATGGTTCCACCCGATGTGTTTGCATCCACGTAGGTCAATCGCATGCGACCGACGTAAACCGTACCCCGAACAACATCCAGTTCGTGGCCTTCTTTCATGCCATCATTGGAACCGATGCTGATTTGGACCAGTCCTTTTTGCTTGCGACTGACGCTGGTTACCTCGGCGTCGATGGCGGGTGGAATGTGGTCGGTCAGGGAATCCTTGGTCAGGTTGAATGCGACCATCACCCGGTTGTAATCGGCAATATCGCGGGCAAGCTGTTCGGAACGTTCCCGGAGGGTTTCCTTCAGGTAATCCGTTTGGTGGATTTCATCGATCAGGCGTACCACCTGGGACTGCTGAAACTGGATGGCCTCGATCAACTTGATTTTTTCTTCCCTGAGTTTCAGGTTCTGGCTGTCGAGATCCAGCACACGAGCACTCGATTGAGCCAATCGGGTCTGCAGGTCAGCCGCCTGGCCACGAAGGTTGTTTCGCTCGGTTGTCAATGTTGCATTCTGTGTCTGCAGGTCGTCCCGCTCGGCATACAGGTTACTGATCACCTGGGCTCGGGCAACTTTTTCCTGCTTGATCTGCAACTTCAAGGCGTCGATTCGTACTTTTTGCTGATCGAGGATGGTTACATTGGCGTTGTAATCAGCTTTGACCTTCTCGGCAGCCTCTTTCCAGTTCCGGTGAGATGCATAAACCATCAATCCCAGAACACCAAAAGAGGTGGCCATGATCAGAATGATAAAGGTAAAGATTTTCCCGAGAAGTGTCATGAATCACTGTCCTTTGTGGATCAATATTCTGAGTGGATCAATATTCCAGTCATCCTGGCGGAAGCCCCGGCCGCCCATTTGAAAAGGACGACTGTCAGACCATTTCCGCCGTAGAACCGGTTCTTTGAGTCCCCGATCTTTGATTTCAAGTACCAAATTCAGTTTGGGCACTCAGGCCGGTCATTATCTTCCGCAGCCTGTTAAGCTGCGAAAACATTTAAATTTAGTATAGTTACGCGTTCTTTTCGGTGTCAAACAAATCAGCCTCAGACAGCACTGAATTCGAAACGCTGGCCGAATAATTGCCAAAATCGAACCTCGCCTGAACGCTCTGAGACGGAATCGCTCACCGAACGACTGGTTTATTGTAGTTTGCGGCTAGGAAAACGAGCAAAGATCCAGCACAAAAAACAGCTTAAAACCGCGAGAAAGCAGACAAATACCGGCCAGTCCCCTACCAATCGGTAGAGAGATTGCTGTTTGGACGTCACCATTTTCACCCTCAGAAACTGCTTTTCACGGCGGGGGCCCTTGGCAAGAATTCTCCCGGCACTGTCAATTTGCCCCGAAAAACCGGTGTTCGCGGCGACAAGGACCGGTTTCCGGTTCTCAACGGCTCGAAAAACATTATTGGCGAAATGCATGTCCAGAGCATTGGATCCCCAAAACCAGCCGTCGTTGGAGAGGTTGATGATCGCATCCACCGTTTTCCCCGAGGACTCCAGTTGGGCCAACTGGTAGCGGATGTGATGCGGGTAGGTACTTTCAAAACAGACATTGGGGCAAAACAGGAATCCCCCGGCCTCCATCGCCACGGGGCCAGGCCCAGCCTTGAGCCCGGGTGGAATCGGGAAAAAGTTGTAAAGCCAGGGAAAGGCCTCCCCCAGGGGAACAAATTCACCAAATAGAACAAGACGCATTTTTCCGTACCTGGATTCAACCTTTCCCTTTGAATCAATCAGGATGGCCGAGTTGTAAACCCGTTGCGATCCGCCCAGCGAAATTGAATTCCCCCCGACGATCATCGGGGGCGATTTTTTCACCTCGGCCCAGGCTCGGGTGATTTTTCCGCCGGCGGGGTCTTTTTTTTCGACGATCCGGATCGATCCCGTGGAAAGCCTGGACTCAAACGCCAGTTGCCTTTTCAGCTGGTCAACCATCCTCTGCTCGGCCCCATCCAGCCGAATCGCCGGATCGGCATGGACATCCGGTACCGGGAACATCGACTCCGGCCACAGAACCAGGTCAGCCGGCTGCTCACATGCCTCAATGGAAAGAGAACGATACTCATCGGAAATCGACTGCAGGTAGGCTTCGTATTCTCCCTCGGCAGGGAAGAGCGTGTCGATCGATCCCTGGATGATTGACACGCAAAATTCGTGTTCTTCGTTTCGGGCTTCGGCGTCCTGCAACCGGTTCCGGCCATAGCTGATCAACACAAGGAGCAGTAACAGTGTCTGCCCAAGGCCCAATTGTCCCGGGGTCGATTTCCAGTGAGTGAAACCGAAAACCAGTCCGCTGACGATACCGACCATAAAAAAACTGACGGTATAACAACCAGCCAGGTCAGCCACCTGAATCACCAAGGGTTGGCTGGCCTGGGTATGTGAGAGCATGCCCAGGGAAATCCCTGTGCAGAACCGGGACTGGATGTACTCCATTCCGACCCAGGCAATCGGAAGCCCAACAAAGACCGGAATCCGCCAGCGGTGAACGAAATGCCGCGCTACCAGGATCGTCAGGAAAAAATAGCTTCCCAGGAAGGCAGACAACAGCGGCCAACCGATGTAACCGGCCCAGTGAGGCAGACGAACACACTGAAACAGGATCAGCCAGCAAAGAAAACTGCCAAGCCAGATTGAGGTTTTGGGACGCCGCCCTGGAAGCACTTCCCGTTGCACCAGGAGAGTCACTCCCACCGGCGTCAGCCATGCCAGCCAGGTTAGCCCGAACGGATGAAAAGCCAGCACGATGCAAGCCCCACTCAGGAGTGTCTGCCAAAAGACTGATCTACCGGGGCTGGCGCCCATTTCCAATCCACTCCGGTCGGGAATCCGTTCACCGTCAACGAGCCTTTGAATTTAACGCTTTCCCGGGTGTTCAGCGATAGCAATCGTCCGGGCAACCGGCCAAACCTGCTTTTCCCTGGCAGGTTCTGCCTAAAAAGACGGCTCGGCATGAAAGGGAAGAAAGGGAATTTCGTCTCCCTCGGCAAAAGTCCTCGGCCGGCTCCCCAGGTCCGCCAGGCAGTTGGCCTTCAGAAAAGTTACCTGGTCGGCCGATCCTTTCCAATCCAGTCGCCGCAGGCGAGGTTGACCGGACTCCAGCGTCACCTCTGCCGGCCAGAGGGTCCTGCGGCCACCCCGGTGCTCAAAGCGCTCGGCAACCGTTCCCGGGCGGAAGGAATCCCATTCACACCGCCCGGCATTCTTCGAGCGGATTACGGGTTCCACAAAGAGGCGGAAACAGACCAGGGCACTGACGGGATTTCCAGGCAACCCGAATACCAGGGTTCCCTGCTCCGATTTGCCAAACCAGAGGGGCTTTCCCGGCTTGAGATTGACCTTGTGAAACACCTGGTGAACCTGCTGTCGGGCGAGACATTGTGGAATCAGGTCAAGGATTCCCGCGGAGACACCCCCTGCAATGACCAGGATGTCGTTTTCCAGCCCTTTCCGAATGGCTGCTTCGAGGGACTCCCGGTCGTCCCGGGCAACACCCAACTGCCGCACCTCGGCATGGCAGTTCCTGGCCAGGCTTTCCAGTAACGATCCATTACTGTTTCGAATCTGCCCTGGTCCCGGTGTTTCCGCAGGATCGACCAGCTCATCACCGGTAGCCAGGACCGCAACGCGCGTTTTCCTGTAAACCTCCAGGTCGACGATACCAAACTCCGCCAGGGCTCCCAAATCATGAGCCCTCACCGTATGGTGCGCTGGCAGCAAATGCCCACCTTTTTCAATCACAGTTCCGCGGGGGAGAATATTCTGCCCCGGGCGAAACCGGCAACCCTCCAGGCGGACCTGATCGGGCCCCGTCTCCCGGCTATCCTCCACCATCACGACACCCGAGGCTCCCTCCGGAATCGGACAGCCGGTCATGATTCGGATCGCGGGAGCCGTGCCGGTCAGTAGCGCATCCTGCTGACCGGATGCTTTATCTTCCCCGGCTTGGGACCCTGGTGAAAAAGAAGGCTCACCCAGCGATTTTTTTGGCACCTGCCCGGCCGTTACGGTTTCGAGGATCCGGTAGTCCAGCTGTTCAGCGTAGTCAGCAATGGCAAATCCATCGACCAGCGATTTGTCGAAGGGGGGTGAATCCAGATCAGAAACAGCCTCCCGCGCCGTCGTGCGCCCAACAGCCTGCTGCAGGGAGACGAGCTCCGTTGGATTCCAATCCAGCTGGTCCTGGATCAACTTTCGTGCCTGTTCGATCTCAATCAATGCGCGTCTCAATAAATCTTTTCAGCAATTCGGGCCCCTGCTCGGTGAGAAAGCTTTCCGGGTGGAACTGCAGCCCGAAGATTTTTTCCGTTTTGTGTCGGATGGCCATGATTTCCCGCGAGCCATCCTCGTTATCGGCCCAGGCAGAGACTTCATATTCGGCCGATAATGTCGATTCCCGGATCGCGAGACTATGGTAGCGGGTGGCAATCATCGGGTTGGGAAGCCCTGCAAACAGGCCGCGATCGTCATGGAAAACCCTTTCGGTTTTCCCATGCATCAATTCCCGGGCCAGGACAATTTCCGCCCCACTCAACTGACCAATCGACTGGTGCCCGAGGCAAACCCCGAGAATCGGGACTTTACCAAAGAACTGCTCGATAAACTGCATGGAGTTCCCTGCTTCCGCTGGCGTGCAGGGTCCCGGCGAGATCAACAGGTGAGTGATTTCGGATTCAATGCCGCCAGGCAACTCATCGTCGTTGCGAATCACCCGCATATCGATATTCGCGTCAATCTCACCGAACCTTTGGACGAGATTATAAGTAAAAGAATCGTAGTTATCGATTATCAGAATCATCGGCTTTGCGATCTCTCGGACCCGCGGTCCGTTTCCATTTCGTATTTTTCCACTAAGATGGAATCTGATTTCCGGTCTGCAGGAATGCACCTGATTCCCGATCGGCAATAATGCTGATCGGCAAACCGGAAAGATTCTCCTGACCATTGTTCTAATTCCCCACCATATTTTCAATGAGCGACAAGTATCAATACCCGTGTGAATGCGGCCAGGTAATTCTCGTAACGGTCAATGATGCGGGGCGAGGAATCGAGTGCGATGGTTGCGGTGCCCGAATTGAACTGCCCGGCATGCGGGAAATCCGGAAACTGGAACCGGAAACCTCGGGCCAGGCTGTCGCCGAGAGCGCGAAGCAGGGGTGGACCTATGAAAAGGGGGTCTGGTTTTCATTCGGCCTGGGGGCTGCCATCGTCGGCGGACTGATTGCCGGGATCTGTTTCTATATCGGTCACTATAAATTCCTTGACGACCGCCCCAATGTGCGCGGAGACTGGGTTTCGACGAGTGAAAAAATGCCTGCCGAAAATTACCCCGTTTTCGCTTACGCTCCCGAACCCCTGCCGGACCGTCTGAATTATGAATACACGATCTGGGATGAGAAAAATGGGGTGTGGATTTTCGAAGACAAATCCAGGGAACCGGTTCCCCGCGAATATTTTGTCAAATGGGGGGACTCCTACCGGACATCCATCGAATCGTCGGTTGAAAACGCGACCATGAAGGATCTGTGGAAATTCTGGTACCAAACCGAACCCAAGGAACCTCTGCAAGAGTGGCAGGAACCCAATTACGTCGTTTCGGGACGTTTCGCCTTTACCTATTATTGCTTTTCAGCCGTGGGCCTGGCCGTGGCCCTGATGGGTTGCGTGATGGTCTTTTATTCGGTCACCAAGCGATAGCGATCAGGTAACTCGATCAGAAGACGGCAGGCCGGGGAGCCTCCACCGGAAGCATCGCTCCCGCCTGAATGCGCCTTTCCAGCTGCCAGAATTTTCCCAATGGCGATCATTTCCTGGATTCTTTTTTCTTCTCTTTTGCCAAGACCCTGCGTGCGGTTCGCGATGACTGAAAATCGCCCGTCACCACAATCTCCTCAAGTTTCTCCCTGATTTCAGGACTCGCTCCGATTCGACCGAAGGTCTCAATCACCAACGCTCTCAGGTAGTCGTCTTCACTGTCCAGGTATTTTTCAAGTTTCGGCAGTGCCGCTTTTCCATCCGCCCCCAATTCTCCCAGCTTTTGGATCACATCCAATTCAAAGGTGGGGTCTTTCATCGCGGTCAGTAATGTTTTCAACACCTTTTCAGGGCTACCCCCGATTCTGTAAAGGGTGACCGCCGCATAGGGTTTGTTGTGATAGCGGGGATCGGCAAGAGTCTTTTCAACCAGGGGAATCAGTGTTTTTCCCTTTTCCTTTCCCATGTAGCCGATTCCCAGGATCGCCCGTTCCTTGATGGTCTGGTGAAATGCGACCACCCCTTTCTCAAACAGGGGCCGCACTTCCGGATCATTGGCCGCCCCAATCCCCCCCAGGGCTTGCAGTGCCCTACCCCGTTCGGAGACATTCCCTTCGCCCACCAAACGCACCAGACGCTTTTTGGCGGGAGCACCCGCTTCGCCCATTTCAGCTAACGCCCGGCAGGCGATGCAGACCGAATTGAAGTTTTCGCTATCAAGCATTTCAATCAACCTGTCCCTTGCCGGACTGGATTTTTTGCCGATTCCGGCAAGAGCGTAGGTAGTGGCCCATTCGCGTTTCCCCGGTTTTAATCGTTCAAGCAAAGGTCCGACGGCAGATTCCGCCTCCGATCCAAGACGATGAATGACATCGGTGGCACCGAAGTAAACCAGGTTGCTTTTGGCGTCCAGTTTTTCAATGGCAACCGGAAGAGCCGCAGGTCCGATTTTCTCGAGTGCTTCTGCAGCCGCCTCCACGTAGGGGATCGCATCCGGAAGAATGGTGCCTCCCAATTCAAGCGAATCGAAAATTGCATGGATCGTTTCGTCTGACGCCTTTCCCAGGTAGGGAATCGCATCCACACAGGCTCCCCGAACGTTTACATTCGCTGATTTCAGCTTGGCAGCCAGCTTTTTCTGCGCCTCCGGGGATTCCAGCCCCATGGCAGAAAGCTTTCGGGCAATCTGCACGACCTGTTTATCAGGAGCGAGGTCCAACTGACGAATCAACTCGGATTGAGCCCGCAGTGAAGGTGCAGAAACCAAGCCGAAAAACAGGCCCAAACCGAAAAAGGGAAGCAGAGTTTTCTTGGAGTTCATTTATTTATCCCGGAGAGGTTCAGCTGAATTATATCCGCATTCGCATTTCCTTGCCCCCCTTCGAATCCAGCAGGAAGATTTTTGCTGGAGAGAACAGGCGAATGCGGACCAGGCTTCGAACTGGAAACTTCGTTCTCATCGGTCGATTCACCGAAAGGCCGGGGCTGCCAACAGCGCAGCAAAAAAGGCCCTTTCAGGGCCTTTTTGTTTTTGACACGGCATTCAACCTGCGGTTGTCTACCATCGGGAATTCCCCGGGCAAACGTTGGGTTTCCCCAGCCTGGGAGTACCGTTCCCCCGCGTTCAGCCTGATAAACCCCGCGAGCAGCCTATGAAACCCCGGGACTAGCCAAACAAAGAGGTGATGGGTTTTCCCTTGTGAGCCACCCGGAAAGGTCGGCGCGAAGGCGAGAAAACATCTTTTTCAAGAGGCAGTCCGAGGGCATAACCAATGGTCGCGTTGAAATCAGGAACTTCGACGAGGTTCTCTTCTACCTCGCGGCCCTCCTTGTCAGTCTTTCCGTATTTAACGCCACCCTGGATTCCACCGCCGATCAACAGACCCGAAAAAGCCTTGGGATAGTGGTTTCGTCCGTTCTGACGCTCCGTGACAATCTGGGGCGTGCGGCCGAATTCGGTTGCCAGCACCACCAGCGTATCCTTCAACATGTCCCGTTCTTGCAGTTCACTGACCAACGCAGCCATTGCCTGGTCCAACACCGCGCCCTTGGTTTCCAGGCGTCCAAAATTGTCAACGTGGGTGTCCCAGCCACCGTTGTCAATTTCGACAAAACTGACACCCGATTCAACCAAACGCCGAGCCAGCAGGCAGGCCTGACCAAACCGGTCCATTCCGTATTTTTCCCGAACGGCCGTTTTCTCACTGCTGAGGTCAAACGCCTTCAGGTCATCACTCTTCATCACTTTGACAGCCTCGTCATACATGCCGGAGTAGGCACGAACCTGCTTGTCATCGTAACGGGCAAGGAACTTCTGGTTCATTTCGCGGGCCCGCTTCATCCTTCGTGCAAACCGGTCTTCATCCACGCCGGAAGGAAGCGTGCTGTTCTGCAACCCTGCTTCCGGGTCTCCAATCGGAAGAGCAGCATACTTGGACTCGAGGAAACCGCCGCCCAGCCCGGAACTGTTTCCACCGATCTTGACGTTGCCGGGAAGCTTGGTGTCACCTTTTCCCTTGAAGTAGGAAGACCAGGCACCCATGTCAGGATGTTTGATCGTCCCACGCATGAAATAACTGGTGTGCATGAAGTAACGTCCCTGCTGGTGGGCACCCTGGGTGGAACTGAGTGAATTGATGACCGCTACGTGGTGCATTTGCTTGGCCATCTGCGGAAAATACTCGCTGATCTGCACCCCCGGTGCCGAAGTCTTGATCGATTCACAAGGTCCCTGGGTTTCCGCCCCCGGTTTGGTGTCAAACGTATCGAGGTGGGTCATCCCGCCGGACATGTAGAGGTAAATCACCCGCTTGGCTGTTCCCCCTTTGGAAGGAGCCGACTTACTGTCCGCCAGGATGGATCCCGGAACGAACGCAAGCGTCCCCAGCCCGAGGAAAGACCTGGCAGCTCCCGTAACAAAATCCCGACGGGACCTGGCATCCAATGTTCCCTGTTTCCTGCTCATATCTGTATTCCTGTTTTCGGTTTGTTTTTTCGGGTGGGGCTTATTGGATGAAAAGAAATTCACTGTTGTTGACCAGTGTCCAGATCAGGTCAGCCGCCACGGTTTTCCCGTACTTGGCCGCCTCTCCTTTCCAGGTTTCCCGTTCTTCAACGGTTGGTCGGCGATTCAGGATACTCAGAAAGACCGCATCAATTTTTGCTTCGGTAGAAGGCTGATTTTGGATATTGATCATCAACTGGGTATTCGGGTTTGAGGCAATCCTGGTTTCGATATACCCGTTCATCAGGGAGAGGACCTGCGTAACCGCCGGTTCACTGTTGGAATTCTCTATCTGTTCCCGATCGGACTGACCAAACTCCCTTACCAGGTGCCCGGGTCTCGCGGGGGAAGACATTTCCGACGCTCTCACCATGTCCCGCGAATTTCGCCCCGATTTTTTCCGGTTTTTCTGAACCAGCTCGATCAGCTGGGCTTTCAGTTTTTTCTGGGTAGCGTAATCCTTTTCCTGGCGGGCTTTCTGTATCTTTTTCTGCAGGCTCTTGTACTCGGCTGCCGCCTGTTTCCTTTCAGCGTTCAGTTTTGCCTGTTGCTTGTCATATTCCGACCGTTGTTTTTTCCTGATTTCTTCCTTGGACATGTTGGCAAGCTCGACAATCTCATCAGCGCTCATGCCCTTGGTGGTTTCGTAAATCTCGTAAATGTCCATCCCCTGGTACTGACGGTTGTAGAGGTTCACGACGCTTCGGTCATCAATCTTGTCAACTGCCAGCGTCATCAGGGAATCCCACAACTGCTCGCCGGTCAGCCTTCTCAAAAGCGGCCCACGGAAGCTGAATTCGGTCAATTCCTCATCGTCAGATACCGACGCCGAACGCTGGTAGGTATGGCTGTTGTATACCGCCCTTAAAAATTGCTTGAGGTCGAAATTCATCTCGACCATCTGACTCGAAAGATAATTCATCAATTCCGGGTTGGATGGAACCGTCTCATCGGTCAGGATGTCGACGGGTTCAATCAGGCCAACGCCCATTGCCCGCTTCCACATCCGGTTGGCAATCACGGTTGAAAATCGCGGGTTTTCGGCAGAAGTCATCCATTCGGCGTAGGCCTCCCTTGAATTGACCTGTTTTGCGCCGGTAATCCCACGATCCCTCGGATTCTGGCGGCGTTTCTTGCCTTTTTTCCCGACCTCGGCAATGACCGGTTCCACCAGTTCCTTTTTCTCGAACATGGTGCGTGCCTTGACGATTTCATTCGGTTCACCATCGGCTTCCTGGTAATCCTTTGGCAACCTTGCCAGGCCGGTCCCACTCCCCTGAACACCGTAGGAAAGAGGACGAAGCATCCGTTGCAGGTTGCGCCGTGTTTCTTCCGGCAATTGCCCTTTGCGCTGCATCTGTCGGAGTTCGTTTGCGTTTTCAAAAGGCGGGTCCACCCGCATCATGACCCCGCCCGTAAAAGCCACCATTTCGAAATAGTCTTTTTGTGTCCATACATCAAAGGGATGATCGTGACACTGTGCACATTCCAGGCGGGTACCGAGAAAAATCCTTACCGTGTTGGACATGTTGTCCTCGGGCATGCCAAAATCACGGAGGTAATAGCCTACAGCGCCATGCCCACGCTCCGCGTAGTTTCCACTAGCGGTCAACATGTCCCGAACAAATTGATCATAAGGTCTGTTTTCCCGGATCGATTTTTTGACAAAATCGATGAACGGCTGACCGGGAACGTTTCTCAAACGTGACTTGATCCGCAAAAGATCCGCGAAGTAGTTGAACTGATGGCTGACGAACCCTTTGGAATCCAGTAATTGATCAATCAGGTGTTGACGTTTGTTACCGGATGACTCCTCCAGGAATTCCACAGTTTCCGCATAGGAGGGGATTCGACCAGCAATGTCCAGGTAGACCCTTCGAACAAAGACTTCGTCGGAGATCGGGTCGTTGGCCTGCAGATTCCGTTTTTTCAGACCTGCTGCCACCAGTTCGTCAATTTTCCGACTGACCGACAGGGTTTCAGAGATGGGTCGCAGCGTAACCGAGGCGCCCTTTCCATTTTCATTGGCAGACAGGGCACCGGAGAAAATTCCCAGCCCGACAAATCCGAGGAACGCAATCAGGATCCTTCGATGCTGCAGGTATCCTCCCGCTAACGATGGTTTTAAGATCCGCTTCATCGATTCTCCCTTGGATTGATACGGCAACACAGGATTTTGAATTTTGATTGTTTTTCGGGACCGGCACGAAAAGCACCTGTTCGGCACAAGGACGACACAGTGTCCAGTGTCCCACCCCTTCCGGTCGACGGTCATGGACTGTAACAACTGAGACCAATTCATGAACCCGGATTCGGAGTTTTCCCCGGAACATCAGGCTATCTCACACGAGGGCCCGTTGCCACCGGAAAGGTTTCCAGGAAACCACCCAAGGTGATCCCCTACCATGGAATTCCGTCATTTTGGCCCGGATTCACCATAAATTCCAGACAATCTCCGAAAACCGGCCGCAGCCCGGCCTCAACGGCTGTATTGATTGGCAAACTTGATGTAGTTCTCCCAATCATAAGGCGTCAGATCGTGCCGCCCTTCGCGACAATGGTAGGACAAAACCCCGATGCTCGGTTGATTGTTGCCGGGAAATTCCCTGATTCCCAGGCCCTTTCCCGTCAGAAGTTTATAAACGGGCGAAGCGTACCGGGTTGCCAGGTATTCACCACGTGGATCGGCCCAAAGGTCTTTGGAAGCACTTGCGACATAAACCGGTCGAGGAGCGCTAAGGGCAATCAGGAGATGCTGGTCAACCGGAAGCTCATTTTCCCTGTCGTTGTACTGGACAAAATTGTCGCAAAACCAATGGGGAAAGGAGGTGTTGATACGTTTAACGGTTTCTCCAAAGGTCCTTTTGGAAAGCGCGGCGCCGCCGCACCCCGAATTATTGGAAATGACGCCCGCAAAGCGTGAATCGGTCGCCCCGGCCCAAAGCGCCGTCTTTCCCAGGCGGGAATGCCCCAGAACGGTTACCTTTTTTGCATCCAGGAAATCCTCTGTTTCCAGGCAATCCAGGATCCTGGAAAGTCCGTATGCCCAACCGGCAATCGACCCCCACTCATCGGCTGCCGGTCGCTTGGAATCACCGGCCGGAAGGGCCCCATGAATTCCATTTCGAAACCCATCGTCGAAATCAGGATCAATTTCCCCGTAATAAGTGGTTACCAACGCGTACCCGGCTTCGACAATCTTTTGAACGGGCCAACGATCGGACTTTCCACCACGCCCTTTTTCAGAAGCCCGATTCCCAACGGCTCCCAATTTACTGTCATTTCTTACCCAGCCGGTGGTGACTTCAATGGATTCATGCGGAAAAACCGTATGGTTGCCCATGAAATTTAGTCCAAGAAATGCTGGTACCTTTTTTTCACCGGCAGGACGGATGATCAAGACGGAAACGGTCGGTCCACCATCGGTGAGTTTCAGACGAACCTGCTTTAGAACGGCAGCCCCATTCAGAATCACTGTCGAGCTCGAATCGCTCACGCTGACCGGTCCCGTTTTCCCTGGGGACCTGCCATAAACCTGTGACTCAAAAATTTCAAAGATTTCCTGCCGCCTTTTTTCCCATCCGCTGGCGTTGACCACCCGGGTACCATCGAGAAAAACCAGAGGATCCGGCAGGTCAAATTCAGGAACCTTCTGTTCATCATACAGGTAGCCCCGAGGCTGCGCTTTGGCGGCATGTTCCATGAAAATCAGAAGTCCACAAACAGTCAGTACGATCTGCAAATACCGGGAATGGATAATCATAATTTCCTTCGTCAGGGATTTTTTCCCCAATCAAAAATGGATCCTGGCAGCCGCTGTCCGGCGGGGGGCCCCTGAACAGGATACCGATCGTCACGCGACGCAATCCTGACGGTGCGGGTCAGCTCCTCACCATCCCGGACAATGACCAGCTGGACGGTCGAATCAATATCGGCTTGTGCGACCAGGCTGAATAGCGTCAATTCGCTTTCAACGACCTGGTCATTCCATTTTCGGATCACATCACCAACCTGCAACCCGGCTCGAGCGGCCGGTGTCCGTCGCTCGATGCCGCGGATGTAGGCACCGCGGACATCTTCCAGTCCGATTTCCCGTGCGTAGTCGTAACTGACCATCTCTGGATGGACGCCCAGAAAGCCCCGTTCAACCCTTCCCTTGGAAATGATTTCATCGACAACATTCAAAACGATTTCCGACGGAACAGCAAAACAGACTCCCTGGTAACTGCCACCAATGATGGAAGTATTGATCCCCATGATTTTGCCTTCGGCATTCACCAGTGGGCCGCCGCTGTTTCCCGGGTTAATGGGAGTGTCGGTTTGAAGAAGGTCCTTGAAAACATAATCCGCGTTTGTTCCTGATTGCGGGGAACTGACACGGCGGTGCCTGCCACTGACAATTCCGGAGGTCACACTTTGATCCAGTCCAAACGGACTGCCCACAGCCCATGCCAGCGACCCCACCCGGATCTCCGAATCATCCGCCCATTCACCTGGAATCATTCCCGTGGCATCAATTTTCAGAACGGCAATGTCGGTTTGCTCATCAATACCAACCACCCGGGCAGGGAAGGAGGTACGGTCGTTGAGCGTCACGCGAATCTCCCGGGCGCCCTCAACCACATGCTGATTGGTGATCACGAATCCATCTTCGGAATAGACCACCCCGGACCCCTGCCCACGCGCATTCTTGATGAACAGCAGGCTTTCTTTCTCGAACCGGTTGGTCGTGGTATCGATATGCACGACACTTGGGGAAATTTTCCGCGCGACGTATTCGTACATCGAGGAAATCCCGTCCAACGGATTTTCCGTCAACGCTACTCGGGCAACCTCGTATTCAGCCTTGGATTTTCCGCGGTTGTACGCATAAGCATACTCTTCCACGATACGGGGACCGATGAAAACGGTGATCGCCAACATCACCGAAAAGGTGGCCAACCAGACCATTCCCGGGAAACCCGCACGTACTGCTTCCGGTTGATTCGCGGTCAGGGAAGCCTCGGTTACGGGAACCATCGCCTCCCCTCCATCGATGGACGAAGCCTCGTTCGAAATCACCATCATCGAATCATCCGGGAAAACGGTTGGGAGTTCTTCGCCTTGATCCATAACAGCTCCTGTATTTTTTACTGACTTCCATTATAAGGCAGGAATCCGATTTTTGGCGACAATTGGTTGAAGGTTCGCCCGGTTTATGACTGTCGCCGAACGCTCTTTACCTGCCCTCAATCAGTTTCCTGCAGGAAAAAACGTGTTTCGCAGAGACCGATGAAAACGGATCACGATTTGAGCTGGACTCTGACAGGAAAAAACAAATCATTTACCTTGGAGGCGGGTATATTGAGCAAACTCGGTTGCCTGTCCGGAATCCCTGCCAAAAATCAAATCGCGCAAGAGAGGGTTGATGGTTCTGAAACATCCCGCCAAAACTGCAAAATTTTGTGCCTTTTGTCTTTTGATTTTTTTCCATGCACCCACCGCGGCTCGCGGACAGGAAAAGGGCGAAAGCCACAACCAATTCCAGCAGGAACTGAAAAAGGTGTTCGGCGGCAACCAACCGCCGGGTCTGACTGCCTTCAAGTACCTCCGCAACCTGGTCGAGGGCAAGGCCGACGAAGCAGAATTCCTGCTCCAGATTCAACTTCTCGGAAGTGATCAATACGCCGAACGCCAGAACGCCGAAGCGTTCCTTTTTTCTGTCCCGGTGCTTCCGGAGAAATACCGGAATTTCATTACCGATAGCCCCGACATGGAAATCCGCTTTCGATTAAAATCCGTTTTCGAGCATCGCAAGAAACGGGTGGAATCACTTCTCAGGGCAGCGCTGCGGACCATTGAAACCCAAAAACAACCGGAGGCATTGCCCGTTCTTTTCAGATTACTGGAACAGACCGAGGCAAACTCCATCCTCCGGGGAGCCACAAGGGCCATCCAGGCAGTCGCGTCGGAGGAACATCTTGAATTCCTGGCCCGGGAGTTAAGCAACCCCGTTCCCCGGTCGCGCCTTTTGGCGGCTCGCCTGACAGCGGATCTTGACCCTGTCAAAGGGATTTCCAGGCTGGAAAAACTCTTGCTCGATTCGGATGACCTGGTCCGGTTGGCCGTTTCAAAAATCCTGGTCGATCAAAACCGGAAAGTCGCTGTACGCACCCTGGTTGATTTACTTTCAAGCGAAAAAATATCGGTTGCCACCCGTTCCGAACAGATTCTGCGGGCCGCCACAGGAAAAAACTTCGGGTTTGTTTCCCATGCAAACAGGGCAAAGAACCAACAACTGGCCGATGCCTGGAAAGCCTGGCAGAGGGAACACCTTGAGAGCTTTACCCTGCGGCTCCCGCTCAGAGATTTTCTCAATGCCGGCTCCACGCTCAATGGCCACACTTTGATCGCCAAGGATGGAAACCTTGTGATCGAACTGGATGCCGATCGCAACCAGGTGTTTCGCCTGAAAGTTGATGGGGTCCTTTCGGCGGAAAAGACCATCGAGGGTAACTACCTGTTGTTCTCCTATTCACGACAATGGCTGAGGGAATATTCACCCGATAAAAAACTCAACTGGCAGATTTTGGGAACAAAATTCAATAACGCCATGCCCCTCTCCAACGGAAACGTGCTGGTCACCATCGGCCCCAGTTCCCTGGCCCGGGAAATCACACCAGGATCCGGAACGACGGTCTGGGAATACAAAGCCCCCTGGTGGCCCAATGATGCCTTCCGACTGGAAAACGGGAACACCCTGATCGCAGGGAAAGGAGGAGTGATCGAGGTCTCTCCGGAAAAGAAGATAATCTGGCAATACAAGAACACCGACAAGACAACCATCGTTGTTGCCAAGCCGACCACCAACCAGTCGTTTCTGATCGGCTGGACATCGGGTCGGGTGCTGGAAATCAACCGAGACCAGGAAACCGTCTGGGAATACACCACCAAGTCGCTCAGCGATGTTTACCGGGACGGAAATGGAAACACTCTTTTTGCGGCCGGTGACCAGATCTTTGAACTGGATGCGGACGAAAATGTGGTCTGGAAAATGGAAAAACAGGGCAAGACCGCCACAGTCCGTCGATAACGCTTACCGGGTAGCCGGGAGAAATCCACGTCCAGGATTCCCCTCCCACAGATGAAACATCCCTCTCTAAGGATTGCCCAATTTCTGGGGCTTTCACCAGCATCCGACGAATGCCACCCCATGGGCAACGTTCCCCGGGACGCCGGAACGGGCCCGGTTCTACCGGTTTTGACGAATCTGCCGGTTCTCACCGAATGGGGACGTTTCTCAAAAGGGTTTCAGACCAATTCCCTCTCACCCTCAGCATTTCCAGCCTAAATTTTCAATATTTCATGCCTTGGACGAAAACATGTTGAACGCAGAAAAAACGGATCCCCAATCCCCCTCAACAGGCGTCCATTCCGCGAAAAAGACACACCCGGAGGAACGGGGCAATTACCAGGGTGACCCTGGCTGCAAAAAAGTACTGCATGTCATCAATGGAGAACACTTTTCCGGTGCCGAACGGGTTCAGGATCACCTGGCCGCCAACCTTCCCCAGTTTGGCTACGAGGTCTCCTTTGCATGCGTCAAACCGGACTTGTTTCCTGCCAAAAGGGATTACCAGAGTGCCCCCCTGTACGAAACAAGAATGCGCGGACGGTTGGATATTCTCGCATCCCGCCAGATCACCCGGTTGATCAGGGAACATGAATTTGACATCGTCCATGCCCACACTCCGCGCTCCGCACTTCTTGCAACCCTGGCCGCCAAACGATGCCAAATACCGTTTGTCTACCATGTACACAGCCCGGCTTCGAAGGATTCGACTCGAAAATTGGTTAACTGGTTTAACCAGCAAGTTGAAAAATGGGCGCTCAAAAACGCAACCCGCATCGTGACCGTTTCCGACAGCCTGAAAAAACACATGCTTTCCCAGGGGTTTGCCGACTCCCGCCTCGTGGTGGTTCCCAACGGCGTCCCCATCCAGGCTGGCCCGGTATACATTTCTCCTTCCGACGAATTCATCGTGGGAACGGTAGCCCTTTTTCGACCGAGAAAAGGGACGGAGGTCCTTTTGGAAGCGGTTGCCAAACTTCGGGACCAGGGAGTGCCTGCCAGGCTGCTTGCCGTGGGCCCTTTTGAAACCACCGAATACGAACACCTCCTCAAACAAAAAGTCCGCCAGCTGAAAATCGAAGAGTTCGTGGAATGGACCGGCTTCACCACGGATGTGGCGAGCTACTTTGCCAAAATGAACCTGTTCGTTTTACCAAGCCTGTTCGGAGAAGGACTGCCCATGGTCGTCCTTGAGGCAATGTCCCATCGGGTTCCGGTGGTTGCGACAGCCGTAGAGGGCATACCGCAGGCAATTCGTCATGGCACGGACGGATTAATCTGCAAGGCGGGAGATCCGGTGGACCTGGCGGCTGCCGTATCGCAGCTGGCAGCCGATCGCAGCCTTTGCGAAACCTTCAGCGAAAGTTCCTTCCGGCGGCAGCAGGAGAGTTTCTCGGACGTCAGCATGTCGAGGAAACTGGCCAAAATCTATGACGAACTGAGACAAACCCCGCTGTAACGTCTGGAAGAAAGCCTGTTCCCTCGAAAGAAAGTTGATCAGGTCGTCAATGGAATTTCGGATTCGGCAAAGCGATCTCGGATTTCTGCCAGGGCCTTTTCACCCGGAATCCCACTGCACAGGTGCAAGACCATTCTCAGGCGTCGAATCACACCTCTCTCCATGTCGGGTGTGGAAGATTTGATTAAAAACCCGTCCTCTTTTTCAAGGACCTGCATTTCCCCCTGGTCCGAGGGGTGAACCAACAGGGCCAGACCGAGCCGGAGTTCCTGGCAAACATAGGCGCCGGAGGCACTGGGATTCAGCTGAAACCGAACGCCGGTCTGAATGCCGGCAGAAAACCCGAGGTTCCCGCCATCCTGCAAACCGGAACGGAGGGAAACAATGTACTCCAGAGAAAGTGAATCGGTGTGCGAATCCCAAAGCCTCCAGTAACATTCTGCAAACTGCTGTTGCCCCTGGAAAGCGGCAAACAGGTCGCAGCCTCGCAGGTAGGATCCCTCCGCCTGCTCCTTCCAGAGATTTTCAGGCAACCGAAACGCTTCCATCAAATCCTGGCCGCCTCGAGAAACCTGCAATCCCTTTCTCAAGTCTTTGGGGTTCGCAGCCAGAGTAAATCCGCCGGCTTCCGCCCGAAAGCCATCCTCTTTTTCAATCCAGTCCATTGATCTATTTTAAACGACAACAAAAAAACCCCGCTGATTGCAAAGCAAAAAGCGGGGCCGGAACAGAGAAGAGGCCAGACTTTTCTGAGATGCAGAAAAATGAAAACTGTTCCGAGGTGCATCTCACTCCTGATCTTAACAAACGCGACCCTGCTGTCCAGAGAATGACATCAAGTTGTTGGCAATTCTTTTTCGAATTAAACCATCCCCTAGGGTTAAAATTCCACCCCAAGGGTTCGCAAGGTCATCCGCGCAATTAACGCAAAACCCTTCTTTCAGGCAAAAGAGAAATTTCAATGGAAAAACAGCTGAAAATCGCAATCTCAGCGGCCAGAGCGGCCGGAGAAATCCTGGTTGATTTGATGGGTAAAGTAGACGTTCGCGAAAAGAAGCCAAGGGACCTTGTGACCGAGGCCGACCTGGCATCCCAGGAAAAAATCCAGGAAATCATTGGTGCGGAATATCCCGAACACCAGTTTATCGGAGAGGAAGGCGGCAGCCTGCCATCCGTTTCAAACGGCTTTGCCTGGGTGGTCGATCCGCTGGATGGAACCACCAACTTTGTTCACCAGTTACGATCCTTCTCCGTTTCGATTGCCTTGTTGGAAAATCGTCAGCCGGTTGTCGGAGTTGTCCATGATCCGTTGCTTGACGAGTGCTTTTACGCCACACGAACAGGCGGTGCCTTTCTTAACGGGGAACCGATTCAAACCTCTGGCTGTGAAAAATTGCACAACGCGATGGTTGTGACAGGTTTTTCACCCAGCGTCACCAAAGAGTCGATCGAAGCAAGGCGATTTCTCGAAATGCTCGGCAAGGCCCAAACGATACGACGGCTTGGTTCAGCGGCTCTCAATCTCTGCTTTCTTGCTTGTGGCCGGGTGGATGCCTATTGGGCCAGCAGCCTGAATGCCTGGGATATAGCAGCTGGAACATTGATCCTGTCCGAGGCGGGTGGTTTTCTACGTCCTATCGAGGGCGAATTCGACCTTTTTCGACCCCAATTTATCGCTGCTTCCACCGACACACTCGCTTCCGAAATTTCTGAGACCATCAATTTTTCCAATTGAACCGGTTGTGTTGACCGGTTCCCGGAAGTGCCGGAAAGAATCGCCTGCCGCGAGACACGATTCATGCAACAATCGGGGTACTTGGGTAGAATGGAAGAAACCTCCTCTTCCATTCTGTTGACATGTTTCGCCGCTGTTTCCTTTGCCATCCCTGCGGACTGATGCCAGAAAACCGATGGTCATGGTATGCCGCAACCACAGTGCTCTCGATGGTGTTCTTTTTTGCTCCACACTTTCCTGGGCTTCTTGCCCAGGACGACACAGAAAAGCAGGACCAGGCAATTGAGCTTTCCAGCCTGGACACTTTCCTGAAAAACCGGGATGGCAAGCTGATCCAGTACTTCAAAATCACCTTTGAAGAATTCGAAAGGGTTTACAAATCCCTTCAGTCGGAGCAGGCTCCCACCTTTGACTACACAATCCGTTCAGCCAACATTGTCGCAAAGGTCAGGGGACAATCCGCCCAGCTCGATATTGAACTGACCATTGAACCGAAAAGCGATGGGGAATTCCCGGTCCCGATCGCCTTTGAAAATTCTTTTTTCCCAAATAGCGCCGTTAACCGGTCGCTCTTTCGTCGCGACCAGAAATTTTACCTGCGTCTGAAGGGGAAACAGGGAAAGACCTCCACGATTCGCCTATCGGCCGTCAAAAACATCACCCGTGCCAGGGGGAGGAAACATCTCGAGTTTGATTTGCCGGCCGCCACCTTTACCACACTCACCATCCATGACACCGAACCCAATCAGGTCTTTTCGGCATCCATGGATTCAATCAATCGCCCCCTGCCCTCCCTCTTTTCCAACGGAACCTCAATCGAGTTCTCAGGCCTGAAAGAGGATTCCACCATTTCCTGGGCCCGTAAAGATGCGACCCAGGAAAATCGCAGGGGAATTGTAGATGACAACGCCACCGTGGAAGCGGTGGTCTACCGGGATCGAGTCGAATACGCAGCCCGTTTCACCCTCACGGCGGAAGACCCGATTCAGCGATTCGATATTGGCCTGCCAACTTCGACAACCCAGGCCACCCTGAGCAATGGCGAAGGAACCATCACCCCGGTTCGGCAAACCGATTCCTGGAAAATATTCAGCGTTCAGCAAGATCAACCGAACCAGGCTTTCACCGACCTGGATGTTCGCTGGGTGGTGCCCAGTTCGCCGGGAGCCACGAACCTCGTTGGATTTGAAATACCGGGGTTTGCACCGCCGACCGGACTGCTGACGGTCAGGAGTTCCCAGGAAGTCAATTTCGTTGTTGCCAACCCGCTGTTCAACCTGTCCAACGAGACCCGGAGCAAAACACCGGACCTGGCCACGTTCAACTTTCAGACATCGGTTTTTTCTGCCCCGCTGTTTCTGATCCTTGATACCCAGGCCGAACTCCAGATAGTGGATTATCTTCTGCGGCTCAGCCCGGACCGGGCTGCCCTCGAGATGAATCTCCCCGGGGCCGCTTTCAACCAGGACGCCGAAAGCGTCAAACTGGAGCTGAATGGGTGGAGCGTCAAGCCGGACCAACCCTACGTTGTGGTGGATTCGTTACTCCGCGAAGTCACTCTCGAGCCACCGTTTTTTCTCAATGACAAACCCAGGCTCAAAATTGATTTCGTCCTGAAAGAACCGTCGGCCGGAGATCGGCGTTTCCGCCTTCCGCGAATCAGGGATCGAAAAATGGACCGGTTTGACGTTACGGTCCAATGCAATACGGACGTCGAAGCCCTGTTCGATCGCTCAAGGAATCAGTCGTTTGAGGTTGACTCGGAATTCGAGGTCAGAAAGGTCAATTCACTAAATGAACTGAACCTTGAGACCTCGAGTGAAGACGTGCTGGAACTCAAGCTGAATGTTGCTGCCGTCCAGCCCTTTACCGACTCCAAAATGACCGTCGATCTTTTAGAAACGGAGGGTTCGTTCAACATTGACTTTCAATGCAGCATCCAGTCAAGCCGAAGTACCGACGCATGTGCCATTGTGCTTGCCGATGGGGACTACCGCTCGGTTACGGTCAACAAACAAATAGTGGATCTCTCGGAATGGATTGCCGGGCAACCGCTGCTGGTAAGGTTTGATGAGCCCGAAAAGGAAATCCAGGTCAGGATCCGCAGTGAAAACCGGCAACTGGCTGTTTCGGATCAGGCTCAGTTGGTGCTGCCAGAGTTTCTCCTTCCGTTACTGGGACCCAATGCCGAGAATGAGGTTGTCGGCACGGAAATCCAGGGCAGGAACTTTGGACTCGTCGAAACGGAAACGAACCTTAACATCAGGACCCCTTCGGGAACTCTCCTGGTTCCCGATGCTGCCTGGTCTCCAACAGGGGACGTCCTGCCGGGAACCCCCAGAGGCTATCGATCTTCTGGCGGGAATGTGATCCAGCTTACCAAAACAATCCGGGCCGACGATGACATACAGGTCCGAAAGACCTGGTGCCAGACCACACTGAACAGTGAATTCCGG
Source organism: Planctomycetota bacterium (assembly GCA_036336715.1). GTDB lineage: Bacteria > Planctomycetota > Planctomycetia > Pirellulales > Pirellulaceae > JABAAE01. The sequence goes on from JAYZFP010000107.1 coordinate 39,059, forward strand.
CAGGACCGGATCGTGATCCGTTTCGTGCCGAACCGCTCCAGGGTTACCTGGAAAATGCCGGATGGGACGAGGCTCGTCTCCGGCACGCTCAACGGCCAACCCTTTTCGGGGGTTTACGATCGGGAAAAAAACGAACTCCAAACCGGGTTTTCCACCTTTGAGGGAGAGCAGATCGTCGAGTTCAACCTGCGTTATTTCAGTTCGATGCAAAACCCGCAACTGCAACTGCGGTTGCCAAGTACCAATCGGCTGACCTGGTCACAAAATCTCTACTGGACCATCCAACTGCCTGATAACCAGTACGTACTCAATTATTCGGACAGCCTTTCGGCCAGCTACGTCCTGGCGTGGACAGGTTTCTTCCTCAAGCCAACCCCCCGACTCAATCCACAGCAACTGGAACGCTGGATCGATACAAAAAGGGGTTCCGAAATTGAATACCTGGGAAATGATTACCTGTTTGCCTCTTTCGGCATCCTGGACGAAAGCTCCGTTTACATTATTTCCAAACGAAACCTGGTCCTTGTTTTCGGTCTGTTTTTCATTTCCCTTGGAATTGCTTTTGTTTCTCTGTCGTTCATGCGGAACACGCTTCTGCTGGTGACGATTGCCGGGGGCATCCTGATTTTTGGCATGTGGTACCCAATCTGGTTTGTCCAGCTACTCCAAATTGAAATATTTGTCGGGTTTCTCTTTTGCCTCGGGTTTATCATCACACGCATCACTGCCTGGCTGAATCCGACCCGAGACGAAACGCGAATCGAAACCAACGTACCTTCCATTCTTTTGGCGGCCCCCGATTCCGGGGTCAACCAGGCAACCCCCACACGATCCGATTCCCGCCCGGGAAGGGGAGACTGAGATGTCGCGCAGCGCAATCTTCCCGGTTTTCCTGATGGTCGTTTTCTTCAGCGGGCAAACGCTTTCCTCACAAACCGACGTCCGTCGTTCCAAAATCCGGAAGATCTTTGTCCCCCAGGAGGACATGCAAAAACTGATCCAGGGAAAATACCTGCCCCTGGAAATTGAAAGCCTTGACGAGTTTCTCCGGCAAAACAGGAAAACCGAAACACCCCGTCTGAGGTATTCCGGATTTGACCTGACATGGACCGAAGAAAAGGGCCTTTATGGCACGGCCCAACTGATCGCAGACCGTGAAAAACCGGTAGATATACTCATTCGATCCAACCTCGAGTTCTCCAGTCCCAAGGGTAGTCAAACAACGGTCCAGCCGTCATTTCGCGCCGTTACCCTCGACTCGAATCTCCTGCAACTCGGAGAGAGACGCTCCAGAGAGCTTCCGTTTGCCGTTATTGGAAGAAACCTCGAGGGAAGCATTCGCTTATCAGCCATCGGCGATCACGCATTCATCAGCGACATCCGTTTGCCAGAATCAAGCAACCAGCAATTCAATTCACTGCAACTTCCGGATGCTGAAAAAAGGCAGGTCACCGTCCGTGTCCCCAACGGATTTTCCCTGAAGACCAATCACCCCACTCTCAAGCTGGCATCCTGCCCACAGTTAGGTGACTCGTACTGGAACAATTACCTGGTCCTTTCCCATGACGATGAAATCCTGTTTCGTGTGCAGCGGGAAACCGAAACGACGGTGGCCCTTCCCACATCGGATCAAATCGTTGTGGAAGGAACCCTGGCGGCATGGAACTGTTCTTTCATACTCCCGGGAAATCTCGCGGGAACGGGTTCCTTTCAATTTGAAACTCCCTCGGGTTTCAGTTGCAACTTTGTCAAGGTAGCGGGGCAGGAGGTCGAATTCACCGAAGTCTCCCGCGGGTCTGACCATTCCACTTTTCTCGTTCAACCCACATCGCTGAACCTGAAAACCCCCGACGTGGAAATTGAACTGGTTTCACTTTTGCACGATGGTCGTCTCACCCTGAGACCGATTCGGATCGAGGGCGTCCGGGAGGTTTATTCGAGGTTTATCATCCAACCTTCCACCCAATGGCGACTGACGACTTTGGAATGCAGTGGATTTGAGTTGAAAAAAAACGCTGAGGATTCGGTCCTTGAGTGCTTGCAGACGTCGGCATTGGCCTCCATCGACATGATCCTTGAGAAACCCGAAAAAAAAGCCTTTTCGAACAGGCTGGAAATCGATTTGCGAGGTCAGAAATTCCTGACCCGCCAGTTGCTCGAGGGGTTGCCGTCGCAGGCGGTGATCCGACTGGAGAAAGGCTGGGAGGTTCAGTCGGCCATCGACGTCTCCCAGGATGACCTGCCGATCGAATTTACTGTTGTTGAAACGGTAAACGGCCCCATGGCGGTATTGGATAATGAAAATCCATCTGTCTGGATCATTGCGTCCAAGGCAATTGATACTGCACGAAATTACGAAATTGGCGATATGATTCCTGTCACAATTCGGGAAGATTCCACCCGAGTGGAGCTCAAGAACGGGCTGGTTTCCGGTTTCGGCAGCGGGATCCAGCTTCCTGACGGTGTTCCTTCGGAAGCCGGTGGCCAACCGTTTCCACTTTTTGAACTCCGTGAACTTGAAAAGGCAATTTTCCGTTTTCCGGCTGATCGTCAAAAATTCAGCGGTGACTTTCAATACCAAATCCTTATCGATGCCGGGAATGCAAGGACAAAAGTTGATTATCAATTCAGCTGGGACAGCCTGCAAAACCGGACTCTCGTCCTCGAACTGGACCTTGACTCCACGACCGTGGTGCAGCCCACAAAAGGTCAGCGGGTAGATGCCCGTATCCTCACGCGGCTGGAAAAGCAGCGTTTGGGCCTGGTAGCCGGCCGCCGGTTTTGGGCCTTCAAAGCCGAAGCAGCCGGCCAAAAACCGGCCCGGGTGGTTCTTTCCACAACGGCTTCATTCCAGGCAGATTCACGAGTCCTTCCGGTACCTCGTCCCCTGCAAACAGATTCACTGCCTGGCGAAATACGCATCAGTGGTGTGCAGCGAAACCGTCTGACCCTCCTCGGAAATGAAATTTCCGAATACCCTTCCCAATCCGACCATCGCTGGTTTCACCATACCGGCACTTCCGATCTGAAACTCCAGTTACAGTCCCCCCAACAAAAGACCAGCGTTGACTTCCGGGTCGTGGAGCAACGGTTCGAAATCCAGCCCAACGGATCCAGCCAATCCACGCTGCGTTTGTTGGCAAAAGATCCCGGTTCCCTGACGCTTGGTTTCGAGCGTCCTGTTTCATGGATGATGGCAACCGCCAATGGTCTGCCCTTTACCTGCGAGCCGGTCATCTCTGAAGAGAGCCGGATCCTGGCAGAAGAAGAATCAAGAAACCGTATCGTGGAGCAATGGCTGCTTCAGCTGCCGACGACAACATCCAACCAGGAGGTTTTGCTGCAAATCAGCCATCCCCCGAGGCAACGCTTTCGAAGTTCGATTTATTCTGTGCCGTCCTACTTTTTGAATGGGCAGGAAATCGAGTCAAAATTCCAGACCATCCTGTCGGACCACCAGATCGCTTTGCCATTCTGGCAAATCGTAGAAAACAATCCCCACGAGGCAGCCCAGACCATTTTCTGGTTTCCTTCCCTGGCGTTTGACTCGCTTACCATCAGCGACCTGTTTCCCTGGCACCAGAACTCCAGCTGGAAACAACTCGGGCCAGGCGACGAGCACCGTGTTCTGTTGGTGTCAAAAAGCCATCTCACGATGGCAGCCCTCCTGGTTTTTGCCATGTCTGCCTGGCTTGCCAACCACGCCAGGCGAAACCGGCAACCTTTCTACCTCGCACTGGTTTGTCTGCTGTTCTCCGGAATCCTGGCCGGAGTCTATGCCATGTTGCTCTCCTTTGTTTTCTGGGGACTGACGTTCGGCATTCTGACCCGGGAACTGGTCCGGCTCTGCAAATTCAGCCCGGGTACAGGGGCTTCCCGCCTGCTCACGGGCTGGCTTTTGCTGTCCAGCAGCCTGATCTGCGAACCGGTTTCTGCCGGGATGATCGCCGTGCAGGAAAACAGTCAACAACCCAAGTCGGAGGCTCTGTCGGTTGTCATTCCTGTCGACGAGGACGAAAGTCCAACGGGAATCGCCTACGTACCGGAGAGCATTTATGAACAGTTCACGCGGGGCTCCCGAAAGAAACAGAGAGAGGTTACCTGTGAACAATCAGGCCTGGAAATCCTTTCACAGTCAACCGCTTCCAGGCTGATCGCTGTACTGAATCTCAGGTTGCATGTAAGCGAAACGGGGAACCTGTCCCTTCCTTTTTTTGTAGGCAATGCAATATTTGACAGCGATTCTGTAACCGCCAACAACCAGCAGGTCACCTTCAGTCCGGATCCCCAAAAGAAAAAAATCAATATCCGTTTGGAGGCTTCAGGGGTTCAAACCGTTCAAATCCGATTCCAGGTGCCATTGGCCGGAAGTCTGTCCCGTTCGCCTTCATCGACGGTCTTGATGGAATTCCCCTTTCCCGGGCCAGTAAATTTTTCCAACCGCGCCAACATCGACTTCAGGACTGTTCGCGAAAACGGACGAAATGATCCACCACTCTCACGGCAATCAGAGCGTCAGTTGATGATAGAAGGGCCTTTTCAACTCCTGCCCACAGAAGTTCAACTCCCGGGTATTACCGTGGTGGAACACCTGGACCTCTCACCGGGCAATACCAAACGCTCAATCACCCTCCTGGCAGAATCCGCCCTGCTCGAGGACCTCGAATTCGAGACCGATCCGCGGTTGAGCGCGTTTCAATCACCCATCATCTCCAGGAAGGGAAGCACCTGGAAAGTAAAGACCCGGTCAAAGTCGGCTGTGACATTCAACCTTAATTCACCGCTTCGACCATCCGGCCCGCTTCCACTCTGCAACCTGTCACCGGTCAATTTCAGAATTTCCGAACAACTGGTTCTGCTAAGGGTACAAACAGCCCCCATTTTCGAAGGAAAGCAACTGGAAAAAAACAATCCACTGATTGAAGAAACCGCTTCCAGGCTCGCGGCCAAAGGCTACCAGTTGGACCCCAGCGAAATTGACTATATGTTCCCAAGGGAGCTTTTGACGGAATCCCCCCTGCTGTTCGAGCCGGAAAGCAACAACCTGAGCTGCATCGCGGATTACCGTTTCCTGGTTTCCAGGGAAACCCTCAAAACCCGTGCGGAACTGGACATCAGCTCCGACCGTCCTTTCGATACTTTTGAACTGACGATTCCTCCGACCGCGACCAACCTGTCCGTTCAATTGGGGCAGCAGAACATCCACTGGATCCACAGCGGTGAAAACCGGTTCACCGTCTTTGCCAATATCAGCCAACCAGGCAGGTTCCTGTTTGAACTGTCCTATGAACAGCCGATTCAAAATGACCGGTTCCGCTGCGAGGTGCCCAAACTGAATGCCGTCATCGTCTCCTCGGAAAACCGGCTTTATTACGATCGCCAGCGCGTCATCCTGGACGAAAACCTGGTCCGTGCGGTGGACCCGATCCTGGAAAAGGACATGGTTTTGGCTGGCAGGATTGAAGATTTGTCTCGACCTGTTTCAACGGAATTGAAACAACCGATCACTTCTTTGCGTCTGGAAGAGACCATTGCCTTTGAGCAGGGGAAAGTCCGACACGACCTGGTTTTCCAATTGCCCGCAGGAATGTCCGGCAGGTGGTTGGGCATTGAAATTCCTCCAACCGCCTCCCGCCCGAATACCGCAGAGCCCAGGCTGCCAGTGATTTTTGAATCCTCGAAAACCCTCTCCGTCAGCCAACTGTGGCTGCCAATACTCAAACAGGACAGCCATACCATTCGCCTGAATTACACAGACAACCTTGAGGGGAATCGCCTGAGATCTCCCAAGTTGGTCAACACACTCAACCCGGCTCGCAAAATAGTTTTGCCTAATTTCCTGGCAGAGGACCGTATTGACTGGACCCTGGATGGAGCCCGTTCCAACGACGCCCAGGAGGAGCTGACCGTTTTCGATACGGAGCGACTTTCCATGGAGGCTTCTTTCAAAATCCGTGGAAAATCCATTCGCCCAATCCAAACCCTGTTCGCAGAAATCAGGTTTTCCCAGGCCTCAAAAAAGCTATCCACCCGTTTTTTCGTGGCTCCCAATGAAAACCGCAGCTTTCGCCTCCAGGTACCTGCGGGGCATCTCCTCGAATCGGTAAAGGTTTGCGGCCTTACCAGGCAAATCGCCAGCCTTCCTGACGGAACCATCGAAGTCAATTTCCTCAACCCGCGCCAACTGCAAATTGTGGATATCGTCTCCTATCCGTCCGGGGCCGATCAAACCGACTCCACCATTCGTTTGCCGGAAATGGCAGGCTCCGGAAATTACCAGAAATTCCTCTACTGCCCGTTCACCGACATCCCGCAGGGCTTGAGCAAAACCCAGCCCGACGACATCATGAACCGCCGCACAGAGTTTCTGACAGAAGCCGTTGAAACCTTGGAAGTCCACAGGGAATCCGCTGGAACCTGGGATCCGGTCGTGCGGGAACTGATACGCTGCTGCGCCATCCGGGAAGTCAATGAACAGGAACTGAAAAATCGGCTGACGGAAACAAAACAGGATGGGCCTTCAGTGGCCAGGATCGAACCATTCACCGCCACCGATTCCGCAGTTTACGACTTGAGCGAGAACCGCTTTCGTGTCCAGCCGCAAAAAAAACCTCTCAACCTGGTTTCCCGTGTCCGTTTTACAGCCACCCTTCTTGCCCTCGGGTTGCTCGGCTTTTTTTCAGACAGGCTTCCCCAAAGTTACAAGGGCTCGTTTTACTCGCTTTTGCTGACCTGCGCAATCTGGATTACTGGAGTCCTCTGGGTCACAACGACTCCCGAATCCATATTTGCCTGGTGCTGGATCCTGTTCGCATTTGCTTTTGCATCTCTGTTTGTGATCGATTCCATTTTGAAGTTGCGTCACTTTTTCGCTCATCGTCACGAGTTGGAAACGACGGACGCGGTCTGAACAGTGCCTGGCCAACCCACCTCAAAACCGGGTTGAAGGAAAAACGCTGTCTCCACAACCGCTCAATGGAAACCCTGAACTCCAGGAAAACCGCTCAAGCGGTATCTTTTTCCTGCGATCGATTCACGAGAAGGGAAACCGTTGCGTCTCCGGTAACGTTCACGGCGGTTCGGCACATGTCAAGAATCCGGTCCACCGCAAAAATCAGTGCAATCCCTTTCTCGGAAACACCGATTGAACCGAGGACAATTACCAACATCACGATGCCGGCACCCGGCACCGCTGCTGAACCGATCGATGCCAGGGTGGCGGTCAATACAATTACCAACTGGTCTCCCAGCGTCAGCTCAACACCCAGGGCCTGGGCGATAAATACTGCTGCAACGGCCTGGTAGAGACTGGTCCCGTCCATGTTGACCGTTGCGCCGATGGGAAGCACAAAGCTTGCGACCTCTTTTTTGACTCCCAGGTTTTCCTCGACGCATTCCATCGTTACCGGAAGCGTCGCTGCGCTGCTGCTGGTGGAAAACGCCAGCAACTGCGCAGGAGAGATTCCCCGGAAAAATTCCGTGTAGGAACGGCCACCAAGGAATACCACCAATGCCGGATAGAAAACAAATATCATGGTTGCCAGGCCTGCCACCACGCAGAGCGAATACTTCAGCAGGCCCAACAGAACATCCATCGACGGGGTGGCAACTACCTGGGCGGCCAAAAGTGCGAAAACACCGTAAGGCGCCATCAACATGATCAGGTCGATCATCTTCAGTACAACCTGGTTCAAACCGGTAAAGAACTCCTTGACCGGTCGGGAATACTCGGGCTCAATCAGCAACAGGGCCACGCCAAAGAAAAGCACGAAAAAAATAACCTTCAGCATGTTCCCGTTGGCCGTTGCCGCACCCACGATATTGTCAGGCACCACGTCCACCAACGCCTGTAGCGGCCCCTGGGTCATGCGGGATTCAGCCGCATTGATTCTTTTCTGGGCGTCGTCGGCGAAATCCGAAGTCAAGGACTGCCTGGTTTTCTCGGAAAAACTGTTTCCAGGCTGCACAAGGTTGACAATCCCCAGGCCGAGGGTCACGGCCACAACCGTCGTAAAGAGGTAAAGCACGACCGTCCGTCCCCCCAGGGCGGAAAGGCTGGAGATATTATTCAGGTCAGAAACCCCCTTGATCAACGATGCCACAATCAATGGAATGGCGATCAACTTCAGCAGGTTGATAAATATCGAACCCAGGGGCTTGATCCAGTTGATGACCAGGCCCGACCAGAATGGCAGCGACCGAACTGACAACTCCACCTCACGCGACACCTGCCTGTCATCTTCCAGAGTCAATTCAAAGACAACCCTGTCCTGTCCGAGGAAGTCCTCTCGTGGAAGATAGGTATATTTGCCATTGGGAGAAAAGTGGTAATTGCCGGTTGAGGGATCAAATCCGATCCTTGGCTCCGAATCAATGGAAACTTCGCCATTCTCTGCAGGGGTCAAGACCTTGATCGACTTGATTTTGCTTCCCGCGGGAGCCGAAAGGACACCGGACCGGGAACCGTTCCTCGCGACCTTCATCCCCGGGACTTCACCCTTTCCGGAATCTGCGACCACGGCCAGAATACCGACCAGCAGGCCTGCCACCATGCCAATCAGAATTTTCCAATGTAATGCCAACCCTTTTCTATCACTCATGGGAGTCCCTTTCAGTAGCCGCGACGGCAGCCATTCTAAACGAAGCTGACAAGCTCGTCACTGCTACCCGCATTCGTTTGCCGAAAGAGGGTTCCCTCCCAGGGGTGAAATCTTCCAACCCTGCCGGCGCACGGCCGGGTACCCGGGAATGCTTTCCTATTCGACCAGGAGTTGCGTGCTCTGTTTCTCGCCCGTTTTTTCCTTGACGAGGTCCACCTGGTAGGTGCCGGGCACAACCTGAATCACGGCTGTTCCCGTACTGCCTTCAGGTGGTTGCCTTCCGTTTCGGCGTCCCCGCGAACCCCGGGAGGAAACAACCCGAACAGGATAAAGCCCGGCCTGATTCCTGGCGACCGAACTGTGGACCAACTTGCCTGCAGCATCGGTTACCTTGAGCAGGTAACGGTCTTCGGTCACTTCCCGAACCCGGTACCAGAGGCGCCCTGCTTCCTTTTGACCCTCTCCCCAATACCCCCGGTCTCCCGAAAGCGAGGGAGACTGCCGGACCCGAAACCGACGGATCGGACGGGGCTTGAAAACCTGTACGGGAAATGGACTTTCCTCCTGCAGCTGTTGAAGAGGGGTTACGTCGTCGACGATGAAAAACCCCCGCCCGTGGGTTGCCAGCACCAGGTCTCCCGCGGTCGGATGGACAACCAGATCCTGGACGCTCACACGTGGCATTCCGGGCAGCACATTCCAGTTTTTTCCACCGTTGACGGTGATGTAGCAACCAAACTCCGTTCCCACATAGAGTAGCTGCGGATTGACACGGTCTTCCTTGATTACGTTGACCGGTTCCGCCGGCAAATCGCCCGCCACCGATTGCCAGGATTCACCGAGATTGGTGGACCGGTAAAGGAAACAGCGAAAATCGTCCTCGCGGTAACCTGTAAACGAAGCGTACAGCGTCCTTGAATCGTGGACCGAAAACTCAACCCGACTGCACCACCACTCGGTAGGTCGGAAAGGAAAACTCCCGCTGAGGTCCGACCAGGACCGGCCACCATCGGTTGTTAACTGGACCTTTCCGTCATCGGTACCGACCAGCAGCATTTTTCGGTCAAACCTGGACTCGGCAATCGTTGTCAACGTGCAGTGAGGGACGTTTCCCTGCAACTTTTCCGGGTCAGCTGTGGTGAGGTCATCACTGATGACTTCCCAATCATCCCCCTGGTTCATTGACTTGAAAAGGCGGTTACCGCCGAAATAGATTACGCGGGCATCATGCTGCGACATCAGGATCGGCGAATTCCAGTTGAAACGGTATTTCTCCCTGGCATCGACAGGCCTGGGACGGATCGATTTGCGTTCGCCCGTTTCCCGATTTCCGCGGTAAAGAGCACCAAACTGGGATTCTGCAAAAAACAGGTTGGCGTCTTTCGGATCGACCTGGACGTAAAAACCGTCCCCACCCCCGATCCGGTACCAGTCAAACGGGCCAACCCTCCCACCACGCGATCCCCCACGGGACGATCCTCCCCAACTTCCGTTGTCCTGCGTTCCACCGTAGATGTGGTAGGGCTCCTGCATGTCTACCGTCAGCGCATAAAACTGAGCCAGAGGAATATTGAGATAATGATCCATGGTCTGGCCATAGTCATGGCTCTGGTGAAATCCACCGTCATTGCCGAGCATTAGGTGATGGGGGGCCGTGGGATTAATCCACAATGCATGATGGTCGACATGAACCGATCGTGCGAGCGTCGTCCAGTTCTTTCCTCCATCTGTCGAAGAATACAGGGGAATCGACAACAGATAGAGCCGATCTGGATCAGAGGGGTCGATCCGTATCTGACCGTAGTAATAAGCGGGCGTCCCGCCCACCGGTTGGCGGTTGACCTTTTTCCAACTCTCTCCCCCATCCGCGGATCGGTAGACCTCCCCACCGATTGGCCGGGGCAAACTTTTCCGGGGCGGAACCACCACCAGCTCCAAGGTCAATTCCTGACCTTCCTTTTCGAATACCATTTCAAGCCGATCCGTGCTGCGAAGCTGTTGTACGTGGGCCACAAATGAAGAACCTTGGCGGGCTTCCACACCGCCAAGGCGGATGATTTTGCAACCCTCTTTCAGTCCCTTTTTGCGGGCCGGATGATCCTTGGGGAGACCGGTTACGAAAAAATCGCCCTCCGCCTGTTGAACATCAAAACCGTAGGGGGTTTTCAGCGAATTCCGTTTGCCATTTTCAGCTTGTTTACCGGCGTTTTTCGGATTTTTGGAATCAGCAGATTTTTCCTCGGGCAAAACCAGGTTCTGATTGGAAATGGCTGCATAGAGGATCTTCGGATCCCCGGCAAAAATGGCCAGACCGATCCTTCCGATCTCCCCGGCAGGCAACCCGGCCGAGAGCTTTTTCCATGATTTCCCACCATCTGCCGATTTATAGATGGCGGAACCGGGGCCGGCCCCATCAAAATTCCAGGCCCGCCGCATCCTTTCATAGGTTGCGGCGAACAGGTTGTCTGGATTCCGGGGGTCCATCACAAGATCCACCACTCCCACTTTCTCGTTGACGAAGAGGATTTTTTCCCAGGTTTTGCCACCGTCGGTTGTCTTGTAAAGACCGCGTTCGCTGTTGGCTGAGTAGAGATGTCCGAGAGCGGCGACGTAAACCACATCCGAATTCCGTGGATCCACCACAACACGACCAATGTGGTGTGTGTCCTGCAATCCCATCCGATTCCAGCTTTTTCCACCGTCGGTCGTCTTGTAGATTCCATCCCCCCACAGGGAACTCCTCTGGTTGTTGGCCTCGCCAGTTCCGACCCACAGGACGCGGGAATCCTGCGGGTCAATCGCAACGTCTCCGATGGAGATCGTGCCCTGGTCCTGGAAGATATTGTCCCAGGTCGTTCCATTGTTGGTCGATTCCCAAAGACCTCCCGAAGCCGACGCCACAAAGATGTGGTGAGCCGAACCCGGATCCACTTCGATATCGACGACACGCCCGCCGAACAGGGTGGGACCGATTTCCCGCGGTTGGTACCCGGAAAGCAGATCATCAGCAGCCGAGACGGGGTTGCCCACATCGAAAAGAAACATGGATGCAATCAGGGACCACTTCAGGAAACATACAGGGGCTTTCATCCGCCCACTCCCTCAACAAAGGAAAAAATCGGAAAACCGGGCTCTTTACGGATCATCAACCACAACCGGCCCAAAAAAGCGGTTTAGTTATTCGAAGTTCAAAATTCCCGGCTCAACTGCCAAAACCAGTTATCAACGGTATTCGAAATACCTGAACTTGCAAATTATGGGGTTCCATGCGAAAGGTAAAACCGGCGTAAGAACGGCTGAAACCAACCCGGAAGAGCCGTCTTTCTCATTTGGGCCCCCGGATCGCCCCGGGCCCCTCTTGAATCGCAAGGCAAATCCTCGATTCTCTATGTCCCCCCCGGCTTCACCCTGGAACCTGTTTGGACCAGCTTCCAATCGCGAGTCAGGGACTGCCGAGTTGATTGTCGTCAAAGCTGTTCGACGGATGCGGGGTTGCCAGGTGCCCTCTGGCAGAACTGACGACAACCGACAGCGAACCGTTGCCCGCTCTTTAAAGGCAGGCAAAACGACCCGTCCGCGGGCTGGTTCCCATTTCATGAAGAATCAACGGGCTGACACAAACCGTACCTGATGCACCCACGGTATAAAGAGAGTGAAAAGGCTTGGCAAGAAGAATCACCTGCAGCCAATTCCACCGTCGTCCCCTCCAGCCCTTTCTGCTGACGGACGAGGTGCCCCGTTCAAAAAATCAGGAACTGGAGATCCCCCGACTATGACCGACCATCCAGCGGTAATAGTCATCAGCAGGCATTGCGCCGGAGAAAAAATACCCCTGGAAAACCGGGCAACCGGCCCGAGAAAGAAAATCAACCTGCTCGCTGGTTTCCACGCCTTCGGCAATCACATTCAGTCCCAACCCCACTCCCAGAGAAATGATGGACTGCACCACCGCCGCCGACTGGGGATTGGTAGCAACATCCCGAATAAATGAGATATCGATTTTCAGTGTGTGGATTCCGAAATTCTTCAAATAGCTGAGAGAAGAATATCCGGTACCAAAATCATCGATCGCCACCGAAAAACCGAGACCCGACAATTCGTCGATCACCTCGGTTGTATAATCGAGGTTACCCACCATCGCATTTTCGGTAATTTCCATTTCGAACCATTCCGCTTTGGCCTGGGTCTCTTTAAGCGTCCTTTTAATAAATTCGATAAACTTGGGATGCTTCAACTGGCGGGGTGATACGTTGATCGCGATTTTGGGGACCGGCCCCAGCAGGGACCATTGGTAGGCCTGCTCTGCAGCCATCTGAAAAACGGCTTCCCCAAGTGGCAGGATCACACCATTCTGCTCGGCAATCGGAACGAAATCACTTGGTGGAATCAGGTTTCCGAACTTGGTCTTCCAACGGACAAGCGCCTCACATCCCTCCGAACCACCGTCTACGGAGGAAACTTTGGGTTGGTACATCAGGCTGATTTCGCCATCCGACAGGGCTCTTCTGAGCTGGGACTGAACCTGGTATTTCAGGTTCACGGTAGCTTGCATCACCGGGTCAAATTCCCGGTATTGATGTTTCCCGTCCCCTTTGGCCGCATACATGGCGATGTCAGCGTTTCGCATCAACGAATCGGCGTCCACTCCGTCGCGGGGAAACTGGGTTACGCCGAGACTGATCCCGACACAGGCCTCGGAATCACAGATCGGAAATGGCTTCTTGAAATCCTGCAGAAGGTCGCGAAAGATCGACTCCGGCTCCCTGTTTTGGAATCTGTCCTCCGTCAGCAGAAAGGCAAACTCGTCTCCGCCAAACCTCGAAAGCAGTGTCTTCCGTCCCAGGACGGTCTGCAATCGGCTGGTAACACTCTTCAAAAGCCAGTCGCCGGTGGCGTGCCCAGCTGAATCGTTTACATTCCTGAAGTCATCCAGGTCCAGGAAGCAAAGGTAAAAACACTTGTTGTTTTTGCCGCAATCCTTGATCAGATTAACCAGTTTCTTGCGAAACAAACGCCGATTCGGCAATCCGGTAAGCGGGTCCGAAAACACCTGATGCCGAAGTTGTTTCTGGGTGCGTTCCAGTTCGGACAGATCGGAAACCAGAGCAACCATTCGGGGCGGTCCACCGTACTCTTCCACCCGGTTGACCGTAAACAAGCAGGAACTCCGGGATCCATTTACCTTGAACTTCCCCTTGCCACTCCAGGATTTTCCCTGTTTCACAAGCGCGAAGGATCCACTCCCAACCTGGTCCGTATCCAGTTGAATCATCTCCTCGAACACACTGCCAACCAGTTGATCTTCGGGCAGGGGAACCATTTCCCTGAACGCAGGATTGACTTCGCAAATCAGACCCTCATCGTCAAGAATTGCCACGCCCTCTGCCGATCCGCGAAACACCGAAACCAACGTGGCCAGACGGTTTTCATCGCCGTAATCATTGGTAACATCCCTCGCAGCCGCAACCACAAACCGATTCCCGGAATTGTCATCCGTAAACTGGTTTTGCTTGATGGAATAGATTTCCTTTTTACCATCAGCCTTGTCGACATGCTGACAGACTGTCTCAAAGTCTCCGATTCCGTCTGACAGGTCCGTGTCCTGGCTCAGGCTTCCGGACAACTCTCCGGAAATCAGCTCATCCGCAACCAGTCCAACCGGATCGTGATCATGAATCTCATTGGCCTGGCAAAACGCCTGGTTGGCCATGACGATTTTCCGGTCGAGGTCCCGGACATAAATCTGATCCGGTACCGCGTTGATTACCTGCTGAAGAAAATCCCGATGAAGAACGATATCATCTGCCAGGTTTTTCTGGGCTGTGATATCACGAATCACCAACAACCGGTGGGGTAATTCATCCTGGATATCCAGATTGACTGAAACGGGATTGACGGATACCTCAATCCATCTCGGTCGCCCCTCCGGCTGATTCAACACCAGCTCCAGCGTGTCGGGGCTGTCGGTCAGATCGGTAACCAGTTTTTGAATTGCCGGTCCGGCAGGTTGGCCATCTCCGTTCTCCACCTTTTCAAACGCGACCTGCCAATTCAACAGGACCTCGGAGCGTTCCACCTCGAGAATTCCTGTGGCGTTATCATTGCAGGCAATACAGGCGTCATTTTTGAGGATCAGGACCCCGTCATCGGTTTCTTCAAGAATCGCTGCCGCAAACCTGCCCTCAAAATCGGTCTTCGAAACCCCACTTTCACCCCCGGAAGAAAGTGATCCAGGTTTCCCCTGTTGCATCGGTGTCCCAGCAGCGTTGGAAGACTGGCTGACCAGCTTTTCAATGATGGAATCCCTCTCAACTACCGCGTCCCTCATTTGCATCAGGCTCGCCATCAGGGCATCCGACAAGTTGACGTCCATGCCCTCTGTCACGTCCACGGCACAGGTGCAAAGCTTGAGCAAATCGTCCACTTTTTGCAGCAACCGGGAACTCTGTTCCACCCGTTCGGTCGATGGACCGGTCTGTACCGTCAACTTGGTTGCGGTTGAATCGGCTTGCTGGCTATCGTGACCGGTTCCTGACATCAGGGAAAAGTTCGAACTCTGGAAAGGTTGATCGGGGAAGGCCTAACGGCAAAAGCCGCACGTTTGGCTTGTCTGACCAGCACGAATGATGATCATTCGAACCTGCGCTTCATTTGAAAACTCATTTAAGAAAGATACTTCACGGCCAGGAATTGGCGGTGTTATTTGAGTTGAGAGCAGAGCGAGTTCAGAATGATTGCCGCTTCCTAAGATGGCAAATCTCAACCGAATCTTACATATTATATCAACGGTCAGCTAGCCGCCTATCGGATGCCGGTCCAACCAGCTTGATATCGGGCAATCCAGCGCAGAGCAAACCCGATCCCGAGAGGCTAGATAAACCTGTCAATAAACCTGGGGTCGAGGGGGATATCGT
>JAYZFP010000108.1:0-30448 GCA_036336715.1 Planctomycetota bacterium
CAATCGTCTTTACTTTACCAAGAGCAATGGAAACATCCTGACCTGCGTGAATGCGGCATCGGGCAAAGTGATTTTTGATCGTCAGCGAATCAGTGGCATCCGCAGTATCTATTCCTCGCCCACTGCTGCCGATGGCAAAATCTATTTCACTGGCCGCGGTGGAACCACTGTCGTGATTGAGGCTGGCGAAAAGTACCGGGAATTGGCAACCAACTCCCTGGAGGATCGCATCGATGCTTCTCCCGTCCTGGTGGGTAACGAAATTTTCCTGCGGGGCCGGGAGAAACTTTATTGCATCAGCGAGTCAAAATAACTGACAAGGCCCCGATTTCACTACCGGGCATTTCGCTAAATTACAATCCTTGCGTGCTCCCTCGGTAATGCAGGGATCGACCGTATGGCCATGGATCGTGTGGCCATGGATCGTGGCCCCATCGGCGATTCCCTTCTCAACGTGCTGGCCACGAGAACGTGCCTGGCAGGAAAATGTAGCGGCTACGAAAACGTGCCGGCGAGGAGTTCGCCCCGCGCCGCGGCGGTTCTCTCTTTTGACAGCCGCCCGCATCAATCGAATCGCCGGTTTAGAATCGGGTAGGATTTCCAATCCTTGTAGTCAAAGTGCCACCATTCAAATTCATAGATGCGGAAACCTTCAGATTCCATCGATGACCTCAACAGCTCCCGGTGCCAGCGGGCGCTCGACGAGTCCACGGCATAGTCGGGAAAGGACCGGCTCGAGAATTCATCGTAGCCTGCACCCATCCAAATCGGCCTTCCGGAGTCCAGTTCATAAAGGGTCAGATCGACGGCACATCCCCGATTGTGCCTCGAACCATTGGCGGGGTTGGCAACAAATATTTTCATGTCACCGGGAGTGGCTTCCCAGAACATTTTGGTGACGAACCAGGGGCGGTAGGCATCGTGAACCAGGAGTCCGTACCCCCTGGCCTTCAGTTTCCGGTGAACCCGGACCAGGGCCTCCGCAGCGGGCCGTTGCAGAAAGGCTGCGGGCCGGGAATAAAAAGTTGAACCCATGAAGTTGTTGTCCGAGGCATAGCGGATATCCAGCTTGATGGAAGAGTCGAGCTTGACAATTTCCACCAGGTCCGGCTTCCTGAATTCCCCCTTTTCGACCGGCGGTTCTGCGGTAAGCGCCGTCCTGCGGATGTCCTCGATCGTTTTGATCGGCTCGATTTTAAAGGTCTCTCCGTTTCGGGTTCCGACCTCCCGGCGAACAAAGTTGATTTTGGCTGCCTCCACCGCTTGGGCAGCACCCCTGGATGTGTCAAAAATCAGCTGCTCACCGTGGTAAAGTCCATGATCGGGAAAAGCAAACGTCTTTTCATCAACCTGTTTCAGCGGGTATTGAAAAAACCACTCGATCGTGCACCACAGCTGCCCCCGCTTTTCGTAAACGTAGAGAGTGTTGTGGTCCCATCCGTATTCTCCAACCAGGTTTTCCCAACCCGGCTTGAGCGGGGCCGGGCGTTTGGACTCCAACCGCTGGTACAGTTTCTGACCAACCCGCAATCCCTCTTCTGCAAGCTCAATTCTCGGCCCGAATCCAAATTCATCGTCACAAACAAGGCCCTGGTCATCGGACCGGATTTTCCTGCGGAATTCTCCCAGGTCGATGATCGCCCGCTCATTGCGACGAAAAATCTGAATGGAATCGGTGTTACTTGTGTACTGGCCAACGAGGGGACGAATCCTGCTTTCCGCGACCGGACCCGTGGCCTCAAAGACCGGTGGATCCTCTTTGTCCAGGACCGCCAACAGCTCCTTCAGACCATGCTGACTGATGCGGGTAACGATCCCATTGGTGATGTCCTTGGAGGCGGCAGCGATAACTCCAATTTTTTTTTCGGGCAAGGCCGTCCACTGGGTGGAATAGCCATAAACGGCTCCACCATGACCGATCGAAGTATGTCCTTGAAAACGGGAGAGGCGGAAACCGATCCCGAAAGAATTCTGAGCGAATTGGGGCTCGGTCATCTGCCTGAGCAAATCACTGGAAAGGATTCTCCCGTGTTGCCCCTTTCCTTCATTGAAGACCGCACTCATGAACCGTGACAGGTCGTTGACCGAGGAGTAAAGATTGCCTGCCGGCGCGATCCCCAGCTTGAAACGGGGTGCGGCAAAGGTTCTCCCGTCATGGGTCCACATGATCGCCTCCGCCAGGTCGGATTTCACCATCTGGTCAAAACGAAAGCTGCTCCGCTGCATCCCGAGTGGATCCAGGATCGATTCGCGGATAACCGACTCAAAGGGTTTTCCAGTGACTTTTTCCAGGACCCGGCCGACCACGGTGATGCCAGCGTTGGAATACTTGGTTCGACTTTCCGGGGCATAAATCAGCTGGGTCCGGTTCAGGCTCCGGGTGGTTTCCCTGACCGTGGGCTCGTTCGGATCAAAATAATGTCCGATGGGCGGCTCGCGAACCAGGCCCGACCGGTGCGACATCAACTGCCTCAGTGTGATGGGCTTGCCAAACGGATTCCGGGGGTTGAAATCGGGCAGGTAGTTTTTCACGTCAGCATCCAGATCGAGCTCCCCCTTTTCGACCAATTGCATGACGGCCAGGTCAGTGAACAGCTTGGATATCGAACCCACCCGGTAGACGGTATCCCCGTCGGCAGCCCGGCGAGCCCGATTACCGGCCGCCTGCTGGGCTGTTCCGAATCCTCTTGAGAAAACCACTTTCTGATCCACCACCAGGGAAATGGAAAAAGCGGGAATCCCCTTCTCTTCCATCTGCTGAAGAATCAGGTTCGACAGACGTAAACCCGCGGCTGCAAACCGGGGGTCCTCCCGGTCTTCCCTTGAGCGGCTTTCGCCAATTTCCCCTGTCGGAATGCGAGTTTCCGCCGCTGGCATGGCAGAGTGCCCAAGCATCCACAGAACCAGTACCGATAGCCAGCAGAGACGTTGAACCGAATGCGACATGAAATTGCTCCAATGAATGATCTGATCCTTCTATGCATCTGGCCGATTCCATGCTTCTGGCCGACACGCTGCCCCCGCTTGTCCGGACACCCGGATCCGGTCACAGGGCAGAAAAGGTTTTAAAAGGGGGCGGGAACCGTGTTTCAGTCGATTCCCCTGGATCTTCCAAAGTGGCGATTCACCGACAGGCACGCAAGAGACAGCCTGAGAAGTTCGATAAATAAAATACCGAAAGCGAGTGCGTCGACTTCAACCATGGGGCAGATGGTTGCGGAGGCGCACTTTCTTTTTCATGCTCCCTTTTGGCATCGTCCATTTCAGCTCGCCTGCGGTTTTTGCGGCGTTTTGAAAGACAAAACCAGCAAAAACGCCTGCCGGGAACTATTGGGCAGGTAGTCCAGGCAGGCGTTTTTTATGGTTCAACATCGCAATGCAAACTACCGGGACCCGCCCTCGGCAGGATGGGCCAGGTGACTCGGTATCAGCTGGCAAACCTGTGCTGCCAACTCCCTTCTTTTTCCAATGTGGCATTTTTCCGACACACCAGTGCCCAGGAAGTCCTTTCTGCGATAACCTGACGCCAGACATAAAAGAGAACGTCTACTGAAGTCCATGGGCAGATGGTTTCGGTAGACGTTTTTCTTTTTCGGGACAGCCTTTTGGGCGGTCCCTCTTTTTCGACTTTTCTTTGGCTTTTTCTTCTCTTGTCCCTCCCCGGTTTCCTGCGGCAGGGCACCCGGAACTGACAAGGTCACAGCCTGCGTCCAGCCAATCCTGGAAAGCGGGAGGTCCACCGGGATGCCGAATCTTTGGAATAGAATTGTTTTGGCTTCTGCGGAGGCATAGAATCGTTTGTCGAAAGCCGAATTTCATGCATCCACAGGGGAAAGTCCGATGAAAAAAAACTCTGCCACCCGACGCGAAATGTTACTGGCTGGAGGGCTGGCATCCACTTCCTTTCTTTTACCCCAACGGGTCATGGGGAGCCTGCAAAAAATCGGTCAACCCATCAAGCTGGGCATGATCGCTGATCTGCACCAGGATGTCATGCACGATGGACCCCAAAGGCTGAAAGCATTCCTGTACGCAATGCAAACCGAAAAACCGGACGCCCTGGTTCAACTGGGTGATTTTGCCTACCCGAACCGGAAAAACGAAATCGTCAGCAAGGCCTTTGAAAAAGCACACCCTAAAACATTGCATGTCCTGGGAAATCACGAAATTGACGACGGTCATTCGTTCGATGAAGTCGCCCGCCTCTGGGGCATGAAGGGTCGTTACTATACCGAGAACGTCCGGGGACTGAACCTGGTAGTGCTTGATGCGAATGAGAAACCCGAAAATCACAAAGGAGGTTACCCGGCCCATATCGGAGAACAGCAACTCGCCTGGCTGGCAAAACAGCTGGACTCTCTGGATGGACCGATCCTGGTCATCAGCCATCAACCTTTGGCGGGCCCTTCCGCGGTGGATAATGCAGTGGACGTCCAGAAACTGCTCAACTCGGCGGCGGACAGGGTCCTGCTGGCCGTGAATGGACACACCCACATCGACCACCTGGCCCACGCCGGAAAATTGTCCTGTCTGCACATCAACTCCGCGTCCTACAAGTGGGTCGGCGGAAGTTACCGCAACAAAAGCTACCCGGCCGAGATTCATCAACAACACCGCTGGGTCGAGTACACCTGTCCCTACCGAGAGTGCCTTTTCACCACGTTGACCATCGATCCTGGCAAAGGTCAAATTGACGTGCGTGGAAAAACCACCGGCTGGGTTGGAAAATCGCCGGCTGAGCTTGGAATCCCGGATCAAAAAGATGTGGTCAATGGAAAACAGGTCTGCCCGCAAATCCGGTCCCGTCGTATTGGCGTGCCCTCATCGCCCAAAGCCGATTGACCTTTCATGGGGCAGGTTTCTGGCCCACCGAGGAGTTGTCCATGTTGCCGCAAATGATGCTGGCTCATCTTGCCCTGTTGCCGTTTTTCTCCTTTCCAACTGATGACGAATGGTCAAAACACCCCGTTTGGTCGGGTCACTGGCGCGTCAGTGAGTCTCAAACAAGTCGGCTGGGCTTTTCTCCCGGGGCCAATACGTTACCAGGCCAGCAATTCACGATTTCATTCCTCGCATCAAAAAAAGCTGCCACAGGGTTCCTGGGGGAAGAAAAAATCACTCGGGCTCTCGAACAGATCGAAAAATGGAAGATTCCCGGGAAACACCGGGTGTTGGCCGCCGGAAAACTTTGGCAGGGACAGGAGGAAAACGGAGGAGTTGTCTGTTTTGTTACTTCTGCAAACGGCAGGACCTA
Source organism: Planctomycetota bacterium (assembly GCA_036336715.1). GTDB lineage: Bacteria > Planctomycetota > Planctomycetia > Pirellulales > Pirellulaceae > JABAAE01. Next base: position 5,255 of record JAYZFP010000108.1, read on the forward strand.
TCTCTGGATCGGTGATCAGCAGAAAAGAACCGTTTGTGCCGAGGTACAATCCGTCCGGGGCAGCAAGCCTGTGCAGGATCAACTCTTCCTTGACTTCGGTGGCCTGATTTCCCCGCGATTCAAGTACATGAAAAAAGACGGCCTGCCCCGTTGGCCGGTGATCGGTTACGAACGACCCGAACGCGACGGAACCGGCGCTGCAGGATCCGGACGAAATCAAAACTGATTTTTCCCTGCAAATCAACCAGCTCGTTTGACAGCCGCGAAGACACTACTCCCCATCCGGAAAAGGAAATCAACCATGAATCCATTTCAACTGATATCAGCCCGTTTTCTGTTGTTTTTCCTTTTTTCGGGTGTCGTCACAAGCGTTAACGCACAGAACGAACCTGCTGACAAAGCGGTCCTCGCCTTTTCGGTCGACATGCAAAAGCTGTTGGGCGACCAGGCTCTCAAGGCAATGACAGGGGAGAAAATCCTGGGCCAGTTGTTGCAGTTGGGACCAAGAGAAGTTGATTCCCTGAAAGGAATGGTCAAAGTCAGTGGGTTTTTCGCAGCCCCCCGCGGCGACCTGGAACCGGAATCCCTGGTCGCGACCAACATGCTCGTGGTTCTGGAAATGAACAACGAGAAACGCGTAGAGGAAATGAAAGAGCAGATATCGAGCGGCTTTATCGAGGCGGAACTGGACGGAAAAAAGGTCTACAAGGCAGACGGTTTTGGAGCCCCTCCCTGGTTTGCCCGGGGAGAAGGCAAACGAATGATCTTTGCTACGGAAAGCTATCTTTTTGCCGACCCGGAATCACTCCCCAACGCGGAGCTGGGATCGCTTTTGAAAAAGGCGGGATCTGCTTCCGTGTCCCTCGCTGCCGACCTGGACGGGGCTCGTGCGATGCTGGACCAACTATCGGCAATGGCCAATGCCAATGCCGATTTCATGACCAAGCAGTACATCAGCCTGATCGACGAGGTCAAAACGGTTCAACTGTCGGCGGACCCGAGCAGTGATCCATTGTTCCAACTCCGTTTGTCCGGTCACAACGAAAAGGAAAACAGGCAGATCAAGTTGAAAATGGATGCCGCTATCGGATTGCTGAAGGGAGTCTCCGAACTGGGGATGGAGCCGATTCGCGAAATGGAACCCACTCTGGACAAGCTGGCCGCAGAGTTGCTGGAAGGACTGACCGTCGCTTCCGCGGAAGAGGCGACAACCGTCAAACTGAAACGGCCGGCAGATTTTTCCGCCCGCTTCGGCGCCTCCCTTGAGGCCAGCCTGCGTCGGGCCCAAGCTGCTGCCCGGAAGTCCATGGACATGAACAAGATGAGACAGGTGGCTCTGTCCAAGCACAACTTTTACGACGCCTATCGCAAGTTTCCCTTCGACCCCGAACACAACTTGAACCTCAGTTGGCGCGTCAGGGTTCTCCCCTTTATCGAAGAGTCAGCGCTGCATGACCAATTCGACCTCAATCAGAAATGGGACAGCAAAACCAACCGGAAACTGGTGGCTTCCATGCCTGAGGTATTTCGGCTTTCCAATGGGTCGACCATCTCCTACATCCGGCCGATGACACTCCCGGCATCCTTCGCAGAGGTTCGTGATGGCACGTCCAATACCCTCGTTTTTGTGGAAAACCGAAAAGCCCGGATGATACCGTGGACGAAACCGGAAGGGCTGACACCCGAGGCGTTTGCAAAAAGCGTGGCCAACCTCAAGGACAACGACGGGTTGCTGGTCGCTTTTTATGATGGCAGGGTGACCCGGATTACAAACCGAACCTCCCGGGAAACCCTGATGAAGCTCTGCAATCCCGGGGACGGAAACATCATCGAGCCGGAAGAAATCAAATAACTGGAGGATGGTGCCGTACATCGACGGCACCGGCCAAGCCCTCCCCACCCCGCCAGGGAGTCCACTGGCATGGAAACCGCGTCGGACCTGATAAAGCGTTCCCGGTCGCCCCGGTTTGCCTGTTTACGAATGCGGACGGGGCTGCACCAAAATACATTTCCCAAAGAGATCAAAACATGAACCAGGACCAAAACATGAACCAGCCTGACGACCGGGGACTGATGCTGGTCGGTCTGGCCATCCTGTTATGTATCGGGACACTGGCACTGAGCTTTGTGCTCTCCGTGATGGCAGCCGCCAACAGCGATTTCATCGGGGCCGGTTGTTGCCTGATCCCTGCCAGCATTTCGTCAGGGGTTCTCCTGAAAAGTTTGAGTTGAACCAGTCGAAGAGGGCCAGGTTCAAGAGGGAGAAGAAATCCGTGGTCAGCAGGTCTTGAGCGCTCCCCAACGCGGATCCGGCAACTCTTATTCGGCAACTCTTATTCGGCAACTTGGAAAAGGTACCTCTTGTGGTTTTCGACTGCGAATATCAGAGACTGAGGTACCACGCCAACAAAGCGCTGAACAACAGCACCAGGAGGCCTATTCCGTTTTTTCTGATCTGTTCCATCTGACTTGTGATTCCATCTGACTTGTGATTCCGGCTGACTTGTGATTCCAGCTGACTTGTGATTCCGGCCGGGATCGCCTTCAAGTCCTCCCGATGATCGATCGTCAGCCGATGCAAACCTTTGGCAGATTCCTGTTCAGGTTGGCAAAGCCCATCAGCCTGCAAGTCGACCGGTTCCAAGGGGACCTGTCAACAGATAGCCTTTCAACAACAGATGCCCTTTCAACAAAAGGCACAGCGAAGGGCAATAAAAAAGCTCCTGCAAGCCAAAGTTGACCCGCAAGAGCTTTTCATTCAGTACATCCGGAGGGATTCGAACCCCCAACCCTCGGTTCCGAAGACCGATGCTCTATCCAGTTGAGCTACGGATGCACGTTTGATCGGTTCAGGGAAGCCAACCGGTGAAAGTCGACCAGGACATGCGATTTACCGAGCTTTCTGAAATCGGTTGGCTCGCAGTCGGATCCCGTTTACCAAACAGTCCGCCATTTTAAGAGAAAAAAGGGCTGGCGAAAAGAGTCCTTTTCAGGACGCGCAGAGACCTCCTCCGGTTCACCGTCAGTCAATTATCCGGAAAGTGGCTCGCGGGAAACCCGGGGAACACTTACCCGGCCAAGGGCAGCCACACTGCCAGGGTTCCCCCAAAATCGCTTATCACCGGCGATGGTGGACTCTTTCGGTAGCGGAAGGCCTGGCTCCTTCTGCAAGGGCGTTGTAACCCTCTCAATCGGAAAAATGAGTCGTTTTTGAGACAACTTCTCCGTTCAGAATCCAATCTCGTGGTTACAATGGACGATAATTACTTGACCACTGCAGATCATCAATGATACAAGTAACTTGGCAGTGGTGCGGCGGTTTTTCTTCTTGGCTGTATGAACGAGATTACTCTTCGAGTTCTTGACGGATCTGATCGTGGGCGCATTTTCCAAAATGTCGCACCGCCGTTGACGATTGGCCGGGAAGAAGGAAACACCATTCAGCTGAATGATGAACGGGTCAGCCGTTTTCATATCAAGATTCAGGAAGACAATGAAAACCTGGTTCTGACCGACCTCGAAAGCACCAACGGAACCAAGGTCAACGGAGAAGAAATTCAACTCCGGATTCTTCGGGTGGGAGACATGATTTCCGTGGGCCGCAGCGTCCTGTTGCTCGGTTCGAGGGATGATATTGCCAAGCGTGTCTCCAAGCTCAAGTCGGGTAGTCACTCACGCAAAGGGGATTCACGGCTGGATTTTTCCGACCAGGTGGATGACCTTGCCCGCAAAGCAAAATATGATTCCAAGCTTCAGGCCAGGATTTACGATCTCGATCCCCCCGAACTCCCCTCGCGTTTGAGCCCGGGACAGGCCGCTCAGCTTTCAGAGGTGCTCGAATTCATTCACCTTCAAATGCGTGAACTGGTTTCTGAGGTGCAGGCCGACCGCAAGGGTGAAAAAATAGAAATCGATTTCCACCGTTGGCAACATCTTCTGGAATTGCAGGGACGAATCTCCGAATACCTGCGGCAGATTGGCAATCCGGATCTCTGATTCCGGTTCTCGCGACCTGGACGTCCATTCGGCGGTCCTGCATTTCACAGGTAACCTTCCGGAAGAGCGCCCCGATTTGCTGCTATTGAACCTGCAGCCTTGACTGAATGTTTGCGAGCATTTTCTGTTCGAGGGAAACATCCCTCCCGATCACGTACCATCTCGCCTTGGGCAGGTCACCATCGACACCATCCTCATCAAAGCGGGTGGCGATATTGCTGCGGATGGTGTGCCCCACGGTCGCATTCTCGGGGTTGGGAAGATCCTCCATCTCCTTGGTAACCTCGATCTCGACAAGGTAACTGGTACCGGATGGGATCACCCGAACCTTGCAGCTCCTCCGCACGGAGTGCAATGTGGATTGCAATTTTTCGAAACCGGGAGTTGAATCCTTTTTCCAAGGCTCCAACAGCGTCGAACCGGGCGTGGGATAGGTCGTGATCACCCCCTCCGAAACAATCCCCTCTTCGATACGAAGACGTTCTTCCTTGCGGATTTTGAAATAGTTGTCGACTTCATCGACAATTTGGCTCCAGGCAAATTCATGGTTGCCGATGACCACGCTGACCAGGTTGGGACCGGGCGCCTGCGAAACCGTCAGGTTCGGGTCATTCAGCCACCAGCCCTTGCCACCCGCTGGGGCGCAGCCGGCCACCAGGGTGAGCACGATTCCCGAAATCAGTGTTCTTTTCACCGCTTTTGCCTGTCCAAAATCCATCAGCAATCATTTACCAGATTCCACCGGCGTGGGATAATCGCAAAAAAACCGTTTTTCGCCTAGGTCAGAGTTTTCCAGCAAATGCCGATATCACCGGAACTTCTCGCTTTCTATCAGGATTTCAAACAGGGCAGGGGGTATTACGTCGACACGGACCTGTCGATCGCCGAGCTGACGGGCAGGGACCGGGCCGCATTCCTGCACAATTTCTGCACGGCCGACATCAAGAACCTGAAGGCCGGGGAAAGCACCGAAGCTTTCGTCCTCAACCCCAAAGGGAAGACGATCGCTTTCATTCTGGTCCTTTGCCACGAGGACCGACTGCAGATCGTCAGCGGTCGGACGGGACAGTCCGAATTGCAGAACCATCTTGAGAAATATGTCATCGTCGAAGATGTCCGGATCCAGGCCCTGGAAAACGGGAGCGTCCGGTTTTGCAGCTGGCAGTCGGATGATTTTTTCGCTACGGCCATCGGTCCCGGGATTTTCATCGACAGCCGGGCGGAACCGCTGGACAGCGACGGAAAAACTGAGATACCGCCGCAGGTTTTTGAAATGATCCGGATCGAAAATCGGTTTCCCCGTCCGGATATTGATGTCCGGGATGACTGCTTGCCCCAGGAACTGGAAAGGGACGCAACGGCGATTTCATTCAACAAGGGTTGCTACCTCGGGCAGGAAACAGTTGCCCGGCTGGATGCCCTGGGGCATACCAACCGGACATTCTGCCTGCTGAAGACGGAAGTCGACCCGCTGCCGGAAAATGACACCGAACTGCGAATCGATGGCCAGCCCTGTGGGCAGGTCACCTCCCGCTGCTGGTCGCCGGAACACCAAGCGTTCCTCTTGCTAGCCATGGTCCGAAAACCGCATCACCGGCCGGGAACCACAATGGAATTGGGAGAAGTCCGGACATCCGTTCTCTGATTTATCCGTTCTCTGATTTGGAAGTGAAGCCAGACAACCGGGCAGCCAGCGGATTCCGCTGGGAGACAGCAGCTGAGTTTCCAGCTGGCTGACCCCGGATGCTGCACGACATCCAGCGGCAAAAACGGTCCTGACACTGCAACGGTATTCTGCTAGTTTTCCCGTTTCCAAATTCAAACGGGACTCAAAACGATGCAGGTCAGTCGCAGGCAGGCACTTCAAATATTTTCCGCGGGAACGATCGGCCTGACCGCCTGTGGCTGTCATTCCGCGCCAATCACCGGTCGCAAACAGCTGATCATGATGCCGGAAACCCAGGAAATGGCGCTCGGCGCAGAGGCTTTTTCATCAACTCTTGCCCGGGAACCGGAATCCCGCGATCCCGGCATCCGGGAGATGGTGGAGCGGGTTGGCCAACGAATCGCTACCGTTGCCAGGCGGGACGATTTTCAATGGGAATTCAAAGCCATTGCCTCACCGGTCCAGAACGCGTTTTGCCTTCCGGGCGGAAAGGTCGCCATCTACGAAGGCATCCTGCCGATCTGTGAATCGGAGGAAGGGCTGGCCGTGGTAATGTCCCACGAGATCGCCCATGCGCTGGCCCGACACGGGGGGGAGAGAATGTCCCACAAGGCCATTTCGCAGAACCTGAAAAACATGACCAGCCAGGTGACCCGGGAGAGAATCCCCGAAAAGCACGAATTGCTGATGCAGGCCTACGGTCTGGGTTCGGAATACCTCGTACTGCTGCCCTACAACAGGAAGCAGGAATCCGAAGCGGACCACATCGGCTTGATGCTGATGGCCGAGGCGGGTTTTGATCCGAGGGAAGCTCCCAAATTCTGGAACCGGTTTTCCCGGATCAAGGAGGGCCAAGCCCAGCCGGAATTCTTTTCCACCCACCCGTCGGACGAACGACGCGCATCGGACCTGGTGAAGCTGATGGATGAGGCGATGGCGGTTTACCGTCCTTCGGCCTGAACGACCGAAATCCATGGTTCCCCAACGAAGCGGGGCAGGAAACAATCGGGAAGGCGCCGGATTCCATTTGGACTCCCCCACCACATTCTCAGTCCGGTATTCAACGAATTGGCCTGACCCCTGATCAGCCAATTGGCCTACAATGTCCGTTTTGACCCGACGGGGACCATGTCTTGACTGATGATTTCGAAACCAGGGATGCATCTGAACTGCTGCCGGTTTTCGATTCTGCGCAGGATTTTTCTCTTGATGAAGTCAACCACCTCTGGGAAGAAATCACGGGTGGAAAAGCGGATCCCACGCTGACGTTTGAACGGGAATTCAGCCAGAAAAGCCAGTTGACCAAGCTGGCGGTACCCCGTCGAAACCTTGCGAGACAGGGGCAGGAACCTGCCAGGGATACCTCCGTACCAAAGCGGGCCGAAACGGGCCGAAGCGGGTTCAGCGAATACGAAATCGGCAATGTCCTCGGGGAAGGGGGCATGGGCATCATTTACGAAGCCCATCAGACAGCGCTCAACCGGGCAGTCGCCATCAAGATGCTCAAGCCGGAGTCAGACTCCGAATCGCAGCGGATGAAGTTCCTTTCCGAGGCTGTGCTGACCGGGACACTGCAGCACCCCAATATCATTGCGTTGCATGATATTGCGAGGGACCAGGACGAAAACCTTTTCTACTCGATGAAAAAGATCAATGGCCAACCCTGGAGCCAAACCATCGATGAGCTGTCCCTCGACGAAAACCTCGATATTTTCCTGCGTATCTGTAACGCCGTTGCGTTCGCCCATAGTCGAAACGTTATCCATCGGGACATCAAACCGGGTAACGTGATGCTGGGTGAATTCGGTGAAGTTCTCCTGATGGACTGGGGACTGGCTGTTGTGATCCCGGATGACCGGCAATTGCAGGAAACCGAGTACCCGGGACTGGGAGGGACGCCCTCCTACATGGCACCCGAACTGGCACGGGGTGATTTTGGTCGCCTGGGGCCGAAATCGGATGTTTACCTGCTGGGCGCGGTCCTCTTCCAGATCGTCACCGGAATCCCTCCTCATGCCGGGAACTCGGTCACCGAGGTGCTGATGAATGCTGCGAACAATATCATCGAATCAACGAGCAAGCAGGGGGAACTGCTCTCGATTGCGCAACAGGCCATGTCCAGCGACCCGAAACATCGTTTTGACTCGGCCATTGAATTACGAAAACGGATCCGCAACTTCCAGATTCATTCCCAGAGCATGGGCCTGACGAGGCGGGCCAAAAAAATGGCCAAACGGGCCCGCCAAACCAAGGACTACAGCCTGTTCGCCCACGCCCTGCTGAATTTTGAAGAAGCGATCGACGTCTGGTCGGAAAACCTGAAAGCAATCAACGGTCTGGTCCTGACCAAAAAGTATTACGTCGAAGCAGCCATTGAAAATGGCGATCTCGACCTGGCAGCCTCCATCCTCGAAGGATCGGAAGCAATCAATGCCAATGCGGAGCGGCAAGCACGCACCCTGACCGCGCGGGTCACCGAGCTGAAAAAAGACCGTGTGATCCTCCAGGAAAAACAGGTCAAGGCGGAGCGGGATCTGCAAAAGTGGACCGATGCCTTTGATGCCAGTCCCGACCTGGTAGCCATCTCGAGGCTCCGTGACGGCCTGGTCCTGGAAGTCAACGAGGCCTACCTGCAGACACTTGGTTTCACGCGGGACGAGGTGATCGGCCGGAATGCGGCTCAGCTGAAAACCTGGGTCGACCCGCGGCAGAGGGAACGCTTTGTCGAATTGCTGGAACGGGACGGTCGCTGCGACGAAATGGAAACCTGGATCCGGACCCGCGAGGGGCAGGTCCTGCCGGTTCTTCTTTCTGCCTGCCAGCTCGGTTTCGAGGGTGAAACAGCCGTGATTACCCACGCGCATGACATCTCCAATCGGAAGCAGATGGAAAAAGCGCTTGAAGAAAGCGAAAACCGGTTGCGGGAAACCCAGGAACTGGCCAAGCTGGGCACCTGGGAATACAACCTGGAAACGGAAGTCATTCACTGGTCGGATGAAACGTTTCGAATTGTCGGCATCTCCCGTGAAAACGGAGAACCGTCACTCGAAGGTTTTCTCAGCACCGTACATCCCGACGACGCTCCCCTGCTGCTGGCGTTGATCAACAAGGCCCGCGAAGATGGCAGCCCCTACCGAATCGAGGTCAGGCATCGGCAGCCCGATGGTCACTTCAAACATGTCCTGGCGACCGGCAAGCCAAAGTTCGAGGGCAAAAAAGTTGTCCTGCTGTTCGGATCCCTGATGGATATCTCCGAGTTTCGCCACCCCTGACCCAAGGGCAACCTTCCATGACTGCCAGCCGATCCATGATTGTCATTCCCGCGCGAATGCACTCCACCCGACTGCCCCGCAAGATGATGCTCCAAGAGACTGGCAAACCCCTCATTCAACACACTTTCGAGGCTGCCTCGCGAGCGACCCGACCGGAACGGATCATTGTCGCCACCGACCACAGAGAGATTGCCGAAGTGGTCAAGGCCTTTGGGGGGGAAGCGATCATGACCGATCCGAATGCAGCCAGCGGAACGGATCGTGTGGCTGAGGTTGCCCTTCAATTCCCGGAGATCGATATCTTTGCCAACGTCCAGGGAGACGAGCCTGAAATTTCGGCGGCGGCGATCGACCGGGCAATCGAATCGCTCGAAGAGGACGAGTCTTCCGTCATGTCGACCCTGGCCACCCCCATTCAAAGTCAGGACAGGCTGCTGGATCCATCCTGCGTCAAAGTCGTTTTTGACCACCAGGGAAATGCGCTCTATTTCAGCCGCAGCCCGATCCCCTGCGCACGAAACGGTTGGGACGAATTTTTACAGGATGATTCCAACCATTTTTTCCAACATGTCGGACTGTACTGCTACCGCCGGGAGTTCCTGGCCCGGATCGAGACTCTGCCGGATTCCGACCTGGAAAAGATCGAAAGCCTCGAACAGCTGCGGATTCTGCAAAGTGGTTTTCGGATAAAAACCGCGGTGATTCCCGAGTCTGCAGCGGGAATTGATACCGAAGAGGACTACCGGGCATTTGTCAAAAGATGTCTGAATTGCTAAGATGCCCCGTGTTTTTCAGTAACCGGATCCTGGCTCGTCGGTGATTCCCAACCATGGGTTTCCCGGGGCGTGTCAAACGGGGCGTGTCGAACGGGGCGTGTCCAACAAGGACGGGTCCCTGGCAGCAGGGCCATGAGATTCCGGTTGGGGCTTTTTCTTGGGCTTCCGGTTTTCGACCCGGAAGGACCTTCGGACACGGACGGCGTTCATGACCAAGCATATTTTTGTTACCGGTGGAGTTGTCAGTTCTTTGGGCAAAGGGTTGACCAGCGCCTCGATCGGCATGTTGCTTGAGCAGCGGGGACTCAGTGTCCGCATGCAAAAGCTGGATCCCTATATCAATGTTGATCCGGGAACCATGAGCCCCTACCAACACGGCGAAGTGTATGTCCTCGACGACGGTTCGGAAACTGACCTGGACCTGGGACATTACGAGCGGTTTACCAACAGCCCCCTGACACGGGATGCCAACTACACCACCGGGCAGATCTACCTCTCGGTGATCGAAAAGGAACGACGGGGTGAATTCCTGGGAAAGACGGTCCAGGTCATTCCCCACGTGACCAATGAAATCAAGGAGTGCATCCACAAGCTGGCCAGCGAAGAAGTGGATGTGGTGATCACGGAAATCGGCGGAACAGTCGGCGACATTGAAAGCCAGCCTTTCCTGGAAGCGATTCGTCAATTCTCGCTGGATGCAGGCAAGGAGAACTGCCTGTATGTCCACCTGACCCTGGTGCCCTACCTGAAGGCGGCAGGTGAACTCAAGACCAAACCGACACAGCACTCGGTCGGCCAATTAAGGGAAATCGGAATCCAGCCGGATGTGCTGATTTGCCGAACCGAAAAATCGATCAGCCGTGAAGACAAGGAAAAAATTGCCCTCTTCTGCAATGTCCCCCAGGAAGCGGTGATCGAAGAAAAAGATACGGACTTTTCAATTTACGAGGTTCCGCTGAGCCTGGTCGAACATGGTCTCGACGATCTGGTGGTCAAGCGACTGGGGCTCAAGGCAGGTGATTGTGACCTGACTCCCTGGCATGACATCCTCAACAATCTTCGGAACCCTAATCACGAAATCAGTATTGCTGTCGTCGGCAAGTACGCCGAACACCGCGACGCCTACAAGTCCATCTACGAAGCTCTCGACCATGCCGGAATTCACCACCATGCCCAGATCCGGATCGGCCGCATTCTCAGTGAAGATGTGGAAAACGAGGGACCGGAACGAATTCTCGCCTCCTATGACGGCATCCTGATTCCAGGCGGTTTTGGAGAAAGAGGAATCGAAGGAAAGATCGAAGCGATCCGATTCGCCCGCGAAAAGAAGATCCCCTTTTTCGGAATCTGCCTTGGGATGCAGTGCGCGGCAATCGAATATGGACGGAACGTGGTCGGTCTGGAAAATGCCAATTCCACCGAATTCGACAAGAATACCAGGCACCCGGTCATCTGCCTGCTCGATGAACAGAAAAAGATCACCGACATGGGTGGAACCATGCGACTGGGCGCGCAGGAAACCCACCTGGACGATGGATCGATCGCTGCCGACTGTTACGGCCTGCAATCGGTTTCCGAACGCCATCGTCACCGCTACGAATTCAACAATGTCTATCGCAACCAATTCAATGCCAACGGCATGTCCTTTTCCGGTTTGAGTCCGGACGAATCCCTGGTGGAAATCATTGAGATCCCGGACCACCCGTGGTTCCTGGCCGTCCAGTATCACCCCGAGTTCAAATCAAAACCGACCCGTTCCCAGCCACTCTTCTCGGGCTTTGTCAAAGCTGCCATCGAAAGGCACGATCGACAAATCGACGCCGGGCAAAAAAAAACGGAAGCCCCGGCGGATGAATGGGCCGAATCCCCGTAACGCACCTGCGAAGCTGATCAGCGGGGTTAACTGCGAATCTGATCAGCGGGGTTAACTGCGAAGCTGATCAGCAGGGCGAGACCATGAGGAACTCGGTGCCTGAATTGACCCGCACCCCAAACGAAGGCATTACGGCAGGAATCAGGCAGGTTGAGCCACGGGTCATGGGTTCCGACGAAGGATCCCCCTCGATTGACAGCTTTCCGTCGGTGACCGCCAGGATGCGAAAACTCCCCCCGGTTGAGAATTCCCGGTCTGCCTTCAGCTTCACCCGCTGCAGATGAAACTGGTCGCAGGCAACAATCGACTCGATGTTCTCATCGATGGAAATGGGCTGCCGCGGATGAACCGGACCGCAGCCAAAGTCGGTCGCATCCAGGCCCTGTTCGACATGGAGTTCACGAGGTTTTCCATCCTTGTCAAGCCGCCCCCAGTCGTAAAGGCGAAAAGTGGTATTGCTGCACTGCTGGATCTCGGCAATCAGCAATCCTTCACCCAGGGCATGCACGGTACCTGCAGGAATGAACAGGCAGTCACCCGCTTTTGGCTCAAAACAATGCAGCACCGCCTCAGCCGAATTCGTTTCAACCGCTTGCAGCAACTCCGCTCGACTCACCTTTTCCCGCAACCCGGCATAAACCAGCGCTCCCGGATTCGCGTCCATCACGTACCAGGCTTCTGTTTTCCCAAGATCCGGAGGATCCAGGCGGGCCCCCATCCGGTCATCCGGATGAACCTGAACACTGAGGTTTCGATTGGCATCCAGGAATTTGAACAGCAGGGGAAAGCGGCCACGGAGGTTTCCCGGCCGGGAACCACAGTTGATTTCATTTTCCGTTTTCTCTCCCAGCAGATCACGACCACTTTCCCGGACCAGTTGACCGAGGCTTCGCCCGGCCAGTGGACCAAAGCGGACGATACTCTGACTGCCCCCGTGGTCAACCAGTTCCCAGCTTTCTGCAAAGGTGGGCCCGTCCCCGATTGGCTTGTTCAATTCCGTCCCCAGGCGACGCCCGCCCCACAGGTATTGCTGATAAATCGGTTCAAACCTTAATGGATAAAAGTCCACGCTAACCCCCGTCTTCACTCGAATCTGCTGAAGACCTGTCTCTGGTGAATTTGTAAGAACCGCCGGGTGACCATCTACCGGGCACGGCCTCCGAAGCCCCCCTGCCAGCCTTGCGGTCAGGCCATCCTTGCGGGGTAATCGCGGCCCCGCGGCCCTCCAGTCCCATCATATCCTGCTTCCGAATCCTGTCATTCGGTGGACGGAGATTTTGTCAGGGCGGGGAGCGATTCTTTTTTTGAACCATCGGGCAGGGAACCATCGGACAGCCCGGCCAGGAATACCATCAACTCCGCATCAGGAGACAAGAGACGGGTCAACAATTCCCCGACCACGTTCGGGACGACTGCGTGAGCGGCCATGAAGGCATGAAGACAACGGACCCGCCTGAAATTGGCCACTCCACCAATTCCCCGCTCGTTCAGAACATGCCATCTGTCCATTTGAGACAGCTTTTCACGGATATCGCAGGTCAAAAAGGAATCCCTCAGACGAATATGGGCTCGGTGATCCTCCTCCAGTCGCTGCCCCAGCGATTCCGACTCGTCCAACTGCTGCTGGATCGTGGCGGTCAAACCACCGGACTCGAGTTGGTGAATCAGGCGGTTCAAACAAGGGTCACTTATCCAGAACAGGGTAGGAAAAGGAGTGCTCCCCACGAGGCTGGCGACCCGGATAATCGCCGGCCATCCGTCCCGGTTGCATTTGACCACCTGCTGGAATCCTTCCGGTTTCCTGCCCAGCTGTTGTTCAACCCTCTCGATATCGAGCATGGGAATTCACCAATCGGTCGGTCTGTCAATAAATCATGAATTGCCGGACCTCAAGCCGCCGTCCGGTCCGTTCAACTTAGCGGATCCTGCTGTCGTACTCCAGACACGGCGAAAGTCGAGCCACTCCCGGCCAAAAATCCCGGGAGAATCCGGGGCCTTCCGGCATTCAGCCGTTCATCGACCTGCCAATTCCCCGTGCCAGTACGGCCACATCCACGGACCGGGCACCGGTCTTGAGGCAGGCAGTCGCCGCCTCATGGAGGGTGGCACCGGAGGTCATCACATCGTCTACCAGCAGCAGCTTCCGGTTCTCAATCCGGAACCGCTTCCTGACATAGATGGAATTCTTCAGGTTTTTCTTTCGTTCCGTAGTGGCCAGCATGCCCTGTTTCCGCGTCAACCGGGAATACCTGAGAACGTTCGGGGCGTAGGGGATCTTCAGCCACCGGCTGATTCTCTCGGCCACCAACTCGGAGACCACCGTGGGTCTCCCCAAACGCCGGCGCCAGTGAATCGGAATCGGCAGCACCAGGTCGTAAGCTTCTCCCTCCAGTTGAGCGAGCAGGATTTTTGACATCTCAGCAGCAAGCGGATCGTGGTTGCCGGTTTTGATCCTCAACACCGCTTCCCGAATCCGCCTTTCGTAGTTTCCGATGGAAAAACATCGCTGAAAAGCAAATTTGGCACGCCGACAATGGGGACAGGCAAAAACGGTCTGGGAACCTGCGGCGGAATCTGAAATGGGATCTGCAAAGTTGATTCCGGCGCCGCAGCGAAGGCAACGCCGGGCATAGCGGGGAGCAAGACCCGCCTGGCAGGCTTGGCAGAATGCCGGTTGCGTGGAAGCACCCCAATCGGCCTCGGGCAATTCCCGGCAACAATTGCAGCAAACCTGCGGAAAGACCAGTCTCAACAGATGCGAGAGCGACTTTTGAATCACCGAACCAGAATTCATGCTAGCACTCCGAAGGCGGATCCGATTTTAATGCAGGCAATCATGGGGAAACAAACGGCGTTTGGATTTTTGGGGAACTTTTCTAGAATCTCCGCTTGGTTCCGGCAATCAACCGGTCCTGATTCACCATTCCCCGACGAATCTTCCAGATGGCCATTTACGACCGATACCTGACGGTCCTTTTTTTTCGTGTGCTGCTGGTGATGTTCACGGCGCTCTGCGGCCTGTTCATGATTGTCGATTTTTTTGATCGGCTGGAGGAGTTTCTTGACATTACCCAGCACGAAGGAAGCCTGGCAAGCGTCACTTTTGAATTCTACACACCCCGGGTGCTGAGTTTTTTTGACCGCACATCGGGTTTGGTAGCACTCATCTCCGCAGTTTTCGTGGTGACCTGGATTCAACGGAACCGGGAACTGATAGCCATTTACGCGGGTGGAATCGGTACCCGGAGAATCATTCGCCCCATTGTCGTCTGCGTGTTGCTGGTTGCAGCCTTTGGCGTCCTTAACCGGGAAGTTCTGATTCCCGCCTACAAAGATCGACTGGTACGAGATACGAGAAACTGGTTTGGCAAGGACGAAGTGACTCTCCGCCCCACCTACGACAGGATGACGGGTGTTTTTCTGAACGGCAAAGGAGCGGTGATCGCCAAAAACGAAATCATCTCTCCCAATATCCAGCTGCCACCGGGGACCACCAGTTCGGCACCCCGGATTGTCGCCGAACAGGGAAAATACCTCAGATCAGGTCCCGACCACGAGGCCGGTTACCTTCTGACCGATGTTTCGGTGCCCATGGAAATCGACTCCCTGGACCCGGTGATCCTCGATGAGAAAGTCCTGGTCTACACATCCCAAAACGCGGACTGGCTGGAAAAGGGGGCCTGTTTCCTGGTCAGCCGGATCAGCGTGCAGGACCTGACAGACAAGGACGCCAACGCCGTTTATTCATCGACGGCAGAGCTGCTGGAGGATTTCAGGAACCCCAGCCGGCATTACGACAGCACCAGTCGGGTCCTGGTTCATGCAAGGCTGGTCCAACCGATCCTCGACCTTTCACTCCTGTTTGTCGGACTGCCAATTGTGTTGGCCAGCCGCTCCGGCAACGTGTTCCTCTCCATCGGACTCAATTTCGTTCTGGTGGTGTTCTACTTTTTGACCCAGCTCTGCAGTCATGCGATGGGGACCGAAGGGTTCATCTCTCCAGCGCTGGCCGCCTGGCTGCCGCTGTTTGTCTTTGCTCCCCTGGGCTACGCGGGTATCAGCCGGCTGCAGTAACCCAATCAACCCTGGCGAGCCGCAAGGCAGAGTCGTAATCCGTTCAGAGCCTGCTTGCAGGCGCGCGGAAGGACAATCGATGGATGCCCGCCAAACGGTCGTTCCAGACCGACCGTTTCCTCAGGAGTTGCGATCGCAATCTGCAGCAGGTCCTCTTCGTTTTCCGGAAACGCATCCACTGCAATCGCATAGTCGGCTGCGAACCCGTTCCTCACTCGATTCGCCAGGTGGCGGCCTGTCTCCGACAACGGTATGTCTCCTCCAAGAAAGGAACGTGTTCGCTCACCGTTTCTGAAAACCTGGCTTCCGACAAAAACTTCGCCGTCCGGGTCCACCTGGGACAGCAGGTGGGACAGGTACCCCCCGGTGCCAACCTCTGCCAGGGCCAGTGTCTGCTTTTTTTCCATCAGCTGCCGGTGAATGACTGTTTGAAGTTCGTCCTCGCCGGTCCCGAACACCAGGTCACCAAGGCAGTCCCGGATTACCTTTTCGGTTTCCGAGATCTTGGTTTCACATTCACCCGCCGAAGCTCCCTGGGCGCTGATGCGCAGTGTGATCGTGGCCGCGCTGGCCGTGATGCCAACCTGTGGATCCCGCCCCCTGCGAATCAGGTCAGGAAGCCGGGACTCCAGATCGCTCTCACCGATTCCGAAACAGCGAATCGGTTTGTGCAGGATCACCTGTCGGGAGTCTCCCAGGAATTCATCGATTTCCCGGGCACCGGTTTCGGCGAACATCTCCTTGAGTTCCGCGGGAACGCCCGGAAAAGCCATCAGCAGCAACGGGCGGGGGTTTTCCCGTTTCAGGCAGATGCCGGGAGCCGAACCATTCCGGTTGAAAATGGGGACACTTCCCTCTGGAAAATCTGCCTGGATCGCGTTCTGTTCCGGCATGGTCCGGTTCCGGCGGCGGAACAAATTCCGAATGTGGGACAACGAATCCTCGCAACGGTAAAGCCCCACATTCAACGCTTCGGCAATCACCTTCCGGGTCAAATCGTCTGCCGTGGGTCCCAGTCCTCCGTTGCAGATCACGATCTGGGCCCGCTGCATGGCATTCTTGAAAACGGCTACGTTGGCATCCATCCGGTCGGCAACCGTGGTGTGATAATGCACCTCGATTCCCCGGTCCCCCAACTGCTGGCTGATCCAACGGCTGTTGGTATCCAGGCGCTGCCCCGATGTCAGCTCATCTCCAATGGAAATCACTTCTGCGATCATTATTCTGTTTGATGCCTTTTGACGGATGGAAACAGGCCTGCCATGCGAGTAACCTAAAGATATCAATTGACCGGATTTTTGCCATCGCTCGTCCGGTTCTCCAGCTCCACACCCGAACCGTTGTTTCCCGATGACTGACAACCGATTTTTGACTTGCCTGTACGCTGTGTCCGTTCTTTCCGCTGCAACCGGTTTTGCCGCGGCCCAAGACCTGTTTCCTGACAAGAACCTCGAAGCCGTCGTGCGACGCGAAGTTTTTGAAAAGCGGGAAAGCAAGGACCCGCTGACCGCAAAGGATGTGGAAAACATTTCCCAGATCAAGGGAGTCGGCAAAAAAATCCAGAACCTCAAGGGCCTGGAAGCCTGCATCAGCCTCCGTTCAATCGAGCTGAGTGATAACGAGATCGTGGACCTGGCTCCCCTCAAGGATTTGACTCTGCTGCAGCAACTGATCCTGAAGGGAAACCGCATCCAGGACGTTACGCCACTGCAGGGACTGGCGAAGCTGCAGCACCTGGACCTCGACGGGAATCAGATCGAAAAAATTGACCCGCTCGGCGGTTTTTCCAACATGCGATCTTTTTACGTTGCGGGAAACCGAATCAAGGATATTTCGGTGGTCGCAAAATATACCAAGGTCTGGTCGATGTACCTGCAGGACAACCCGGTGAGCGATCTCAAACCGGTCAGCAAACTCCGCTTCCTGGATCATCTCGATGTTTCCCGCACGCAGGTATCGGACCTCTCACCCTTGGCCGAACTGCGCAGTCTCAAGCGGGTCATGATGGACGGGAGCCAGGTCACCGACCTGAAAGTACTTGTGGAAATGGCACAAAAGGACGCCGCCGGTCAGACCCGGTTTTCACCCTTTTGGAACCTTCATCTCAAAGGGTGCAAACTGACCGAAGAGGCCAAAACGAAGCAGCTGGACGAGTTGAAAAAACTGGGAGGTCGGATCCACCTCTGAAGGCCGGATCCGGTTCTGGAAAAGGGTTGCCAGAACCAAGATGCCAGAACCAAGATGCCAGAACCAAACTGACTGGAACCAACCAGACTAGAAAAGCGGATCCCTTCCCAGCTGCCGCCGGATGACGGCCCACTGCCCGGCGTGCATCAGCCAATGTCCGCCGACCATGACAAAAGCCGCCCCCACCGTGGGAGCATACGACCGGATTTCCTCCGGTGCCGCTTCGTCGAGCTGCTCTTCACTCAGGCTGGCGAGGGCATCCTTGATGGCTGCCGTCTGGGATTGGTAAAGCGCCAGGTATTCCGCCTTGGTATGAAACTGTGCCGGGTCATCTTCGGTAGACGTTTCGCGGGTATATTTTTCGGCAAATCCCTCGGGGAGTGGAGGCAGGGCTCCCTCACAACAGCCATCAATCATCCTGTAATCCGAAACGATCAGGTGTCCCAGTTGCCATTTGATATGATTGGCCTTCGGATCCGGACGATGCAGCAGATCCTCATCGGTCAGGTCTTCGAGATAGCCGGTCGCAATCAGGGCCGCCGTATCAAGATTGGCTTCAATTGCTTTTTGTGCGTTCATACTGGCCTCGGTTTGAGCTCCAAAAAACCGATTATGGGTTACAGCCGGCAGTTGACGGAAGGGCGGGGAGATTGGATTCTGTCAGTTGTGACCATTTCGGGGGGAGGGAATCCAAATGTTGGTACGGATCCGGTAATAATCCCTCTCCGCCGAAAGCTCCAGTCTATCCTTACCCTGACAGGGGCACTGGCCTTACCCTGAAAGGGGCACTGGCCTTACCCTGAAAGGGGCACTGGCCTTCGATTCGTGTTGAAAGGTCTTCCCCGTCGGCCTCCACCCATTGGAGGGTCCACCTGTAGATTTCCGAAGGCCGAACACTTTCCAGGTCTCTGATACAGTGCCTCTCTTACATTCGGACACACCGTGAACAGCGATCCTTCCAAAAATTCATTTGCAGCCGATACCCTGCATGCGGTCAAAGGATTCTGTATGGGCGTTTGCGATGCCGTTCCAGGAGTTTCCGGGGGAACGGTGGCACTGGTCGCCGGAATCTATGACAGACTCTTCACAGCCATCAGCCATTTTGATCGGAAGTTAATCACTTTTCTCGTTCGCCGACAGTTTACCAGGGCAGCCGCGCACGTGGATGCGCGATTCCTGCTTGCTTTGGTCCTGGGGTTGGGACTCGGATATGTTGCCATGTCAGTGGCCATCAAGGTCCTGATGGCCAGCGAAACCCTCAGGAGCCTGACGCTGGCTTCCTTTTCAGGGATGATCCTCGGCTCGATCTGGCTGGTTATGAAACGAATCCGCCCCGAACCTGCCGATCAGCGGATCCAGTGCCTTGGCTGGGGACTGGCAGGCTGCGCCCTCTCTTCCCTGATCGCTTTTCAAAACTCGACATCCGCCAGTGATGAAATCAGTCTTCTTTATCTTTTCTGCTGCACAATCATCGCCATCTGTGCCATGATTCTTCCCGGCATCAGCGGGGCCATGTTGCTGCTGATCCTGGGAGTTTACTACCACGTTGTCGAGATTCCGCGGAACCTGATTCACCTGGAACAGGTGGGTGACAACCTGACCAGGATGGCAGTGGTGCTTGCCGGATGCTCTGTCGGACTCCTGACCTTTTCCCGCATTATCAAATGGCTGCTGAAGTTCTACCGGGAACAAACCCTTTCGGCCATGCTCGGACTGATGATCGGCTCACTGCTCATCCTTTGGCCGTTTCAGCACCGGATCGAGCCGGAAGTGGACCATCACAAACCTGGCTACGAGGCTTTCGTGCCGGATTTCAGTGGCTGGGTCGTTGTCGTGATCGCCTGCGTCCTCCTGTTTGCCGGACTGGTGATCGCGATGGATCGCCTGGCAAATTCGGTGAGCCAGCAGGCCAATTGAATGATTCACTGCTGGCGGTGACAGCCCTCCCGGGCAGATAACCTCCGGTTGGGGTGTGAATCGCCTACCCGCCAAAAACCAAACTGGTTTGACCAGCAGGCCGGAACGGCTTATCGTCAGTGATAACAGGCGTCTACCTGCTCCTATTCCCCATTCCTTGTTCCTGACCGTCGTATTTTCGATGAAACAGATCGGCGTTGTGATCTTTGCGTTGCTGGTGATCGGTTTTTCGGTGACCTTTGTTACCGTCGGCCTCAATAAAAAAAATGCCGAAAACGGGAACCCGGGCAAGCTTCAGTCCATTTTTGACCGGAAAAAGGATCGTGTCGCCGCGGAACAGCCGGCTGCTGCGGATAAAAAATCAACTCAGCCGCAACCGAGGGTCTTTCCCCGTGGTGAAAACCTGCTTTTCTGGTGGGATGAAATGCCTTCGGACATCACCCGGGTGAGCCTGGAAACCGGTCCGGAAAGCAACATTCATCCGGAAGATTACGCCGGTTTCGAATCCTGCCGTAAATGTCATGAACAAAATTACGATGACTGGGCCGAACATCCCCACCGCTGGATGAACGCCAAGGCGGGACCAGCCACCATCAAGGGGAGCTTCACTGAGAAGGATGAAATTAAATATCTCGGCGGTCGGGCCACTTTTCGCAAGACGGGTGAGTCGTACCGCATGATCCTGCAGCGGGACGGAACCAGGTTGGTTTACGCCATCAGCCAGACCCTTGGCTCCCGGTTCTTCCAGTACTACATCGGTCAGCTGATCGAGGGTCCCTATGCGGAAGGGCATCCCTACCGCACGACCCGCCACGTTCTGCCTTTCGGTTACTGGTTGCAAAAAAAACAGTGGGTACCTGTCGTGCACGTGGGACCCGAATTACCGGATGGCCAGCGGACTGACCCCTTCAATCTTCCGCAGCAACCGGAAGAAGGCAAGAGTTTCCTTCCCTACGCCAAGTACTGCAACATGTGTCATTCGACGTTTCCGCTCGGTGACAACCTGTTTCGCAAACCGTTTGTCCTGGAAAGACATTTCCCGGGGCGCATGCACCTGGACATGGCCGGTTATGTAAAAAATGTCCACTGGGAGCTCTGGCCCGATTCCATGACCCGCGAAAATGCCACCCGTGAGCAGATATTCAGTATCCCGGCCGAAATGACCGGATACGATGCCGAGGACCATGGAGTGACCTTCGGCATCAGCTGCGAGGCATGCCACTTCGGCTGCAAGCAGCATGTGAAAGACCCCAACCAGCTGCCCAGCTTTGCTCCACGCAGTGAATTCCTGCGGCTGCACACTGGCAAACCGGAACTGGACACCGGTCGATCGAACGAAAACCTCAACTGGGCCTGTGGCCGCTGTCACACCGGTAATCGGCCCCTTTTTGCCGGGGGCATGTCGACCTGGAATTCAACGGAATACACCGATGCCATGAAAGGATCCTGTTACACACAACTGACCTGCATCGAATGCCATCAGCCTCACAAGGCTACCGGGCTGAAGTGGCCCCGCACGCCCGCGGAGGACGATGCGACCTGTATCCGCTGCCATCAGCAGTATCGTTCCGAAGAGGCAATCGCCAGCCACACGCACCACCCGGTGGGAACCACCGGTGCCCGGTGCATGAATTGTCACATGCCCAAATTGAATGAGGGCCTGCAGGAAGTTGTCCGCACGCATACCATTTTTTCGCCAACCTCCCGGGAGATGCTGGAAAACAACCATCCCAACGCCTGCAACCTCTGCCACACCGACCAATCCATCGACTGGACCACCCGCTACCTGAAGCAGTGGTATGGAGCCGATTTCGACCAGAAAAAGATCTCGGCCAATTATCGCCCGGGCGAAAAGGTCGGTCTTGGTTGGCTGAACAGCGACAATGAGGCGGTACGACTGGTGGCCATCGATGCGATGGGCCGCAACAGGGACAAATGGGCTGGAGAAAAGCTGGTGGGCAGCCTCAACGACCCCTACCTGCTGAACCGGCAGTTTGCCATCGAAGTCATCGAAAAGACATTCGACCTCAAACTGGAGGATTTCGGATACCGCTTTTACATGACGCCGGAGGAAAGAAAAAAACCGATTTCCGATGTGATCGAATATCTGCAAAACCGCCAATCCCCCTGAGCGGGCGGAGAAGCATCATCCAGCGCAACACGCGTCACAGACAGAAGATGGCCCGACCACCCGCTCCTGGCCAGCGACGACTAGTAACCGGAAGGGGCATCGGAAATCTCGATCCCAACGGGCGGCAGTCCCAATTTTTCGCGGACCGCGTCGAGGATCTTCCGCGTTCCGCTGGCACCACATCGACTGGCCCCCAACTGTCGGAACTGAATCAGCGTCTCGACATCCCTCACTCCACCAGCGGCCTTGACCTGCACATGATCCGCCGCATGTTCACGCATCAATCGCAGGTCTTCCGGGGTCGCCCCACCCGTTCCGTAACCGGTGGACGTTTTCACCCAGTCCGCGTTCAGATCGTTGCAAATTCGGCAGAGAGCAATTTTCTGCTCGTCATTGAGATAACAATTCTCAAAGATGACTTTGACCTTTTGCCCGGCTGCATGTGCGACCTCAATCACGGCGGCGATGTCGTCCCGAACATATCCCATGTCACCGGACAGCACGCGTGAAACATTGACCACCATGTCGAGTTCCTGGCAGCCATCCTCAATGGCGTTCAGTGCCTCCACCCGCTTGATCTGCGTGGCATGCCCACCATGTGGAAAGCCAATCGTTGTGGAGGCTTTGACCCCGCTGCCTGACAGGCGCTGGGCACAGCGTTTGAGATAGGAAGGCATGATGCAGACGCTGGCGCATTGGTAGGCCAAGGCCAGATCAATTCCCTCTTCAAACTGCTTGTTGGTGGTCGTCGGGCTCAACAGGGAGTGATCAATCATTCCGGCCAGCTCTTCGTAAGAATAATCCATGGCTTCCTCGATAGTTTTTAAAACGTCTTCTTTTCACGGTCTTTTTTCATGACACATTCCGACCGGCACTCTTCATTTCACCAGCTCAGGCTTTTGCCTGCTGGCACCCCGGCTCATGCGAATGAACCGGTATTACTCTCAGCCTCACTGGCGGGAATATAGTTTCGCAGGTAGACACAGCTTTGCACGAGTGACTGTTCCCGCAACTCCCGCGTTCCCTCGTAGGCTCGATCTTCTACCTCCACACAGACAGGTCCCCGGTACCCGGTATCCGTCAGGACAGAGAAAAAACTGCCCCAGTCCACATCCCCCAGGCCAGGCAACTTGGGAGTGTGGTACAGGTTTGGATTGGCGGTGATCCCCACCCGGTCCAACTTCTCCCTGTCCAGTCGGACATCCTTGGCATGAATATGGAACAGCTTGTCTGAAAATTCACGAATCGGTTTCAGGTAATCCATCTGTTGCCAGATCATGTGGGAAGGATCGTAATTCAAACCAAAATGTTCACTGGGGAGATCCTCAAACATCCGGGCCCACGTGGCCGGACTGGTGGCCAGGTTCTTTCCTCCCGGCCACTCGTCGTCAGTGAACCACATGGGACAGTTTTCAATACCGATACGAACCCCCTGCTGCTCGGCGGAATTTACAATGGGTTTCCAGGTCGCGAGAAAAGCATCCCAGTTGTCGTCAATTGAGCGGGACGGGTCACGGCCAACAAACGTATTGACCCGGTCCAAACCCAGCCGGGGTGCAGCGGCGATGACTTTTTGCAAATGCTCCACCGCAACGGTTGATTCTTCCGCCTGGGGGGAGAGAGGATTGGGGTAATACCCGAGACCACTGATGGCAATCCCATGCTTTTCGCAAAGGCCACCGATAACATCGATGGCGGCTTCGTCGAGGGTCGTGACGTCAACATGGGTCACTCCGGCATAACGGCGTTGTGCCTTGCCGGGAGGCCAACACATCAATTCCACGCAGTCGAAACCAATTTTTGCGGCCGTCGCAAGGGTCTCTTCGAGGCTGCAGTCATCGAGAATGGCACTCACAAATCCCAATTGCATTTCAATTCTCCAGGTTCCTTCGATCGCAACGCCTGGCCACGCTGCAGCATGTTTTGCATCGACACCAACGAATCATGACTATATCGCAAACCACCGACAGGTGACACTCGGCCGCCGCCAACGCGGTTGCTTCTCCCGCTTTTTTAATTGCAATCAAAGTCCTTGAGGAGGATACTGCGGGCACAGGGAAAACGCGACGTTCACAAAGTGTTGGAAAAAAATCATGGAATCACATGAGATGAATCGCAGGCAGGCTCTGTTGGCAGGTGGCCTCGGGGCCCTTTCCCTCGGCATGCCAGGTTCGGTTTTCGGTACTGACCAGATGGACAAACGCGGTAATGCCGTCGCTTCCCGGAAATCCTGCATATTCGTATTGCTTTGCGGGGGACCGAGCCATGTCGACACCTGGGACATGAAACCGGACGCGCCCGACACCATTCGGGGCCCCTACAAACCGATCTCCACACGGGTGCCTGGAATGCACTTGAACGAGATGCATACGGAGCTGGCGAAAATCACCGACCAGTTCACTCTGATCAACTCCATGAGCCACCCGGGTGCCATCAGCAACCACTTTGATGCGATGCACAATCTGCTGAGTGGTCAGTCTGTCAAAAGGGTCCGACAGGGTGTTTCCGATGACCAGCCTTACATCGGTTCCTTTGTGGCCCGACACAAGCCGAGCGAACGAAACATCGTCTCCAATGCCTGGCTGATCAAGTGCGTCGGCCCCCGGTATTCTGCGCCCCCAATATCGGGATTGGGGGCTATCTTGGCTCCGCGTACGCACCGGTTTTCGTTGATTCGGCAGAAAACCACCCGGCCATGAAAAAATTCTCACCTCCCCCCATTTACGATCAGGTGAACAGGCAACGGCTCGACCCGCGGCGGGAACTCCTTGGACAAATGGAAAGTCGTGCCCTGAGAAACGATCTGCGGGGAGATGACTGGGCCGAACTGCGTGAGAAAGGATACGAGGCGATGACCCGTCCCGAAGGTCGGGACGCCTTCGACATGAACCAGGAGCCGACAAAAATCCGTGAGCGATACGGCATGCACCCGCTCGGGCAGAATCTCCTTCTGGCCAGGCGGATGGTGGAGGCGGGTGTGCGATTTGTAACCGTCAATGGCTGGACCGGACAGGCGGCTCATGACACACAAGGCCCCCCCAGCAGCAGCTGGGACATGCATGGAGGAAATATGGGGATGGGCAACGCCTTTGGCAACGGATCCTACGGGATGGGTTTTTGCCTGCCCCGTCTGGACCAGGCGCTGTCAGCATTACTGAATGATTTGAATGACCGCGGCATGATGGACGATACGCTGGTGGTGGTCACCGGTGAGTTTGGTCGCACCCCCAAGGTGCTGACCCAGCAGCCTCCCGGTCGGCAACACTGGCCGGCGGTCTTTTCATCGATCATGGCGGGAGCCG